>CANQXN010000023.1 GCA_947627815.1 uncultured Clostridia bacterium | reverse complement strand
CCTCTTTCCTCGGATTTTTCGGTCGGGCAAGCTCAGTCCGCGCCGAAATCATAGCGTTTCCCCTGCCAGAAAAAGCAGTGATCGGCGCGGTCGAGCGACCAATTGCTGTTGCGGATTTTGTCGCCGTTGAGGCCGGAAAAGCGGGGGTTGTCCACCCCTGCCGGCGCAAAGGCAAGCGTCCCCTCGCCGATGTGGATATCGCTCATGGTGAGATTGGCCGCCCGCTGACTTTGCGTCTGCCCGAAATAATAAAAGGCCGCGCCCTCGCACATGCTGCTTTCCCAGGTGGCGTCGCAGTAATAGAGAGAGCCGCCCAGCCGGATAAGGCTCCAGCCGTGCGCGGCGTGGTCAAAAGTGCGATAGCCCTTGACCAGCCAGGCATCGATCCCCACCTGCCGCAAGAGATAGTTGAAGGCATCGGTAAAGCCGTAGCAGATCGAATTGCCGCAGGTCAGGGCATAGAAAGCGTTGGTCTGCCAATGGTCGTAATCGACGGTGAAATAGGTCACATGAGTGGCTACATAGTGATAGAGCAAAAGCGCCTTGACGGTGTCGTCGTCGCCGGCAAGAACGCCCGAGGAGGCAATCACCTCTTCCACGGTTTTGCCGAAGGTGTCGAGCGCCGCCAAATGCTCCTGTCGGGAAAGGCGGTAAGTAATGCGCACCGTGCTGCCCTCGGCGGTAATGCTTTCGGTGAGAGCGGCCGGGGGAAACTCATAGAAGAAATTGGCAAGCACCGCCTGGGCGACCGCCTCGCTCGGCAGGGTCACGGAGAGCCGGCGGTTGAGAACGGCGATGATCAGCTCCCGCATTCCCTCTTGCAAGTCGGGGTCGGCGTCGGCAAAGAGCGGCGAGACCAGATAGGGGTTCCAATGAATCAAAAGCGGCGTGCCAGGCTCCTGTTCGATCGGGGAAAGATCAAACGAGAGCGGCTCATAGGTCGTGTCCGGCTCACATGTGGATGCGGGCGCCGTAGATTCGGGTACTGTGGATGCGGACGCCGATGGCGCCGTCTGCGTTTGACTGTCGGGGAGGGTCGTGGTTCCGGCGGCGCCGGTGTCGGCGGTACTCACGGACATGGACGAAGTCATACTTTCGGCGGCGGGGGAAGAAGAGACGCCGGCGGTGTCGGACGCCGCCTCATGGCAGGCGAAAAGAAGCGCCGAGAGCAAAAGCAGCGCGAGCAAAAGAAACAGCCGTTTCATAAATCCCCCTTTTTTCGTCAACAACCCACGGGATAAAAAGCGCATTTCCCGGGAAATCCTGTGCTTATAAAGGTATTGTAGCACAACGCCTTGGAAAATGCAACGCAAAAAGAAAAAAACTATTGTTTATTCCGGCGTTTTATGGTAAAATAAGCGTAGTAAAAAGCGCCGGTTTCTTTGGAGGATGCTATGATCTATGTCGCCGGCGGCCTGTACGGCCGTTATGATAAATATATACAGTTGCTGGAAAAAATTGACCTGAAGGACGCGGACAACCTCTATCTTTTAGGCAATCTCTGCGGGCCGGGGCCGGACTCCTGCAAAATTCTCAAAGACGCCATGATGCGCATCAACATTTTCCCGATCATGGGGAAAAACGATCTGCGCGCCCTGCGCCTGCTCTTTTTGATGAACAACGAAGAGGCCAAAGCCGATCCCGAATACCGCAAAGCCTTCGCCGCCTGGCTTTCGGAGGGCGGCGTGCCTATGGTAACCGAGTTCCGGGCGCTTTCCGAAGAGGAACAGCAAGACATCCTTTCCTATATGGAGGAGGAATTTGTCGCCTACGACGAGGTCACGGTCAACGGCAAGAGCTATGTGCTGGTTCACGCGGGGCTTGGCAACTACAGAAAAGACCGCTCGCTGGACGACTACACGCCGGAAGAGTTGGTCGATACGCCCGCCGACTTCTCCCATGAATATTTTGAAGATCGCTTTCTCATCACCGCCGGCACGCCCACGCATGAGATCGACGAAAAAGCGAAAGGATTCATTTACCGCCGCAACGGCCAGATCGGCATCGATACCGGCGCGGGCGAAGGCGGCCCCTTGGCCTGCCTCTGCCTTGACAACGACGCGGAAGTGTATGTCTGATGCTGGCAAAACCCCATGACAGATAACACCCCCGACACGCTTGGCGTGTCGGGGGCTTTTTTATCTCTCGGCGCTTTCGATCAGCCGGTCGATCAGTTCACTGTAACTCATGCCCGCGGCCTCCATGAGTTTCGGATACATGGAAATTGAGGTAAAGCCCGGCAAGGTGTTGATCTCGTTGAAAACGACCGTCTCCCCGTCCACGAAGAAATCCACCCGCGCAAGACCCCGACAGCCGAGCGCCCGATAGATCTTGCCGGCCAGCGCCCGCACGCCGCTTGCCGCCGTAGGCGACAGGCGGGCGGGAATGTAAAAGCGGGCGGTGTCGTTTTTGTATTTGGTGTCATAATCGTAAAATTCACTGCCCGGGGCGATCTCGCCGGGCGGCGAAACGATAAGCTCGCCCTTGCCGAAAACCGCGACCTCCACCTCGGCGCCCGCGATGGCTTTTTCGATGAGCACCCGTTTGTCGGAAGCAAAGGCAAAGGCCAGCGCCTCGGCCAACCCCTCCGGCGCGTTCACCTTGGACACGCCGCAGGAAGAGCCGGACGCCGAAGGCTTGACAAACAGCGGATAGCCGAGCGCCGCCGCCGCTTGCTTAATCTCTTCTATTTTAACCGTGGCTTCCTCCCTCTCCACGGTGATACAGGGCGCCTGCGGCACGCCGTAATTGTTTAAGACCAGCTTTGCCGTGGCTTTGTCCATGCAAAGGGCGGAAGAAAGACAGTCACAGCCGACAAAGGGAAGCCCCGCCAGAGAAAGAAGCCCCTGCAAGGTGCCGTCCTCGCCGTTTTTGCCGTGCATCACGGGAAACACCAGATCGATGGGGCGCTTTTCCACCCCCTGTTTTGAGAAAATCCACACTTCCCCGCACCGCACCGGCGGGATCAGAGCCGTTTTGGGCGCTTTTTCTAACCAGGCGGCGTTCAGTTCCTCCACGCCCCCTTCAAAAAGACGCCACTCCCCCTGCCGGGTGATGCCGATCAGGGTGACATCGTAGCGCGCGGGGTCGATGTGGAAAAAGACCGAGCGGGCGCTGACAATCGATACTTCATATTCTTCCGACACGCCGCCGAATAAAAGACAGACACGGGTTTTTGCCATAAACCGTTGTTCCTCCGAAATTCAATGTTGTTACCATGCTATGCCGTCCGCAAAATACGGTGCCTCACGGCAGCGGGCGGATCAGCGCCACACGGTCGTTGCCGCCGTAATCCTTGGTGACGCGGCAGGTGTAGCCCAAGGCCTCGGACAGCGCCGTGACGGCGTTCTTCTGATCGTATCCGATTTCAAACACAAAGGCGCCCCCCGGCTTGAGCCAGGCGCGGTAGTCTTGTAAGAAAAGGCGGTAAAAAGCAAGGCCGTCTGTGCCGCCGGCAAGCGCCATGCGCGGTTCATAGACAAGGCCGGGGAACTTCTCGATCTCCTCATCGGGGATATAGGGCGGATTGGAAATCACAAGATCGAATCCCCCAGGGTGTGGACAGGCGGGGCGTGAAAAGAGATCGGCCGCGAGAAAGGTGAGCCTGTCGCTCACCCCGCAAAGGGCGGCGTTTTTTTCCGCCACCGCCAGCGCTTTGGGGGAAAGATCCAGCGCAAAGCCTCGGCTTTGGGGGGCGTGGCGCGCCACCGTCACGGCAATGGCGCCCGAGCCTGTGCCAAGATCGGCAAAGACGCCGCCGGGCGGGAGCAGAGAAAGCGCCTGTTCCACCACCCGTTCGGTATCGGGTCGGGGGATCAGCACATCTTCGTTGACATAAAAAACAAGATCAAAAAAGGCCGCTTCTCCAATGAGATAGGCCAGGGGAAAGCCTGCCGCAAGATGGGCCTTGGCCTTGAAAATTGCCTCGTCCAGCGCCTCTTTTTCAAGCCCTTGGGCGGTATAATAGCGGCGGAGCAGTTCGCCCTCGTGATCGTCGGTATGAAAAAACACAAAAAATTCCTCCGCTTGCGGGTTTGACAGACAAAAAAAATCAGGATTTTGCCAAATTGATAATCCGGCGCCCCTTTTTTTCGGCATAGGCCCGCGTGGAAGCCGATCCGCCGCCGCGATGCGAGACATAGGCCACGCAAATGCCGCTGTGATCGACCATATAGCGATTGCGCGCCGCCATACAGTAAGGGGTATACCGGGGAAAGAGCAGAATCACTTCGTCGGCGCGTTCTTTGATCTTTTCGTACATCACCTTATCGGCATACCGCCAGCGGGCGCTCTGATCCCCGCAGGGGAGCGCCAGAAGGAGGCGAATGTCGGGATGACTTTTTTTCTTGTTCAGCACCGTCACCGCCGCCATGGTGTCAAACCCGACGGCGCCGCCGCAGTAAAAATCACGGCAGCCGCCGGCGATGAGTTCCTCCACCGTCAGGGAAAGAAGAGAGCCTAAATAGTCCCGCTGATCGGCGGGAATGTCCCGATGGCCGGTAAAACAGCAGGCAAGCGTCACGAGGCCGTCTGGCATCACGAGGCCGTCTGGCGTCACGAGGCCGTCGGGCATCGGGTCGTCTTCTAATAAAGGCAAGCTTTCGTTCACAATAATTCCCCCTTCCCTGTTTTTCGCTTCCCGCATCCGGCCGGAAAAGGCCGGCAAGGGCAAAAGTTAAGAAGCCTCGCCGGCGCGTTCTGCCAGAAAATCGCGCAGCGCCGCTTTCAGCCCCCGATGCTCGGCCTGCTCCAGGGCGGGATCGTTTGCCAAAAGCTCGCCCGCCTCTTTCATCGCGCTTTCCAACAGGCCGGTGTCCTCGCACAGAGAGGCCAGCGAGGTTTTCCAAGCGCCGTGCTGACGGGTCGCCCCGCTGCCGGCGAGAAAATCGCCGGGGCCGCGCTGGGCGAGGTCAAACTCGGCGATTCGGTAGCCGTCGTTTGTCGCGCAGAGCGCCCGCAGACGCGAAAGCGCCTCTTCGCTGTCGGTATCGCTCACGAGAATGCACCAGGATTTATACTTTCCGCGCCCCACGCGTCCCCGGAGCTGATGCAATTGCGAAAGTCCGAAGCGCTCGGCGTTTTCCACCACCATCAAGGTGGCGTTGGGGACATTGACCCCCACCTCGATCACCGTGGTGGAGACAAGCACGCCGATTTGACCGGCGGCAAAGGCCGACATCACTTTTTCTTTTTCGGCGCCGCTCATTTTGCCGTGCAGACAGGCCACCGAAAGACCGGGCAGCGCGGCGGCGAGTTCTTCGGCAAAAGAGAGCGCGCGTTTGATTTTGTTTTTTTCGATGGGATGACCGCCAAGATCGACCAAGGGGCCGTCGATCTCGCCTTCCTCGTCGGGCAGTTCCTCGATGGCGGGACAGACCACATAAACCTGCCGCCCCTCTTCCACTTGCTTGCGGATAAAGCCGGTGAGACGCGCCCGATAGCTTTCGTTGACCAAAAAGGTACTCACCTTTTGCCGGCCGGCCGGCAGTTCATCCAGGGTCGAAAGCGAGAGATCGCCGTAAAGCACCAGCGCCAGCGTGCGGGGAATGGGGGTGGCGCTCATCACCAAAACATGCAGATCCCTGCCCTTTTCGGCAAGCATCGCGCGCTGGCGGATGCCGAAGCGGTGCTGTTCATCGGTGATCATGAGAACCGGCTTTTGAAAGCGCATCTGCTCGGTGAGAAGCGCGTGAGTGCCGATCACAAAACTGACTTCGCCTTGCAAGGCCGCCTCATGGATTTTTTTCTTGGCCGACGGCGTCAGGCTCCCCACCAGCAGAGCGACGGAGATGCCGAGCGAGGCAAAAAGCGGGGCGAGATCGTTGTAATGCTGGCGCGCGAGAATTTCGGTCGGCGCCATCAGGGCGCACTGATACCCGTTTTTTGCGGCGACAAAGGCGGCATAGGCGGCCATGACGGTCTTGCCGCTCCCCACATCGCCGCTGAGCAGGCGATGCATGGCAAAGCCGGAGGCAAGGTCGGCGGTGATTTCTCCCATCACGGGCAGACCAGGGCGGTTTTGCGACTCCTGCCGATCCCGCAGAGCGGCCAGGGACAGGAGCAGCAGTTCTTCAAACACAAAATAGCGCCGCGCCTCGGACAGCCCCTCAAGATTCATCGGCCGGTGAAGCGTCTCAAGCGCCTGGCGAAATCCGCCTAAGCCGTATTTTTCCCGCAAGGCGGCGGGCAGCGGGTCTTCCACCTCGCCAAGCCCTTCCAACGCAAGCCCCACCGCCGTCCGCAACAGCTTCTGGCTGACGCCGCCCCCCAAAGGATAGACCGGCAGAAAATCGGGCAGCGGATGGACGCCGTCATAAGGCTCAAACTGCGGGGAGGCGAGATCCCATTTGCCTTTTTTCTCGACAAGACGCCCCCAGAAACGGTAGGTCGCGCCCAAAACAAAAACATCCTTGAGAAAGGCCTGGTTGAAAAAAATCACCTGACAGCGGCCCGTCTCATCAAAGGCGGTGAATTTTGTCATTACCATGCGATTTTTCAGGCGCACCGAGCTGGGCATACTCCCCACCGTCAGCATCATGGCGCAGGGTTCGCCGCAAAAACCGGCCTCCGCCAGCGTGCGAATTTCCCCCCGGTTCTGATAGGCGCGGGGAAAATGGCGCAAAAGGCCGCCCACGGTGGAAAAGCCGAGCTTTTGAAAAAGCTCCGCTTTTTTGGGGCCGATGCCGGCAAGCGCCGTCAAAGGACTGTCGAGTGTCAGCGCCATCACGCCCTCCTTTCCCGTAGAGCCATGCCCTCGGCAAAAAAATCGCAAACAACACAAAAAGCCTTCTGCCAAAGGCAAAAATTGCCGGAGACAAAAAGCTTCCTTCGGTATGTATTCTTCTTTGTCAAGAATAGCACATTTCGGCTTTTTTGTCAAGAAGCTCTTGCATAAAAAAAGCGGATTTGCTATACTACACTTAGGATTGTCCGTAAAAAAGGACAAGCACGCATGAAACTACCTGAAAAAAGGAAGACTTTTCTATGATACACCTGACAAAAGGGGGCGTTGCCGCCGCCGATTATATCGCTTTCATCGATTCTTGCTTTGCCAAAGGAGCGGGCGAAACCTTCGACTGCCTTTTGCCCAAGCTCTTTGGAAAGGGGCGGCACCCGGAAAACGACACTCTGTTTTTGCTCGAAGAGGACAAGCTCGCCGCCTGCGTGGGCTGTTTCCCCCTGACCTTTTCCATCGGCGGGCAGTCCTTTCGCGTGACCGGCATCGGCAATGTCGCCACCCGCCCCGACTGTCGGGGCAAGGGGTATATGCAGACGCTCATGAAAAAGGCCATCCAAACCATGGCGGAAGACGGCGTCGACTTTGCCGTTTTGGGCGGCAGACGCCACCGCTATAACCATTTCGGCTTTGAAAAATGCGACGCCATGACCTATTTTTTCCTCACCGAAAAGACGGTGACCGATGCCGATCCCCGGCTTTTTGCCGATGCCGGACAGGGCGAAGCCTTTGTCATGCGGCGGCTTGACCCCGAAGACAGCGCGCTTTTGGACTGCCTACATACCGCCATGCACGCCCGCCCCTATCACACCCTGCGCCCGCGCAAGGATCTTTTCGACATTCTTTCCTCCTGGCGCTCGATCCCCTATGTTTTCATGAAAGGGGAGAGGCTTGCCGGCTGGGCGATCTACTATAAAGACAAACGGCAGCTCTCGGAGTTTCACGCGCTCGACGCTTCCGATACGCCCTTTTTGCTCCGTTTGGCGGTCAAAACCTTAGGCGATCTGACAGTGGCTCTGCCGCCTCACCGGCCTGCCTTTTTCCCCGCCGCCGACGCCCTTGCCGAACACGCCATGCTTATTTCCAACGAATGTTTTTTAGTTTTAAAATGGGAAAAGCTCCTCTCTTCCCTCTTGGACTTAAAAGCCTCCTATGCGCCCCTGGCGGACGGCGTTTTTTCCTTCACCATCCGCGATTTGCCCGCGCGTCCAGAGGAAAGCGAGAGTTATACCCTCTCGATCAGAGGTGGCAGGCCGACCTTGACCAAAAACGACGCCCCCTGCGGCACAATTTTTTCCTCTCTTGCGGCTCACCGCGTCTTTTTCTCACACTACGCGCCGGAGCGCCTCTCTCTGCCGCCGTTTCTTGCCTCGGTCCTGCCGCTGCCTCTGACCATCGACGAGGCGGACAATGTCTGACCCTTCACCTTTTTTGGCATAGCCTCGTATGATAAAGCGAAAGGAAGTTTTCTCCATGAGTCTGCACAATTTATTCCTTACCCGCAAAGAAAAAATCGGGAACGCGCTGCTCATTGCGGCGGGTTCGGTGCTGTTCGGCGTCTCGGTCGCCGTGTTTCTTAACCCTTCCGGCATTGTCACGGGCGGCGTTTCGGGTATCGCCATCATTTTACACAAACTCTTTGATTGGAACACCGGTCTTTTGTTCCTCCTTTTGAATCTCCCCATTCTTTTCGCCGGCTTTTTCCTGTTCGGCCGGCGTTTTATGGTTTCCACGGTGATCGCCACCCTGCTTTCCTCGCTTGTCACCGACCTGACCGCCGCTTTGCTGGTGCCGCATCTCCCCGTTCTTACCGATCATCTGCTCATCGGCATCATCGGCGGCGCGGCCAGCGGCGCGGGGCTGGGGCTGATCCTGCGGACGGGCGCCACCACCGGCGGCACCGATATCATCGTGAAAATCATCCGCCGCAAATACGCCCATTTCAAGCCCGGGATGCTCTTTTTCCTCATCGATTCCCTGATTCTTGTCGCCGCCGCCATCGCCACCCGCAGTTTTGAAAACGGGCTGTACTCCGCCATCGCGCTTTTCTTCTCCTCGGCGCTGATCGATCTTGTGATCTACGGGCGGGACAAGGCGGTTTTGGCCTTTATCATCACGGTGCGCGAAAAGGAAATCGCCGAGCATCTTCTCACCGATCTCGAGGTGGGCGCCACCCTGCTCCCCGGCGCCGGCGCCTACTCCGCCGAGCCGCGCCAGGTGATCCTCTGCGCCGTTAAAAAGCAGCATTTCCCCAACTTGCGCCACATCGTCAACGCCTTGGATCCCGACGCCTTTCTCATCGTCACCTCGGCAAACGAAATCTACGGCGAAGGCTTCAAACGCTACAACAGCGATTTTTGAGGCAAAACAGCTGACCGCCCAAGCCTCCCCGCGTGCGGGGAGGCTTGGGCGGTCTATTTGCGCATCGCCGAAAGAGGGTGACCGAAAAAAATTTTTGTTGGGGTATCTTTTGTTTTTGTGATTCCCTTCTTAAAAAAGGCGCGCGGCCTTTTTTAATTCCTATCAAGTCCCGTTTCCGCAATGGTCTTGAGCAAGTGGCGGTAGGGACAATAGCCTTCCGTTTGCAAGTAGAGCGGGCGGAAGCGCTTGCAGGCGCCGCCGCAGAAAGACAAATAGGGGCAGTCATGACAGCGGGGATCGGGGGCGCAGTCGGTTAAAAAACGGCGCATGGCGGGGTGATGCCACAGGGTGTCGAAGGTGTCGTCGTTGACATTGCCGCAGCGCCATTCATCGAGGACATAAAAATCGCAGGGATAGACGCCGCCGTCCGCCTCCACCACAAACTGGGGAGAACAGCGCCCCTGAATCCCGCACTGTTCCGCCGGTCTTTGCTGCAACAAGAGCAAAAGATTGTCAAAAAAGCGGATGCTCACCGGGTGATCGCTTTCCAGCGCTTTCACATAGAGAGAAAACATCTCGCAGAGAAAAGCGCCGTATCGCTCCGGCCTGAGGGTATAGGTCTGCGGCTCTTCCCCGTAAAGCGGCGCAAGACAGGGGATCAGCTGGACAAACGACCAGTTGTTTTTCACGATCTCCCGAAACAGCTTGTCGGCCTTGTCGGCCACCTGTTTTGTCACGACCGTGAGAATGTTATAAGAAACACCCGCCGCGCGCAGCCTTGCCTCCGCCTGCCTGACGCGGCGGTAGGTTCCCCTGCCCGTAGCGTCGGGGCGCAGAAAATCGTGATTTTCCTGCCAGCCGTCAACCGACAGCCCCACAAGAAAGCCATGGGCTTTGAAAAAGGCCGCCCAAGCCTCATCCAAGCCGATGCCGCCCGTTTGGATCGAATAGGAAATGGCAACGCCGGGCAAGCGACTTGCCGCCTCTTTGACAAAATGAGTGAAAAAATCAAGCCCCGCCAGCGTCGGCTCTCCGCCCTGAAAGGAAACAGACAGGCGGGAAGCGCCGCTTTCGGCGGCGCGCAGAAGGAGCAAGGAAAGCGTTTCCTCGCTCATGCGGCCAAACGAAGCGGTCTTGCGATTGGCGCTGACATCGGCGTAAAAACAGTAGCGGCAGCGCATTCCGCAGCTCGCGGACGCCGGTTTTATGAGCATCGACAGTTCCCGCATGGTTTCGTTCCTTTTTTTTGACAATGAGATATTTTTGAGTTCGTTTTCGTTTTTATTTTCTTTTCCGTTTCTCTTGGCGTAGCCTTTTTCATTTCTTTTGGCGTACCTTTTCTTTTTCGTTTCTTTCAGTTTGCCTTTTTTCGTTTTTTGTCAAATCTTTTCTTTTCCGTTTCTTTTCGCTTACCTTTTCTTTTCGTAAAGAAAAGGTAAGGGGAAAAATATAACATGCATTGATCATTTTTCTCTCGAAACGCGTTATTGCAATTTTGAAAAAAGTATTGTATAGTAGGGATGTCGACAAAACCAACGCTTTGCAAAGTGAGTGTCTGAATCAGGAGAAAAAAATGAAACTTGCCATTGGAGAAAATATACGAAAGTTCCGAAAGAAAAACGATGTAACGCAGGAAGCGCTTGCCGATCGCTTGGGCGTAACCTACCAATCGATCAGCCGTTGGGAAAACGGCACGACTTATCCCGATCTCGAACTGATCCCCGTCATTGCCGAGGTGCTTGCCGTGACGGTTGACGAGCTACTCGGAATGCCTCAAATCGAAAAAGAAAAACGGGCGGCGCAAACCTTTGACGAACTTCGCCGCGAGTGCATCAAACAGGATTACGATGCCGATAAAATTGTCACGCTTCTTCGTGATATACGCAGAAATTATCTCAATAGTGAGTCCGCCTGGCGTCCGTGGGTGGAAGGAAACGACAGAGCCTTCCGCGACCCCCAAATACTGCCCGAGGCACGGCTGCTCGCCGAAGCCTATCTGGAACGGCATCCCATGTCGCCTCATATATTAGAAACCATGGCGGAAATCGAAGATGAGGAACATTTGGAAGACTTTTTGCGCAACCATACGACACCCTTTGATTGCTCCGCGCGCGCCTTGCTGTTCAACCGGTATTTCCGGCGCGGTGATACGGAAAAATTGGAGCCGGAGCGCAGATACCAACTGTATCTGGCGTTCAACATATTGCTTGACCCACGCTACTTGCTAAAAAGGGGAGCAAGCGATGAACAAAAACGAGCGGCGTATCATTTTATGGAAACTTTGCTTTCGCTCATTCGTTGCGACGCCGAGGATGATCGCCCTGATATGTGGATCGACGAGCGCATCCGAATCGGACTGAGATGCGCGGCGCAATCACTGTCTGTAGGGAATCAGGACGAGGCTCTTGCAAAAACAGAAACCGTCGTAAAGCTGTTAGAGGAAACCATGACGATTACAGATGAGGTCGTATTGCCGACCTCCTGCCGCTTGTTTGACGGCATGGAATGGCGAGCCAAAGAGGATTGGATGGACCGTGACAACAATCCCGACAGCCCGGAAGAGAGAATGATCTATATGGCCACGCTGATGAATGATATGTGTACCTGTCATTGCCTCTTTCCCGGCAATTTTTATGATATTCTCAAGCGCAATGATTTTGAACCGCTCCGGAATCATCCGGCATTTATAAACCTTTGCGAACGCGTAAAAGCGTTGATTGTTACAAGACCCAAAAAAGCATAATCCCCATAATCCCCGCCCCGCCTTGCGCGGGGCTTTTCTTTGCTTTGTCCGACGCGGGATTTTGACTTACAAGGCGGGCGCTACCGAGGCCGACAGCGCCCGCACGGGTTCGTTTTCTCTTTTTATTTCAGCTCCACGACGGTAACGCCGCCGTCGCCCTCTCCGTAAATGCCCAAACGGAACGAAGAAATGCGGCGATCGTTTCTCATGGCTTCCCACAGATAGCGTTTCAGGGCGCCGGTTCCCTTGCCGTGGATCAGGCGCACCGACCCGATCCCCAAAAGCACCGCGCTGTCCAAATAGCGATCCACCGCCGCCCAGGCTTCCTCGCCCGTCATGCCGCGCAGATCGATTTCGGGTTTAAAGGTCTTCATCGCCACCGAGGGGCGGCGCGCGGCGCCGCTTTTCTGTTCTTTCACAGCCTTGTCGGCGGAATCCTCCACCAGCCGGAGCTTATCGATATGCGTTTTGGTGACAATCAGCCCGGTGCGCACGCTGACATTGCCTTTATGGTCGGGCAGGGTCAACAAGGTGCCTTTGACATTCAGCCCACGGAGAAAGACTTCATCCCCCACGCGCAGCGGGCGCGGCAGCTTGTAGTTTTCGTCATCGGCGTCTTCTTCGGGATGCACCGCGCGGCTCCCCTCTTTCAGGGATTGGCGGATGCCCGCCCGGGCGCTCTCCATCTGCGCCGAAAAATCGGCGCTCTCCTTGGCGCGGCGCGCCTTATCCAGCTCGGCCATCACATAGTCGCTTGTGGCGCGGGCGGAATTTAACAAAGCCGTGGCTTTGGCTTTGGCATCGGCCAGCACCTTTTCGGCGGCGGCTCCCTTTTCGGCGGCGTTCTTTTCCGCCGCCGCCACACGCGCTTCCAACTCTTTGCGCAGGCGCTCGCTCTCCTCTTTGTTGCGTTCTGTCTCCTGCCGGGTCATTTCCAGCCGATCCAGCACCTGATCAAAGCGCTTGTTGTCGCCGTCCACCAAGGCCGAAGCCCGGGCGATCACCTCGGGATCCAGCCCTAGCCTTGCGGAAATGGCAAACGCGTTGGATTTGCCCGGCGCCCCGATGATCAGCCGGTAGGTCGGCGCCAGCGTGGCAAGATCGAATTCGCAGGCGGCGTTCGAGACCCCCTCGGTCTCTAAAGCGTACACCTTCATTTCGGCATAGTGGGTGGTGGCGGCGCAAAGCGCACCCAAAGCGCGCACCCGCTCGATGATCGCCACCGCCAGCGCGGCGCCCTCCACGGGGTCGGTGCCGGCGCCCAATTCATCGAAAAGCACTAAACTTTCGCTGTCCGCCTCGGCTAAAATGCGCACGATGTTCGTCATATGGGCCGAGAAGGTGGACAGGGACTGCTCGATGGACTGCTCGTCCCCGATATCGGCGTGAACCGAAGAAAAGACCCGCACCTGAGAGCCGTCCCGACAGGGGATATGAAGGCCGGCCTGCGCCATGAGCGTGAGAAGCCCCAAAGTCTTGAGGCTCACCGTCTTGCCGCCAGTGTTGGGGCCTGTGATGATGAGAGAATCAAAGCTCCCCCCTAACCGAATATCGATGGGAACCACTTTGTCCTTGTCAAGAAGCGGATGCCGGGCGCCTTCTAACGCAATGGCGCCGGTTTCGGTGATGGCGGGGCAGATGCCTTTCATCTGCCAGGACAAATCGGCTTTGGCAAAGAGAAAGGCAAGTTCTGTGACATTCTGATAGTCAAAGCAGAGAATCTCGCCGATTTCCGCCACCTGAGCGGACAGCTCATAGAGGATGCGCTCAATTTCCTTTTGTTCGGCAATCTCAAGTTCGCGCAGGGCGTTGTTCTGTTCCACCACCGCCAAAGGCTCGATAAAGAGGGTCGCCCCCGACGAAGAGGTGTCGTGTACCAGCCCTTTGATGTCGTTTTTGTGTTCGACTTTGACAGGAATGACAAAGCGTCCGTTGCGCATGGTGACGATATTGTCCTGCAGTACCTTGGCATAGGCGTCGTTTGTGATATACTTCTGCAAAATCTCCCGCACGCGGGCGTTGGTACTCTTGATGTTCCGGCGGATATCGGCAAGCTTCGGGGAGGCGTCATCGGCGATCATATCTTCTGAGATCACCACCCGTTTGATCTCGTTTTCCACCCGATGGTTGGCGACAAGGCGCGAAAAAATCTCCTGTAAACTGCCTGCCACGGCGCCCCGTTCCCCGGCATAGGCGATGAGGCGGCCGGTGACATGCAAGAGATCGGCGATGTCCAAAAGCTCCCTTTGGGTGAGCAAAGAGCCTTTCTCCGCCCGTCCGACCGCCGAGGTGATATCCACCACGCCGCCAAACGAGGGACTGCCGTTTTGCGCGGTCATGGCTTTGGCGTCAGTCGTCATGCGCAGGCGCCGCTCCACTTCGGCAAGATCCCCCGAGGGGAGCAGCGCGTGACAGAGCGCCTTCGCGCCCTGCGTGGGCGCAAGCGCGGCCAGAAGATCGGTGATTTTATTAAATTCCAGCGTTTGTATGGCTTTTGAAAAATCGTTCATATTAGTTTTTTTATTTTTCGTTTATTTTTTGTCAAATCATATCGTAATAAAAGGTCAGGGTGCCGGGGATTTTGCCCAAGGCGTAAGTAAGATATTTTTCCGAGGCGCGGCCCGCCTCCGCCCAGACAGAAGGCGGGGCGGCAAAAGAAAAGAGCTTTTGCGCCGGCGCCGCCGTCACATACTGCCAGAGCCGCACGGCCTCCTGCCCCAAAGGAATCAAAACATGGGGCGCTTCCCCGTCGCCGGCAAAGGCAGCGGGCGAGGCGCCTTCCGGCGCTTTGGGGTCGACCTTTTGATTAGCAAAAGCGCAGTCGTCGCAGAGCAGCGAACCCGCCGAAAGATCCAAAAATCCCTCTTTGGCCGCTTTGCCGCAGCCAGCGCAGTGCAAAAGATCGGGTTGGATGCCCATATCGGCGGCAAGGCGGATTTCAAAGGCGGTCTTGACCTGCCCCACCGGGTACGCGGGGCGTTTGGCGAGAAGATAGAGGGCGTTCAGAAAAAGGCGCAGAATGTCGCTGTCTCCTTCCCCTTCCACGCAGACGGTGAGCAGGAGATCGGCAAAATAGGAAGCGGCGGCAAAGGCGGGCAAGCGCTCCCGCAGTTCGAAAAAGTTTTCCTTTAAGGTTGCCTCCGACAGCGAAAGCATCCCCTGATGCTCGCGCAGGGTCATTTCGGCGTAGCTGAACAGCTGAATCGCGGCAAAACGCCTGCTTTTCAGCGTCCGCACGCCACGGCAGAGGACGGGGATCAGCCCGCGGTCGGCGCTGAGCAGGGTGACCAGCCGGTCGGATTCCCCGCGATCCACCATCTTCAAAATCACGGCGTCGGTCGTAAAGCTCTCGTGTTCGCCCATGCGGTCCTGCCTCCTTCCCCTTGTTTTTTCAGGCGGTTTGCTTCTTTAACGGTCGGTATTCTTATATCCCATATCCATGACGGCAGAGGGACGGTCGCGCCAATTTTCCTTTACCTTGACCCAGAGATCCAAAAACACCCGCACTCCCAAAAAGGCCTCTAAATCTTCCCGGGCATAGCTGCCGATGGTTTTCAGGTTCGCGCCGCCTTTGCCGATGAGAATGGCTTTATGGGAAGCGCGCTCGCAGTAAATGGTGGCGCGGATCTTGACAAGATCCCGGCCTTCGATGAAGTCCTCGATTACCACGGCGGTGCCGTGCGGGATTTCATCGTCGCAAAGCCGCAAAATCTTTTCCCGTATGGTCTCGGCGGCGATCTGCCGTTCGGGCTGATCGGTCAAAGCGTCCGGCGGGAAGATCCAGTCGCCTTCCGGCAACAGTTTTTCCGCCTCGTCGAGAAGGATGTCCACCCCGTCGTTTTTCATGGCGGTCATAGGCACCACCGAGGCAAAATCGGCGAGCGCCGCATAGGCCGTGATGGTCTGGGCGATGCGGAGCGGGGTCGAAAGGTCGGTTTTGTTCAGCGCCAGAAGAATGGGCAGTTCCTCCTTTTGCAGGCGGCTGATGAGGTTTTTTTCAATGTCGCCCGGGGCATA
>CANQXN010000022.1 GCA_947627815.1 uncultured Clostridia bacterium | reverse complement strand
TTTGTTGGTAGCTTAATTATACCATACCCAAGGTGGATCTTCTCTCTCTTTTGGGTCATATCATTTTATCACATACACATACAACATTTGCCGGCAATTCCCGCAAGGCGGAATCACGCCGTTCCAATGCTTCTCGTGAACCGCGACAATGGTATCAAACTCTCGCTCGCCCGCCGATATGGCACTTCCTACGGTGATATACTCCGCGCAGGAACCGTGAATACCGTCACAGTTTACCCCCTGATAGACATGGCCATTCCTGCACCGAACGGCACATCCGACCGTGTGACGGTATATGCCGTCGTCAAAATTTTCTTTTAAGACTTTCAAAGCAATTTCTATCAGTCTCTTATCAGCCTCATTCAATGCATACCGTTCCATGATAACCTCCTCTTTCAAAGCCGATTTGTGCAAGCCGCCTTTGCTTAAAATGGGCGACTTCGAAATGAAATTGCCCATTTCCGGTTTGTTGTTGCCGGGCGGTGCGATAGACCGCGAACGGCAAAATCGGCATTACTTTAACAGTTTTTCGAGCTGCTCGTCGTCAACATAAATCGAGATTTCGCCGCATTTCGGGCAAACGGCCGCTTTAGGACAAACGGCTTTGCCGCCAAAGCCCTTCTTACGGATGACATTGCCGGTACCGCCGGAAAGCTTGAAATCCTCTTCCATTTTCTCTCCGCAGCGAACGCACTTTCTCATGCCTGTTCCCTTCTTTCCATTTCTCCCCCGCATTTCTGGCATTTGCCTCCTGTCAGTATAAGGTTTTTTTCGCTTTTGCTTGAGCATTTCGAATTATTGATGATCCGAAAAAGTGCTTCAAAAACGACGCTATGGCATTAACTCTTTGATAAAGAACATCTCCAACGGCTCTTTCGGCAGCAAAAGGGCGCCGCATTCGGTATACCCGAGCTTTCGGTAAAAAAACTGTGCCTGTTCATTTGCCTGTGTGGAGGTTAAAACGCGGTTGTATCCCTCTTTGGCGACTTCTTTTTCCCAAAAGGTGACAAGCGCCGTCCCGTATCCTTTGCCGCGATACCCATCCAAAATATATAGCATATTCATAAACGGGATAGTGTCCCAAAACATGCCAAACCGCAGCCACCCTATAAAGGCATTTCCCTGATGCATGACGATAATTTTCTTAGCGGCGATGACATTTTTTAATTCGGCTTCAGAAAGATGCTTGTCTTGTTCCTTTAAAGTAGCCAAATCCTGATGATCGGCGTACCGGATCGTTCTGGTCTTTTCCATAATGCCCTCTCCTCAACTCCCGATGGATCGTTTTTCATGGGATTGTTATGCCGTTATGTCAATACCCCATAGCAGGCGCAGAGGATGGCATAGGTCAAATCACATGCTTTGGCGGTTTTTTCGCATACATGGTTCTTTTCCCATCACCTGCCGGAAGGTGCGAAAGGACTTTTCCGACTAAAGAGTTTCGATCGTTCCCTTTTTCAACAGGTCGGCAAGTATTTCATTTTTTCGGTTTTGGTTCCGGCAGTTCCTCATACATGGCGTTGAATAAGCCCGTCAAAAATTCTCTGTTGTCTACTTCCTCCACCAATACCATCTCTTTTGCCCCCTCATAAGGGGTTTCATACCGAGCGGTCGGCATATAGCTAAGCGCCGCTTTTACCGGCTTTACCAGCAGCCTGTTATCATAGATACCGCCTACGATTTTGCCGCGGTAATAGAGGATAAATTCTCCCATCATGGCCCGATATGTTATGCCGGTCAGTTCGGATAACTGCTCTAAAATAAAGTCCAAATATTCTTTACTCGACGCCATGATTCCACCCCAACTTCCTTACTACACGCAAACCCTGATGTCAACGATGTCACCGGTGACACTTCTTTCCGAATGGCGGCTGCATTTGCCGGTCAATCCCAGGGTTTCACGGTCAACGCAGGAGCTTTTTGCTTCTTTTTAAGTTTACTACATTATCTTATATTTGTCAAGTCCCACAGATTTCTCTTAAAAAATGCCCCTGTACAGTATCTTATTTTGTCTTTTACTTTGTCTTTTTTTGCCGCCGCAGCCCGCCCTGTGAAAACCCCTTGACAACCCTCACAAAATAAAATATACTATTGCCGCAAGGGCATCATGGCCGCGTTTTCATTGGCCAAAAAGCAATGCCCACAAGACAAAAAAACACAAGACGAGGAATTTTGCCTCGTGCGATGGGGAGGTTTTTATGGATCAGCGATTGACCGACCTGCTGACCGGGCGGGAAGACAACTACATGCTCCCGTTTTATTGGCAGCACGGTGACCATTACGATACGATTCCCGCCGAGGTGGAGCGGATTTATCAAAGCGGCGTGCGCGCGTTCTGCGTGGAGTCGCGCCCTCACAAGGATTTTTGCGGGGAGGGATGGTGGCGCGACATGGACCGGATCCTCGACGAAGCGCAAAAGCGCGGCATGAAGGTCTGGATTTTAGACGACGACCATTTCCCCACCGGACACGCCGCCGGACAAATCAAAAACCACCCCGAGCTGCGAAAGTGGCAGCTGGTTGAGCGGCATGTGGATGTGATGGGGCCATTGGACGACGCGCTTTTGACCGTGGAACCGACGGACGGCGATCACCGCCTTTTGGCGGTTTATGCCTATCCCCGCCTGCCGTCCGCCCAAAGCGTCATTTTAGAGGACTGCCGACCGGAGCCGCTCTGCCTGACGGAGAAAGTTTGCGAGCCTTTCCTGCATTTTTCCCTTCCCCACGGCTGTTGGCGGGTCTTTTTCCTCTATGTGACCCGGCGGGGTGCCGCGCAACCGGACTACATCGATATGCTGAACGAAGCCTCTGTGCGTCTTTTGATCGACGCGGTCTACGAGCCGCATTTTCGCCGTTACGGCCAATACTTCGGCACGACGGTCGCCGGATTTTTCTCGGACGAGCCATCGCTCGGCAACGGTTGGTACGGTCCGCACTCCGAAGATCGCGGCATGTACGATCACAGGCTGGGGATGCCGGGACTGGCGCTCCCCTGGAACGACCGCGTAACGGAACTTATGTCCGCCGCGCTGGGCTGTGACCCTCTCCCCCTCCTCCCCGCCCTATGGTTCGGGTTGGGCGAGCAAACCGCGCAGGTTCGCCATGCCTATATGGACGCGGTGACAAAACTCTACCGCGACTGCTTTACCCGACAGCTGGGGGACTGGTGCGAGGCTCACGGCGTGCAGTATATCGGCCACATTATCGAGGACATGAACGCCCATGCCCGTTTGGGGTGCAGCGCGGGACACTACTTCCGCGCCCTTGACGGGCAGCACATGAGCGGGATCGATATTGTCCTGCACCAAATTCTCCCCGGCATGTCCGACTACATCCATTCGGCCAGCACCTTCGGCAACAACGCCGATCCGGCGTTTTTCGACTATGTTCTTGCCAAGCTCGGCGCCTCCTTCGCTCATATCGGGACACAGACCGAAGGCAGAGCGATGTGCGAGGTGTTCGGCGCATACGGTTGGGCGGAGGGGACGCCCACCATGAAGTGGCTGCTCGATCATCTGTTGGTGCGCGGGATCAACTATTTTGTTCCCCACGCGTTCTCCCCCGCCTTCCCCGACCCCGACTGTCCGCCGCATTTTGGGGCGGGCGGCAAAGACCCGCAGTTTGAGGGCTTCACCGCCCTGATGAAATACGGCAATCGGGCGGCGCATCTGCTTTCCGGCGGGGTTCACCGCGCGGACGCGGCGATCCTCTACCATGCCGACGCGGAATGGATGAATGCCGACGGCGACGCCATGCTGACCGAAGTTCCGGCAAAAATTCTCTATGACGCCCACATCGATTTCGACATTCTCCCGGCGGACTGCTTCACCGAAGGAAGCGGCAGTCGGGTCTATCCGGCCGTGGCGGAAAACGGGAAACTGCGGGTAGGCAAAGAAACCTATGCCTGCCTGATTGTCCCTGCGGCAAAAGTGCTCCCGCAGAAGTTGGAAAAAGCCTTGACAAAACTGAAAGAGGCCGGGGTTTTGATCCTCCGGCTGGGCAAGGACTGCGCCCCGGAAGCTTTACTCGCCGCTCTGGACGGGCGCTTCCCGCCGGACATCCGGGTCGAGGGACATTTCCCCCAGCTCCGGGTCTACCATACGACCCGTGAAACGGCGGATGTATATCTGTTCGTCAATGAATCGACCGCCGACGAGGTTGCCACGACCGTAACCCTGCGCGGAATCGACGGGCAAGGCGTTCTGCTCGATTTGCTTGGTGACGAGCAAGCGGCAATCAGCGCGCCCGGCGGGCGGCTGACCCTGAACCTTGCGCCCTATCAGTCCGCGATTGTGATTTTCGACCGGGACGGTGAGCCGATCCCCTTGCCCGCCAAAACCCGTTGGATCAAAACCGGCGCTGCCGATCTCACCTTTCGCGTGGAAACCGCGCCTTATACCGATCTGACAAACTACACCGTTTACCGGGAAGAGGTTTCATCGGGCGCTCTGTTCAGCCTCACCGCCCCGACGCACAACCCGGCGTTTTCGGGTCGGATTCGCTATCGCTGTACCTTCCGCCACGAGGGAACAGAACGGCTGGCCATCGACCTTGGCCGCGTCGGGCAAACCGCCCGCCTGCGGTGCAACGGCATGGATCTCGGCCTGCGCGTCTGTCCGCCCTACCGTTACGATCTGACCGCCGCCCTGCGTCAGGGGGAAAACGAGCTGGTCATCGAAGTTGCCAATACCTTAGCCAACGCCATCCGCGACGGTTTTGCCTCCCGCATGGCTATCCCCGCCTCCGGCATCACCGGCCCGATTTGTTGGATGAAGGCCGAGTGAAAGAAGAAAGAATCGGCGGCAAGTTGCCGGCTGCCGATATACAAAACGCCCCCGCAGAGAGAAAACTTTCTCTCTGCGGGGGCGTTTCCCATCGCTTTTTCGGGCGGCTCGTTTACAATCCCATCAAATTGTTTTCACCTTCGGTAAGCGCAAATTCCCGACCGGCATATCGCAAGACCGCTTGTGTTTTTGGGGGAACGACAATCTTAAAGTTCACCGTATCAGACGCCTTGTTATAATGCATCGCTACCGTTCCGTTCAGTGTGCTCATACTGCCGGACATCCGATGAAATCTGGTCATGGCCCGTGGCTCGATCACAAGAGAGCGATATCCTGCCGTGTGGGGCTGTTGCCGAATTCCTAAGAGATATTCAAATAAATACGCGACAACAGCGCCGAACATCGGATGGTTATGGGACCGGCTGCGGTTGCTGTCCCAATACTCATGGAAGGTCGTAGCGCCGTTTTGCCGCCAATGTTCAAATCCCTGTTCTCCGTTTTTGGTAAGAAGATCGACCGCCAGCTCACCGTCACCGTGCTCAAACAAGATTCGCGTCAGAATGTCGGTGGCAAAAATGCCGGTATCGTAATGCCCGAGTTTTCGGTAATAACTTACCATATTGGGATAGGTTCTTTCATCCCCCAATCCCAAATCGACGGCAAAGGCGTTGGCTCCCTGTACATTCATAACAAAGTTGCCATCAAAGGTATTGAAATAAGCGGCCTGAATTGCTTTTTTGCGTTGCTGTGCTTTTTTTCTGAATTCAGGGATATCGCCCTCTTTTCCGATAATGTCGGCAATCTCACACAGTCGGTTTAAGGTTTTGACCATAAAATAGGTGTTGACCATAGGCGCGGGAAGAAAAACCTGTTGATTATGGCTTGTGATATCTTTTTCAGGATAGAGAATATTCGGTCCGCACCAATCTCCCAAACACCATTCTCCCGCCTTGTCGCCGGTAACAAGCCCCCATTCCGAATGCGTCTCCAGATAATCGATATATCGCAGCATGTTGTCATAATATTTGTTAAGGATCTGCGGGTTCCCGTAATGTCGGTATAATTGATAGGGTACTTCTACGATGGCACAGCCCCAACCGCCGGGGCCGCCGCCGCTGCGGATATAGGGGGCGGTGTATTGAATATGCCCGCTTAAAACATCCTGACTGTCAGCAATATCCTGTAACCATTTTTCATAAAAAGCCTTCCCGTCCATGGTCGATAAAACGGCATGGCAGGTAAGCTGACCGTCGCCGGTATATCCTCTTCGTTCAAGGTGCGGACAGTCCGACGGATGACCGGTATGCATATTGCAATGCATCGTATGAAGAAAGGTTTGATAGATCCAGTTGAGCGTGTCATTATCGCACGCAAAGGTAGAGGAAATCGGCACATCGGCATGGATCACCTTGACAAATTTCGGCGTTGCCTTCCCAACCACTTCGAAGCATCGGAATCCGTACCATGTAAATTCAGGCTGAACAAGACGCTTTTTTCCGTCGGAAACAACCGTAAAAACCTGCCCGTGAGAGTGCTCCCGATCTATCGTTCCGTCGGAGAACAGCTCTTCGGAAAAAATAACGGAAACGATTTTCCCCGCGTCTGCTTCGATCTCCAATACCGGGTATCCCGTTGTGTTTTGCCCGCAATCGTACACCGTCCCCTCAATCCCTTTGCCGATTTTTTGAAGGGGAAGCTGTTCGATCAAAGTATCAAAGGGACAATCCGTGGTACAATATTCGGTATCCGGTTGTTCTGTTAAAACAGCCCGCGCCCAATGGCTGTCATCAAAATCCGTATCAAAGCAGCAATCCCAGCCGTTGTAATTCTGTGTTTCATGGCTCACAAACAAATAATCGTCAATATAACTGTTCCCGATGCGGCAATCTTCGTCGGACACATAATACCGCCTCCCGCTATCGGTTTCCATGGATATGCAGTAGATTGCTTTCGGCAGTCCGAAAATCCGATTGATAAAGGTATACCAACCGCCGCCGTAATGGATGGCGATGACATTGTCACCCGGTTGAAGAAACGGCGTGATGTCGAATTGCGGCACATAAATCCGATGTCCGGATAAAACTTCATCTTCGGGGTCGCAGCCCGGTTCGTACTCGGAGGAAAGAGGCAAAAAAGTATCGGGGTTGATACACTGACCGTTAATATAGCACTTAAAAAAGCCAAGACCCAAAACGCGAAGCGTTGCCTGACGGGCGCCGTCGGCCATAAAATGTCCGCGTAAAACCGAAAAAGTTTCAGGCGTGCGCTCCGGTGCGCCTACCCAATTGGCCGTTTGAAAAAAATGTTCTTGTTTCATTCTTTCCCTTCCTGGCATCGCGCCGATCGTTTAATCATTGCTTTTGAAAACATCTGCCACTTCACTGATGGTTACAAAAGCCTTGGGATCAACGCGTTGTACGATATTTTTCATTTTATAAATCTGAAATCTGTTAACAACAAAGTAGATGACGGTTTTTTCCGCATTGGAATATCCGCCGATCGCGGACATCGATGTTGTTCCGCACTTGAATTCTGCTGTAAGCGCCGCGTTTATTTCTTTTGCTTTGTTCGTTATAATCATAACAGATTTTGAACGGTCGATGCCTTCCACTACAAAATCAATCGTTTTGAGTCCTGCGGCATAGGTCACAATGGAGTAAAGCGGCAAGATCCAACTTTGTTTTACGATTCCGCATATAACATACAGTAGCACATTGTAAATCATCACAAAGGTTCCGACGGTTATGTTGAGTTTTTTTGAAAAGATAACCGCCATAACCTCAATGCCGTCAATGGCGCCGCCGTTTCGGATCGTGAGGCCGCTTCCGATACCCGAAATGATGCCGCCGAACAAGGCGCATAACAACAAATCTTGCCCTGCCAGGGGGGAAGCGATACTTACATCAATCGGCAAAACATTGGTGATCAACCACGCCGCCGCGGAGTACACGGCGACGGCAAATAAAGAATACACCGTAAATGATATGCCTTGCTTTTTTAATCCAAACAGAAAAAGAGGTATGTTGAGAATCAGGAGAAAGACAGACAAGGTAAGGTACTCGGGGGTGATTTGTGAAAGCAAGATAGATGTGCCGGAAATGCCGCTATCATACAATTTTACGGGTGCCAAGAAGACGGTTACACCCACGGCATTCACGCATCCTGCCAGAAACAGGAAAATAAAGTTTTTCAGCCTAAGAGAGCGCCATAATTTTTTCATAATAAAATACCTTTGTAAATCGAGCTTTGTATAACTTTGTGAGTTTGCTCTTGCGTGCCTTTGACAAAATGCCCGCGCCGGTCTGCGCATCACCCGCCCACATCTTCGATCGCCTAAAAGCATGGTAGGCTCTTATAACGGTTATAAAAGCCTTGATGCCTCAAGACTTTTACATATTTAGTCCAACGGTTTCATGGTCGGAAAATATAGCAAGTTCAATTTTTCCTTATATATCAATGTTTTCTTGCTTCTTCTATCTCTAAATAATACGAATTTATACGAATTTCTGGAGGATTGTTTTTATTTTCGTTTAGCGTCCGACCCGCCACAAAAGCAAAATAGAATCAATCCTGCCGAATTTTGGGCAGTTTTTTTCTGTTAGTTATCTGCTGTTTTATGAGCCCAGAAAAAGCATTTCAGAACCGACGCTTAATATTATCAGCCAGACAAACAGGAATTTATCTCATTGTGAAAGGTGTATTTTCTTTGCAAGCCGTAATATTCATTCATACATCAATCGTATGTATTACTTCTCACATTTTCAATGGAAACATTATCACACGTGTCAAATGATACGGTTCTGTGTCTTGTTCCAAAATAGTCTCCTTGCGCTTCTACCGACAAGGTAAGTCCACTGATCAGTTCCCGGATCTGATTCTCGTCGAGATTTCCAATATAGACCTGTAGGATAATGCACGCCTGCTTTGACGATTTTCTCCAAACGCGAGACGTCATTACTGCGTTTGCATCTGTTACAAATAAGATGTTTTCACTGTAATTTTCAGCGTTTTTAAGAGTTGCGTCCATAGTGTACTGATCTATATATCCCGTGTTTTTCACTTCAAACCAGCAGTATAGATCTATAAAATCGTTTGGGTCATCGCTGGGCAGTTTGCCATTAAAAGACCAAGCGTGCTCATAATCAAACATTGTTCCCGACTGGAAGCGCTCAACGGTATATTCAATGGTATCCGTAGCATCCCAAGTAACACCTTCGACTTTGAGCGGTGATGTCGTTATTGTAAAAACCACCTGTGTCAATATTATTGCAATTATCATTATTGCAAGTAGCACAGGAATGGTAATGCCTATGATTTTGAGAAAAGTTTTTTTATTGACTTTCATAGCTATTTTTCCTTTTTATCAAACGAACATCCGTAAAATCCCGATTTGTCGTTGCTTTATTCTACCACACCCAGCCACAAAGTCAACGACGTCACTCGGAAATACAAAGTATTTCCGAGTGACGTCTCTTTCTGGATGGCAGTTTACAGGCTTTGCAGCAACTTTTCATTTCTCATAGATGGTCACCCCTGTTTGTTCAATCTCACGATGAAGGTCGGACCCGCGTTCAATATGAGAAATATCCAGAATATCCACCGGTATCTGCGCCGTACGGCGCACGGCCTCCATGAATCCGACAAAACGCAAGCCGTGCAGGTTGCTGGTCACCAGCAAATCCAGATCGCTTTTATCGGTCGCTGTTTTTTTCGCCACCGAACCGAACAAAACGGCGCGGGAAATTCCGTACTCTTGAAACAACGGGGCAAGCAGCGTTTTCAGCGTTGCAATATCCGTCATGGCAGATTCTCCTTTCCTATCATCGCGCCGGCAGATGCCGATCAGTCCAACGGTTTCATGGTCGGGAACAAAAGGACATCGCGGATGGAGGTATTATTGGTGAGGAGCATGACAAGGCGGTCGACGCCGATGCCGAGACCGCCCGTGGGGGGCATACCGTAGGACAGGGCGTTGAGAAAATCTTCATCCACGCCGCAGGCTTCGTCGTCGCCCTGCGCCTTCATCGCCGCCTGATGCTCGAAGCGTTCCCGCTGATCGATCGGATCGTTGAGTTCGGAAAAGGCGTTGCCGAGTTCCCGGCCGAGAACGAAAATTTCAAAGCGCTCGGTATAGCGGGAATCTTTCGCGTTTTTCTTGGCAAGCGGCGAAATCTCGACCGGATGGCCGGTAATAAAGGTGGGCTGGATCAGCTTATCCTCGCAATATTCCTCAAAGAAGAGATTGAGAATATCGCCGATGCCATGCCGCTCTTCATAGGCAATATGATGTTCCTTGGCAATCTTGCGCGCCTCTTCGAGATCGGTCACTTTCGTAAAATCCACGCCGGCGTATTTTTCCACCGCTTCCGCCATGGTCATGCGGGCAAAAGGAGACTCGAGATCGATGATTTCATCGCCGTAAGGCACCTTGGCGCTGCCGTTGACCTTGACGGCCAGATAGCGGAGAAGATCCTCGGTCAGGTTCATCATGCCTTCGTAATCGGTATAGGCCTGATAGAGTTCCAGCTCGGTAAACTCGGGGTTGTGCCGTGGGTCCATGCCCTCGTTGCGGAAGACCCGTCCGATCTCGTACACCCGGTCAAACCCGCCGACGATCAGGCGCTTTAAGTGCAGTTCCAGCGCGATGCGCAGGTAGAGATCGATATCCAGCGTGTTGTGGTGCGTGATGAAGGGACGCGCCGCCGCGCCGCCCGCTTCGTTATGGAGAAAGGGCGTTTCCACCTCGAGAAAGCCCCGCGCTTCGAGAAAGGCGCGAATCTCCGAAATGATGCGGGAGCGCTTGACAAAGGTCTCTTTGACCTCGGGGTTCACGATGAGATCGACATAGCGCTGACGGTAGCGCAGATCGGTGTTGACAAGGCCGTGGAATTTCTCGGGCAGGGGGATCAGATTTTTGGCGAGAAGCACCACTTTATCGGCGTGAATCGAAACCTCGCCGGTCTGCGTCTTAAAGACCTTGCCCGACACGCCGATGATATCGCCAATGTCCCATTTTTTAAAGGCGGCGTAATCCTCTTCTCCCACTTCATCCCGACGCACATACAGCTGAATCTGCCCTTTGGCATCGGCAAGACCGGCAAAGGAAGCCTTGCCCATGATCCGGCGGGACATCATGCGGCCGGCCAATGACACTTCCTTGCCCTCGTTTTCTTCAAACGCCTCCTTGATGGCGGCGCTGTAGGCTGTCACATCAAATTTTGTCATGAGAAAGGGGTCGTGTCCCGCCTCTCTCAAGGCGGCCAGCTTTTCCCGCCGCACCCGGATCAGCTCGTTTTCATCGATTTCCGGCTGCTCAACCGGCCTCTTTTCGTTCTGGTCTGTCATATCTGATTTTTCTCCGCTTTCATGATTTAAAAATGTAGGAAACAGAAAATACCGGAGCCGGACTCATGCCCTGCCCCGGTATCGGTTATTTCTTTATGTCCTCGATGGTCAGAATTACAATATCGCCGCTGGGGAGTTCGGTTTCCACTTCCTCGCCCTTTTTGCGGTTCAGAAGCGCCGCGCCGACCGGCGAACGGTCGGAGATCTTGCCGGCCAGGGCATTGGCCTCGGTGGCGCCCACGATGGTATATTCTTTGACGACGCCGGCATCGGCGGGGTTGCTTTTGGAGCGGCGGCGCACGGTTACGGTGGCGCCGATGCCTACGGTGTCGGTCGTGATCTCGTGTTCCTCAATCACCACCACATTTTTCAAAAGCTCTTCCAGCTCCTGAATACGGGACTCCACTTTTGCCTGTTCGTTTTTCGCTTCGTCATATTCGCTGTTTTCGGAAAGGTCGCCGTAGGACAGCGCCAGGCGAATGGCTTCCACCACTTCGTTCCGTTTGACTTCTTTCAGGTAATTCAGTTCTTCCTGCAGACGCTGCAGCCCTTCGTTGGTTACTTTTGTCACTGTGGATTCGTTGGCCATGACATGTTTCTCCTTATTGTCTTCTTAGTCTCGATCAATCGTTTTCTTCGGTCGGCGCCTTTGCCTGCGGGAGTTTTTCGCCCGTTGTCAGCCTGTTGAAGGCGGCGACAAACTGCCGATCCGCTTCAGGCGGGAGGATATTCAGGTTCTGCTGGTTTTCCTCATCGGTGAAACTCACTTCCACATCGGGGGTAATGCCGACAGGCCCGTCGGTCGTGCGGTCAAAGTTCACGCCGCAGGGCGGGTTGTAATACGCGGCGGTGACTTTCAGCGCCGAGCCGTCTCCCAAACTGTAGGTGACCTGCATACAGCCCTTGCCGTAAGAGGTTTCTCCCACGGTGACAGCGCGCTGATAGTCGCGCAGAACCGAGGTAAAGAGTTCCGCCGCGGAGGCGCTGTTGCCGTTGATGAGCACGGCGGAAGGCAATTCCACCGTGTGTTCGGCATAGGCGTTGTTATAGTAAAAACCGCCGTTGGCATTCGCTTTCAGCTGCGGCGCTTCTCCGGTAAAGAGAGAATCCCACGCCGATTCACCGGCATGATCTTCCTCATGCGCGTTCTTGTAATCGAAACTGCAGATCAGAGAATCGTTGGGGAGGATATAGGTCAAAACGGTTTCCACGCTGGTGAGAAGCCCGCCGGGATTGTTGCGCAGATCGTAGATGATAAAATCGGCCTTTTTGGCTTCGGCGTCGTCGATGGCCGCTTTGAACTGTACCGGCGTGGTGCTGTCAAAGCTTGTGATTTTGATCACCGCCGCAGTCTTGCCGCCATATTCGTAATAGGAAGGACGCACCGACACGGTGAGGAGCGCCCGGCGCTGCATCGTGAAGGTCTGCTCTTCCCCGTTTCTGAGGACGGTGACCGATACCTCGCTCCCCTCCTCGCCCCGAATCAAGGCGGCGACTTCATCGATAGAGAACGACCGGCCGCTTTCGTCGATCAGCGGCTTGTCGTCGACTTTATAAAGAATGTCCGACGGCTGCAATCCGGCTTCCATCGCGGGAGAGGCGGGCGTGACATCGATGATCACCACATTGTCGTTATTATCGACCGTCACGGTCACGCCGATGCCGACATAGTTGCCGGCGTAAGAATCGTTGAACGCTTGGTATTCTTCCGCCGTCATATAGTCGCAATAGATGTCGCCCGCGCCGGCGATAAAGCCTTTCAGCAGAAAATCGGTGATGCTGTCTTTGTCCGATTCCTTGATGAAATTCTGATAGAAAAGTTCCAATACCCGATCGAGCTTTTCCGCATCGTAATAGCGATTGTCCGCCGGCGCCGTGCCTTCCGGCGCCGTACTCTCCGGCGTGCTGTCAGCGCCTGTCCGCTGTGTCGCGCAGGAGGACAGAAGCAGTGCAAAAATCAATACAAAAAGAAGAAAAAGGCCCAAACGGGATCGCTTTGTTTGTTTCGTCATTACCGTTGCCTCAAAAACAGTTTCCGTACCCGGGCGCAAAAAAGTTCTCCCGGCACAAAAACCGTTGGTTTTTTGCCCTGTTTGCCGCAGGGGGAATGAAAGTTACATTTTCGTGTTTTTGGAAGAAAGATAGCGTTTTACCATGAGCGCCACCTTGAAGGTGATGGCGTGCTCAAATTCGCGCAGATCCAGCCCTGTGAGCTTGCGGATCTTTTCCAGACGGTAAACCAGCGTATTGCGATGGACAAAGAGCTTGCGGGAGGTTTCGGAAACATTCAGATTGTTTTCAAAGAACGCCTTGATGGTCATCACGGTTTCTTTATCGAGCGATTCCAGCGGGCCTTTCTTGAACACTTCCTGCAAGAACATTTCGCAAAGCGTGGTGGGGAGCTGGTAGATCAGACGGCCGATGCCGAGATTGTCATAGCTGATGATGTCTTTTTCGGTGTCGAACACCTTGCCGACTTCCAGCGCGACCTGCGCCTCTTTATAGGAGCGGGCGAGATCCTTGATGCTGCTCACCGCCGTGCCGATGCCGATGGAGACTTTCGTATAAAACTCCGCCGAAATGGTGTCGGCAATCGAACGGGCGATTTCTTCCACTTCCCGAGGGTCAAAATTGGGGCGGAATTCCTTGACCAGCACCGAGTCGCGCTCTCCCACATTGATGACATAATCGCGGTTTTTGCTGGGGAACATATTCTGCATGACATCGTAGGGGACGATATCGTTTTTGCCGTTGAATTTGATCAGGAAAACCACCCGGCTGACATCGGTGGCAAAATGCAGCTCTTTGGATTTGGCGTAAATGTCACTGGGCAGAATATTGTCCAAAATGATGTTTTTGATAAAGGAGCTTTTATCGTGTTTGTCGTCATAAAGATTTTTGATGTTCATCAGGGAAATGGCCAAGATCACGGCAAGCCGATCCGCTTCCTTATCCTCGCCTTCCACAAAAACAACATATTCGCTTTTGGTGGCGGTATTCAGGGCGCGATAAGTATAACCGCCCGCCACGACCACATCGGAGGCATATGTCAGTTCTTCGCGGATGCCTTGCCGGGCTTCGCCGATCCGGCTGAGTTCGCTGCAGGAAATAACGATGCCGGTTTCGTCAATGACGCCGATGACGCGATCCACGGCTTCCTTCATTTGATAAATGATCCCCTGAAACAACCTGTTAGACATGTTTTGAACTCTCCCTTTTGACTTTTATGACAGTATTATACACCGTTTTTTGTTAAATTTCAATAGCTCTTTCAGGATTTCTGATAAAATTCCCGAAAAATTTTTCCCTTTCTTTATGACAAATGAAAAACAGTCTTTTACCTTTTGTGAATTTTGCCTTGTCACATTTCATAAAAAGCGCTGAGGAGCGCGAGAACAAAGCCGGATACCGTTTCGGTGCGCAGAATCCGCCGACCTAAACTGACAGAAGGGACGCCTTTTTCGCCGGCCGCCTCGCTTTCCGCCGGCGACAGCCCGCCTTCCGGCCCGACCAAAAACGACACCGTCGCCGGTGTATTGTGCGCGCAAAGCAGGTCTTTGACGCTCCTTGTCTTTTCGTTTTCATAGCAGAGGAAGGAAAGCTCGTCTTGCGCCATTGCTTCCAGCGCGGCACGGTAGGAGAGGAGCGGCAGAACGCGGACAAGCCGCCCTCGGCCGCACTGTCCGGCGGCCTCGTCGGCGATCTTCTGCCAGCGCGCGACCTTTTTGGCGCCTTCCTGTGCCGTCAGGCGCACCACGCAGCGGGAGGACTGCACCGGCACGACGGCGGAAACGCCGCACTCCACCGCTTTCTGGATCACGGTTTCCATCTTGTCCCCTTTGGCAAGGCACTGATAGAGTATCGCCCGATAGGGCGGTTCGGCGTCCGAGGGCGCTTTGGCGAGAACCGACAGCGTCACCGCCTCCGGGCTGACCGTTTCGATTCTTGCCTGATAGTCGATACCCTCTCCGTCACAGAGCGTCAGAAGTTCCCCCGCCGTCATGCGCAGAGAACAGGCGATATGTTTCGCATCGCCGCCGGTGACGGTCGGCAAAGGATTTTCCAGCATCTGACGGCTCAGAAAAAAACGCGGCATGGCTGCCTCCCGCAAAATGATTTCTTTCCAAGTATATCATTTTTCCAAGCCCTTTGTCAACCCCGACCGCCGCGTTTTCAAAAGAGGCAACAATGTGAACCCCTTTTGTGACAAAGGGGTTCACACTTTCCGATACAAAGCCTTTGATTTCAAGGCAAAAGGGCGACCATATTGTCGATGAAAATGCCGTAGCCCTTGGTCGGATCGTTGACCATGACATGCGTCACGGCGCCGACGATTTTGCCGTTCTGGAGAATGGGGCTGCCGCTCATGCCCTGTACGATGCCGCCGGTTTCGGTGAGCAGCCGGGGATCGGTGACTTCAATCACAAAGTTTTTCGTCTCGCCGTCGGCATCGCTGATTTTGCGGATGGCAATGTCGTATTCCTCCACGCGGTTGTCGGTCAGGGTACAGAGAATGCTGGCCTCGCCGACCTTGACTTCCTCCCGCTCGGCCAAAGGCAAAGCTTCGGGGACTGTCCCCGGCATCAGCGCCTCGGGATCGGAAAGCCGGCCGGACACGCCGCAGGCGGTGTTGTCCGACAGACTGCCGCAGCTCGCGCTGCCGAAAAAGCCTTTGAGTTCGCCCGGCGCGCCCGCCTGTCCCTTGCGCACCGAAACCACCGACACAGGATAGACTTCTCCTGTCCGCATGGGCATGACGATCCCGGTGTC
>CANQXN010000021.1 GCA_947627815.1 uncultured Clostridia bacterium | reverse complement strand
ATATGCCGACCACGCTGGAAGCAACGAAGTATTTGCAGGAGCATGGCGTTCTCTTTGTACCGGGCAAGGCGGCCAACGCCGGCGGCGTCGCGACTTCGGCGCTCGAGATGAGCCAGAACAGCGAGCGTCTTTCCTGGACATTCGAGGATGTGGACGAAAAGCTCAAAGGCATCATGGTGAATATTTATCATACCATTGCCAAAGCCGCCGAAAAATACGGCTTTGCCGGCAACTATGTGGTAGGCGCCAACATCGCCGGCTTTGAAAAAGTGGCGGACGCCATGCTGGCGCAGGGAATCTGACGCCCGAGCCGTCAAAACGATTTTTTCTTTTTCAACCGATAAAAGCAAAGCCCGACGGTTTTTTATGCCGTCGGGCTAAAAAATGCTTTTTTGAAAAGAGGAAGACCCGCCTCAGTGGCTTTTCACGAAAGCGCGCCAGTCGAGATCGCCCCGATCGAGGGCGCGCACCAGCACTTCCGCCGTAGCGATGTTGGTGGCTACCGGAATGTTGTACATATCGCACATGCGCATGATCTCGTTGTCCGATTCGGTGTAGAACCCTTGCGGCGAGGTGTCACGGAAAAAGAGAAGCAGATCGATCTCATTGTAGGCAACCCGGGAAGCGATTTGTTCGGCGCCGCCCTGAGGCCCCGGCATCATTTTTTCGATGGAAAGGCCGGTGGCATCAGCAATATATTTGCCGGTGGTCGCGGTGGCACAGAGGGAGTGCTTGCAGAGGATGCCGCAGTAAGCAATGCAAAACTCGGTCATCAGTTCTTTTTTCTTGTCGTCGGCAATGATGGCAATTTCCATGGGAACCTCCGATGATGGGACCGCTGTCGCGGCAACGCCATTTTCTTTTCCTTTTCACGGTATTATACCATGTTTCTGTGCTTCTGTCAAGTTGTTCCGACATCTTCCCGCCCTGTTTTTTTACATTTTTTACCCCCGACGGGGAGAGAATCGCGGCATTTTTGTTGAAAATCCACTACCGCCTGTTTTTGCTGAAAATCGGGCGGTTTTGTTGACAAAGTCGGGCAAGTGTATTATAATAAACAAAAGAACTATGAAAAAATGTCTGCCGCCGGAAAAGAGATCGTCCTTCTCGCTTTCTTGCGCCGAAAGGATCGCGTTATGAAACACAAAAAACTGATAAAGAATCTTCTCCTGCCGGTCGTCTTCTTGCTGCTTTTGCTTGTGGCGCTTGCCGCCTGCGGGGATGATAACGCCGATGATGTGCCGGCCGGCATGAAGCTTGCGAGTGACCCCGAGGCTGTGTCCTACCGTCTCTATGTGCCGGAAAATTGGCAGATTAGCTTCAATACAAACGGCGCCGACAAGGGCTGGACCATGGCGCAATCGGCCGAAGGCGATAAAGCCAACGTGGTCGTCACCTATCACAGCAACAGCGCGATCCCTTCTTACAGCGATCGGAAAAAGACCTTGACCGAATACTTCGAAGGCAATGATACATACGAAGGCATGAAAAGCAAACTGGCCGCCTCCTTTGATAAGACAGAAAACGAGGTGGGCGAGGCGGTTTCCAGCTTTACGCTGGACGAGGCGGCGTCTTCTTTCTTCACCGTCAAAAAGGGAGAAGAGGAAATTGCCGCCTATCGGGTGACCTATGAAGGGTTTCTGTCCGGCACACAGATCAAACAGGTGCTCGTGATGATTTTTGACGATGATTATTTCTATAATATCACCTTTACCGCGGCGCCCGATCTCTATGAGCGGATCAGCGATACCGTGGAGGCAATCATCGCCAATTTCCGCTTGAAGGGCTGATCCTGTCACCCCTAGGCAACAAACGATCCCCGCATCCTATCTTTAAAAACAAAGGAAACATTGTGATTTATCTTGACAACAGCGCCACCACGGCGCTTTCTCCCGCCGTGCGGGTCAAAATGGACGAAGCCGCCGATACTTTCGCCAATCCCTCTTCGCTGCACAGCGCCGGATTGGCGGCGGCAAAACTACTTGACGAGGCAAGACAGTCGGTGCTTGCCGCACTGGGCCTAAAAAACCGGCGGGATTACCGGCTGATTTTTACCGCCTCCGGCAGTGAAGCCAATAATCTTTTGATCTCCGGTCTGCTCTCGGCGAAAAAATTCCGTTTTGTCCCCCGGGTCGTGACCACCGACAGCGAACATCCCTCGGTCCTCGCCACGCTGGCCGCCTGGGAAGCGAAGGGGGTCGAGGTGGTAAAACTTTCCACCCGCGGCGGGCGGATCTCGCCCGAAGAAGCCGCCGCGGCGGTCAATGAGCGCACGGTGCTTTTCACCGTGATGGCGGTCAATAATGAGACCGGTGCCCGGTATGATCTGAAACCATTGTTCGCGCTGGCCAAACAAAAAAATCCTTCCGTTGTGACCCACACCGACGCGGTACAGGGCTTTCTGAAAGTCCCCTTTGCGCCCGCTCAGATGATGGCGGACGCCGTTACGTTAAGCGCCCATAAGATTCACGCACCCAAAGGGACGGGCGCTTTGCTTGTAAAGCAGGAACTGCTCAAGGCCAAGCGTATCGCGCCCCTGATCTACGGCGGCGGACAGGAAGAAGGACTGCGCTCCGGAACCGAAAATGTCATCGGCATCGCCGCGTTCGGCGAAGCGGCCAGAGAAGGGGAGGCGGCGCTGCCCGCTTTTTTGAAAAAAGCGGCCTTGCTGCGCGCTTTCTTTGTAGAACACCTGCCCCCTTCGGTACGGGTCAACGAAGCGCCGGTACAGGCACCGCATATCATCAGCATTACCCTGCCGGGGGTGCGTGCCGAAACCATGCTGCATTATCTTTCCCAAGAGGGTATCTGCGTTTCGGCGGGGGCGGCCTGCTCCTCCCATAAAACCCATAGCAACTATGTCCTGCCCGCGTTCGGCCTTACGCCGAAAGAGGCGGAAATGACCTTGCGGATCAGCCTTTGCCGCTTTACCGAGGAAGAGGAACTTCTCATAGCGGCAAACACCCTGAAAAAAGGGCTGGAAACACTGATCCGCGCTTGACCCATCGGTTTTCCCGCCGGGAGAGATCAACATCTTTCCCGGCTTTTTTCTTTTATCGGTTCTATGCCGCCGGTTTGGCGCATAGGTATGACTGACAAAGAAAACTGCAATGGCAGGAGGGAAAGGTATGCCGGAAAAGCACAGTATTTATAAAGACATAGCCAAGCGATGCGGGGGAGATGTGTATATCGGTGTAGTAGGGCCGGTGAGAACCGGGAAATCCACCTTTATCAAACGCTTTATGGAGACGCTGGTACTCCCCAATATAGAAAACGAGTACGATCGCAAGCGCGCGCAGGACGAATTGCCCCAGAGCGCATCCGGCCGCACGGTGATGACCACCGAGCCGAAATTCATTCCCGACGAGGCGGTCAGGATCACCCCGGACGGCGGCGTTTCGACGCTGAATGTGAAAATGATCGATTGCGTGGGCTATCTGGTAGGGGACGCCTTGGGCAGCAGCGAGGACGGCCATCCCCGCATGGTGAATACCCCCTGGTCGGAGGAAGCCATGCCGTTTGAAGAGGCGGCGGAACTCGGCACCCGGAAAGTGATTACCGAACACAGCACCATCGGGATCCTTGTCACCTGCGACGGCACGATCTGTGATTTAGAGCGAGAGCAGTATGTGGCGGCGGAGGAACGGGCGGTGCGGGAGCTTTCCGCCATCAACAAGCCTTTTGCGCTTCTTCTCAATTCCGCGCGTCCTGATTCTCCCGAGGCGGAAGAATTGGCGCTCTCTTTGGAGGCCAAATATCATGCGCCGGTGGCGCTTGTCAACTGCCTGACACTCGATCGGGAAGATATCAATCATATCCTCGAAATGGTGCTTTATGAGTTTCCCATCGTTCAGGTGGGGGTCAATCTGCCGTCCTGGACGGAAGCGCTGAACGACGATCATCCTTTGCTGACCGATCTGCGCGGTCAGGTGCTTTCGCTGATCGGCTCGTTAAACAAAATCGGCGAACTGAAAGAGACTTGCGCCGCCTATCAGCCCGGTCCCGTGATCCGCGCCGTCACGGTGGATTCTGTGGATCTCAGCTGCGGGAAAGCGGCGGTAACGGTCGCGCTCACGCCCGAAATTTACTATCGCACGATCAGCGAGCAGTCGGGTCTTGCCATCGAGGATGACGCCGCCCTGATCCGCACGCTGGTGGAGCTGGCCGGCATCCGGAAAAAATATGACCGCATCGCCGCCGCCATGGAAGAAGTGGAGAAAAACGGGTACGGCATCGTGGTGCCGCAGATTCGGGATATGAAGTTAGAAGATCCCAAAATCGTGCGCCATTCCGGCGGTTACGGCGTGCGCCTGAAGGCCAGCGCCCCCTCCATTCACATGATACGGGCTACCATCGAAACCGAAATCGATCCTGTGGTGGGGAGCGAACAGCAGTCGGAAGAACTTTTGCGCTATCTTCTCTCCGAATTTGAAGAGGATCCCACCCGCATCTGGCAGACCAACCTGTTCGGCAAGACGCTCTATGAACTTGTAAACGAAGGCCTCAACGCCAAACTGGCCAATATGCCGGACGAGGCGCGCGGCAAGCTGTCCGAGACTTTGGGACGCATCATCAACGAGGGCGCCGGCGGCCTCATCTGCATCATTTTGTGAGTTTGCCATGGGGTTTGCCAAGAAGGGGAAGGGGACGCCCCCACACTGTCCCCCGCCGGGGCGGATCAGCGCTAGCGCCTTGCGGGATCGGGAAGTGGTCAGCGTTTCGGACGGCCGGCGGCTCGGCTATGTCTGCGATATGGAAATCGATATTAGTACCGGCCGTATCTGCTCGCTCACGGTGCCGGGCGAACTGAAATTTTTCGGGTTTGCCCGCAAGAATACCTGGATCATTCCCTGGGATGCCATTGTGCGGATCGGCAACGATATCATTTTAGTCAATACCGCCTGTGTGGAGCAGCGCGGCGGCGACGGCGACCTGTGAGAATGGTCAGAGAAAAATGTAAATAAAATGTTAATTTTTAAAAAGGCAGGGCTGACGCCTTGCCTTTTTTTCCGTTTAATGCTATAATAACCAACGCGTGACAACGCGAAAAATACACACATCCGGGGGCTTTCGGTCATGGGACATGATCCACATGCGGCCCGGATGGTGGACAAACCGAAGGAGGACATTGAAATGTCAGTTATCACCATGAAACAGCTGCTCGAAGCCGGCGTCCATTTCGGACACCAGACGAGAAGATGGAACCCCAAAATGAAACCCTATATCTTCACCGAACGCAACGGAATCTACATCATCGATCTGAACAAAACGGTGAAGAAGTTTGACGAAGCCTACAGCTTCATCAAAGATGTCGCCGCCGAAAAGGGTACGGTTCTTTTTGTCGGCACGAAAAAGCAGGCCGCCGACGCCATCAAGGAAGAGGCGGAGCGCTGCGGCATGTACTATGTCAATACCCGTTGGCCGGGCGGTATGCTCACCAACTTCAAGACCATCAGAAGAAGCATTGAACGGCTGAAAACCCTCGAAGAAAAGGAAGAAAAGGGCGAGTTTGCCTCTCTTCCCAAAAAGGAAGTCGCCGCTCTGATGAAAGAAAAGAGCGATCTGGAAAAATCCTACGGCGGCATCAAAGAGATGACCTCGCTGCCTTCCGCCGTCTTCCTTGTGGACCCCCGCAAAGAGAGAATCGCCGTACTCGAAGCCAAGAAGCTCGGGATTCCCGTGGTCGCAATCGTGGATACCAACTGCGATCCCGACGATGCCGATTATGTGATCCCCGGCAACGATGACGCCATCCGCGCCATCAAACTGATCTCCTCGGTGCTGGCCAACGCCGTGATCGAGGGCAAACAGGGCGAAGACGCCGCCGCGGAAGAAGACGAGGCCGAAGGCGAAAACGAAGCCGAAAGCGATACCGCCGCTGAGGGCTGAGCATCCTCCCACTTGAAACAAGAGAATAAGGAGAATAAGAAATATGGCACAGATTCAAGCAAAAGATGTAGCGGCCCTGCGCGCCAAAACCGGCTGCGGTATGATGGACTGCAAAAAAGCGTTGGTCGAGGCGGAGGGCAATTTTGACGAAGCCGTCAAGATTCTGCGGGAGCGGGGTCTGTCGGTAGCCGCCAAAAAGGAAGGCCGCATCGCCGCCGACGGCCTTGTGGATATTTTAGTCGAGGGCGATACCGCCGCCATGATTGAGGTCAACTCCGAAACCGACTTTGTGGCGAAAAACGCCTCCTTCCAGGAGTTTGTCAAAGGACTTTTGAAGACGATTCTTGCCGAAAAGCCCGCCGATCTCGACGCTTTGATGGCTTGCAAATACAACGGCACCGAAGAGACGGTGGATGCCGCGCTCAAAGAAAAAATCTTTGTGATCGGCGAAAAGCTCTCGATCCGGCGTTTTGTCATCGCGCAGGGTACGATGTCCACCTATATTCACGGGATGGGTACCACCGGCGTTATCGTGGTCTTTGACGCCGATGAAACCGCCAAGGCCAACCCCGGCTTTGCCGAAATGGCCAAGAATATCGCGCTGCAGATCGCGGCCGGCTCGCCTCCCACCTATGTGGCTCGCACCGATGTCCCCGCTTCCGCCGTGGAAGAGGAAATGTCGATTCTCATGGCGCAGGCCAAGAACGATCCCAAATTGGCTTCCAAGCCCGACGAGGTTCTCAAGAAAATCCTCACCGGCAAGCTCGGCAAATTCTATGAGAGAGTCTGCCTGCTCGATCAGCTCTATGTCAAGGACGACAGCATCACGGTCGGCAAGTATGTAGAGCAGAGCGCGAAAGCGTTCGGCGGCAAAGTCGCCGTCAAGGCGTTCTATCTCTACGAAAAGGGCGAGGGCATTGCCAAGAGAGAAGAAAATTTTGCGGAAGAAATCGCCAAGATGGTCAATCAGGGCTGAACTCTTCCGGGGGATGCAATCCCGTTTTTCCCGTTGCCTTGCCAAGACAGGGGGAAAAAGGGCGGACATGGCCGTTTCCATGAATTTATGACCTTCGGGGGCTGTTGCGCGCTGGCACGACAGCCCCTTCTTTTGCCAAACGCCTCTTCTTCGAAGGAAGGGAAAAACCGCCCGATGAGAGAAAAGAAGAAAAAAATCGGAGAAATCCAGAAAAACCCTTTACAAACGGACGGGAATACGATAAAATATAAGATAAAGAAAATAGAGTTTCTCTTCAGCCAAAACCGGAGGGATGAAAGATGAACAGTGTTTCCACAAATGCGTTACAATATCGGCGTGTTCTCTTAAAAGTCAGCGGCGAAGCGCTGGCCGGCGCGGACGGGATTCTTGATTTTACGATGCTGAACACCCTGTCGCTCGCCATCAAAAAGGCCACGGCTCTGGGGGCGCAGATCGCGGTGGTCATCGGCGCCGGCAATATCTGGCGCGGCCGTCAGGGCGGCGGCATGGATCGTACCCGGGCGGATCATATGGGCATGTTGGCCACTGTGATCAACTCTATTGCGCTACAAGACAGCCTGATTGCGGCGGGCGTTCCTGCCAAAGTGGTGTCCGCTCTGAAAATGGAGCCTTTCGCCGAGTATTACAGCAAGGATCTGGTGGATGGGTATCTGAACGCCGGACAAGTTGTGATTTTCTCCTGCGGGACAGGCAGTCCCTATTTTTCCACCGATACCGGCGCGGTGCTTCGCGGCGCGCAGATCGGCGCGGACGCCTTGCTCTTTGCCAAAAATGTTGACGGCGTGTATACCGCGGACCCCAGGGTTGACAAAAACGCCAAAAAGATCGACGCCATCCGCTATGAAGAGATTCTGTCAAAGCATTTGGCGGTGATCGACCCTACGGCGGCGGCGTTGGCGATGGAAAACAAACTGCGGATTTTCCTCTTTGCTCTGAGCGATCCCGATAACATTCTGCGGGTGCTGACAGGAGAGGCGATCGGCACGGTAGTGACTTCCGAAAAAGCGTAAACAGGGCGCCGCCGGACGCCTTTGTGGCTTTTCTCCGGCAAAAATGATTTGTTCAGGAAAGGATTTTGGAGTATGAAGATCGATGTGACCCCTTATGAGGAAAAAATGAAAAAAACCATCGCCATGTTTGAAAGCGAACTGGCTACGGTGCGTGTAGGCAAGGCCAACGGCGCGGTTTTAGACAAGGTGCGGGTGGATTATTACGGCTCTCCTACCGCCATCCGGGATATGGCGCAGATCAAGGCCACTGATGCCCGTACCCTGACCATTCAGCCTTATGACCGCTCGACGCTGAAGGCGATCGAAAAGGCCATTCTTGCTTCCGATGTGGGCATCACCCCGCAGAACGACGGCAGCGTGATTCGCCTCTCCTTTCCGCAGCTCACCGAGGAACGCCGCAAGGAACTTGGCAAACATGTGGAAAAAATGGGCGAGGATGCCAAAGTCGCCGTGCGCAACATCCGCCGTGAAGCCATGGACAAGGCCAAAGATATGAAAAAGAAATCCGAGATGACCGAGGACGAGGAAAAGCAGTCTTCCACGCAAATCCAGGACATCACCGATAAGTATGTCAAAAACATCGACGGCATCGTTGCCAAAAAGAAGACCGATATCATGTCGATCTGACACAGACGCGCCGGTGGGCCGTAGGTGGTTTGTCAGGGGCTGCCTGCAACTGGAGTGTTTGCAGCGCGGCCCCTCTTTTCTTGACCGATCGGGTTTTGGCTTGCGCGTCTTGAAAAGAAGGCGTTTTGCCGATCCGAAAGAAGGGATCAACATATGGAAGAAAAAATGCTTGCCAGAATCGCGGCGGGCGAACTAAGGCATATCGCCTTTATCATGGACGGCAACGGGCGCTGGGCCAAGGCGCGCGGCCTGTCGCGCGGCGAAGGACATCGCAAAGGCGCGCAGGTGTTTGAAGACATCGCCGAATACTGCGGCAATATCGGCATCCGGCATGTGACGGTCTATGCCTTTTCCACCGAAAATTGGAAGAGGCCGCCGGCGGAGATCAAGGCGCTTATGCGCCTCTTTTCCCACTATCTCGATACCGCCGCCCAAAGGCTTGCCGAGAAAAAACTAAGGGTCATCTTTTTGGGCGACCGCGGCGTTTTTTCCAAGAGCGTGCGCAAACGGATGGAAGCGCTTGAGGAGAAGAGCGCGGTGTACGACCGCATTCTCAACATCGCTTTTAATTACGGCGGCAGGGCGGAGATTGTCCATGCCTGTCAGGCGGCGCTTGCGGCGGGGGAAGAGATCAGCGAGGCAACGCTCGGCGCGCATCTGTATACAAGGCTTTCTCCCGATCCCGACCTGATCGTTCGCACCGCCGGAGAAATGCGCCTTTCCAATTTTCTGTTGTGGCAGGCGGCGTATGCCGAGTTTTATGCCACCGATACCCTTTGGCCGGATATGACGCCGGCCGATGTGGACAAAGCCTGCGCGGCTTATTTTAGCAGAAAGCGCAATTTCGGCGCTCTGCCCGGCGAATAAATCCAGATTATCCCTCATCCTGTTTTTTTCAGAAAGGATACGCCGATTATGAAAAAACGCATTATCACAGCGGTGACGGCCATCGCGCTTTTTGTTCCGGTTCTGATTTTTTCCGACCGGCCGGCTTTTTTGTTTCCGACGGTACTGGCGCTGCTTTCGGGCATCGCGGCCTATGAAATTTTAAACTGTGTCGGACTGTCCCGATTTTTGCTCCCCTCGCTTGTCTCTTATGCGACGGCGCTTGCCATGCCGGTTCTCGCCCGCTTTGTGTCCGAACACACCTTCTTTTTGCTGTCGGGCTGCCTCTTCTTTCTCTTTCTTTTCTGCATGTTGGTGTTTGCCACCTTTTCCCGTGGCAAAATCGGCGTAACCGAAGCGGCGCTTGCCGCCCTCATGATAATTTATGTCGCTTTTTCCTTTTCCTCGCTCGTGCTTTTGCGCGACCTCGGCCTCAAAGAGCCGGGCAGCGGGGATCTCGGCGGCAAGCTCTTCTTGCTCTGCTTTTTCTTTGCCTGGATGCCCGATACCGGCGGCTATTTCATCGGCAAATTTTTCGGCAAGCACAAACTCATCCCCGATGTTTCCCCTAAAAAGACGGTGGAGGGGCTGTTCGGCGGTCTTGCCTTCGCCCTTGTCACCGCCGTGGTGTACGGCTTTGTAATCGGCCTTGGCAAGACGCGCGGCAAAAACTGCCTTTTGGGCTTTACGATCCTCTGCGTCATGGCGATCCTCTGCGCCTTGGTGTCGGTCTGCGGCGACCTGATCGCCTCGCTTGTCAAGCGCCGCTACGGGGTCAAGGATTACGGCTTTCTGTTCCCGGGTCACGGCGGGGTGATGGATCGCTTTGACAGCGTCATCGCCGTCGCGCCGATCCTCTATATGCTCGCCCGCCTGTGGCAGGAACTTGGCCTTTTCTCGGGCTTTTCGACGCTGCTTTAACCCATAGAAGGATACTGCGGGCAGCCGCGAAATCATGAAACAAAACGAAACAGGGCAGGAGAGGGAAAAAACGCTATGAACGGTCTGATACTTTTGGGCGCTTCCGGCTCCATCGGGCGGCAGACGCTCGATGTGGCGGCGCGTGCCGGCCTGCGGGTGGATGCCTTTTCGGTTCATACCAACCTCGACGCGATGGAGGAAGCGGCGCGCCGCTTTTCGCCCCGCGCGGTCTGCGTGACCGATCCCGACCGGTATGCCGAGGCAAAAATCCGCCTTTCTGATACCGAAACCAAGCTTTATGCCGGCAGGGAAGGGCTTGCCGCCATGATCGCCGCCTCCCCCGCCGATACGGTGCTGAATGCCTTGGTGGGCGAAGCGGGGCTTTATCCCACGGTCTGGGCGCTGGAAAACAAAAAAAGGCTGGCGCTTGCCAATAAAGAGTCGCTGGTCTGCGCCGGCGACTATGTGATGGCGCTTGCCAAACGGCAGGGCGTTTCGGTTCTGCCGGTGGACAGCGAACACTGCGCCATTCACCAGTGCCTGCGCGCGGGGCGGGCGGAGGAAGTAAAAGAATTGATTCTGACCGCTTCCGGCGGCCCCTTTTTCGGCTATGACAAAGAGGCGCTGAAGCGCGTGACCAAAAGCGACGCGCTGCGTCACCCCACCTGGAACATGGGGCAAAAAATCACCGTGGACAGCGCCACGATGATGAACAAAGGCTTTGAACTCATCGAGGCGGCTCATCTTTTTTCGTTGGATATCCGCAAAATCTCGGTGCTTGTGCATCGCGAAAGCGTGGTACATTCTCTCGTCCGTTTTTGCGATAATACCGTTTTAGCGCAGATGGGCGTGCCGGATATGCGCGCCTGCATCGCCTACGCCCTTTTCTATCCGCACAGACCCGAGGCGTTTGTCGCGCCGCTCGATCTTGCCGGCGTCGGGACTTTGTCTTTCGCCCGCATAGACAGCGAGGCGTTTCCTCTGCCAGCGCTTGCGGTGGAGGCGTTTGAGAAAGGCGGCGTCATGCCCGCCGTACTCAATGCCGCCAATGAGGAGGCTGTGGCCGCGTTTTTGGCAGGAAAGCTCTCTTTTTGGGAAATTTCAGATATAATTTCCCATTTCGTGCATACTTATACTACAGTCTGTGAAGCAACACCCGAAAATGTCAGCGCCGCTTCGGCGGAAGTGCGGCAGGCCATGGCCGCCCGGTTCGGAAAATAATCCCGAGACCGACAGCCAAGGCACTTGACGGCGGATAAGAGGTTTTATGACAATTGTTTTTGCCATTTTGATGTTCGGTTTCCTGATTACGACCCATGAATTAGGGCATTATCTCTTTGCCCGTCTCTTTCATGTGAGTATCGAGGAATTTTCGGTGGGGATGGGTCCCAAGCTCTTTTCCCACAAGTCCAAAAAAACAGGCATTGCCTATTCGCTCCGCCTGCTCCCGCTGGGCGGCTATGTCAGCATGGTGGGGGAGGACGGCGAGGCGGAAGACCCCAATGCGCTCTGTCATAAAAAGCCCTGGCAGCGGCTGATCATCATGGCGGCCGGCGGCCTGACCAATTTGCTCACCGGCCTGATCCTCTGTCTTGTCTATGTTCTCATGATCAAAAGCACGCTGCTTTCCACCCAGATCGGCGGCTTTATCGAGCCGGAGGACTGGGATCATGAAGAGCGCTATGCCGTCTCCTCCTATGTGTTAAAGCCGGGGGACGAGGTTTTGGAAGTCAACGGCAACAAGGTCAGCATTTATTCGGAGTTTGCCTTTGAGGTCATGTGGGGTGTGGAAAAGGCGGATACCCTCACGGTTCAGGATGAGAACGGCAACCCCGTGGTATTAAAAGATGTGGCGCTCCTCGATGTCAAAGTGCGCCGGGAGGGCGAGGTCAAAAATTTAGCCGTCCCCTTCCGCGTGACAAGCGCCGAGGGGCTGACCGTGGGAATGCCCGATGTCCGGGTCTATGCGGAAAAAGCGAACTTCGGCAGTGTGATGAAGCACACCTTCCATGAGTCGGGCGGCTTTGTCCGGCAGATCTGGGCGTCGCTCGGCGGGCTTTTCACAGGACGGGTGGGACTTTCCGATCTCTCAGGTCCCGTCGGCATTACCCAACAGATGAACGAGGCCGCCTCGTACGGCTTTGAATATGTGATTTATCTTGCCGCGCTGATCGCCATTAACCTTGGCGTCGTCAATCTTTTGCCCATTCCGGCGTTGGACGGCGGCAGGATCGTCTTTCTCCTCATCGAATGGATTCGGGGCAAGCCGGTCAATCGCGAGATTGAGGGGCGGATTCACACGACGGCGCTGCTTTTGCTGTTTGCGCTGATGATCTTTATTCTCATCAAGGATATTATCGGGCTGTTCTGACCCCATTTTGTCGCTACAGTCTGTCGGGAGAGGGCTATGGAATATAACAGCATCCGAAGAAAAAGCAAGGAAGTTCATGTCGGCTCGGTGACAGTCGGCGGGCAGGCGCCGGTGAGCGTGCAGTCCATGACCAACACCGATCCGCATGATTATGAAAAAACGCTGGCGCAGATCGAGGCGCTCGCGGCGGCGGGCTGCGATATCGTCCGCCTCGCGATCCCTGACAAAGAGGCCGTGTCGGTGCTTTCACGCCTGAAGGAAAAGGACAATTTGCCGCCTTTGGTGGCGGATATTCATTTCAACGCGTCGCTCGCGGTGATGGCCGCCGAGGCGGGCGCGGATAAGATCCGCATCAATCCCGGCAACATCGGCTCGGCCGACAGAGTCAAAGAAGTGGTGACCGCCTGCAAAAAACGCGGGATTCCCATCCGCGTCGGCGTCAACAGCGGCTCTTTAGAAAAAGAACTTTTGCAAAAATACGGCGCGCCGACGGCAGAGGCGCTGGCCGAATCGGCGCTTGCCAATGTCAGGCGGCTGGAACGCTTCGATTTTACCGACATCGTGGTGGCGGTCAAGGCGTCCGATGTCAAGCGCATGACCGAGGCGGTAAAGCTGATCGCCGAGCGCTGCCCCTATCCCTTGCATCTCGGCGTCACCGAGGCGGGCAGCGAGTCGCTCGGGAGCATCAAAAACGCCATCGGCATCGGGCATCTGCTCCTGTCCGGGATCGGCGATACCCTGCGGGTCTCGCTGACGGCCGATCCCGTAAAGGAAGTGCAAAAGGGCAGGGAGATTTTGGCAGCACTGGGCATGGATGACAGGCGGCCGATCGATCTTGTGTCCTGCCCCACCTGCGGGCGCACCAAGCTGGATTTAGAGGGCGTCGCCGCCGCGTTTGAGGCGCGCATCGGCGAGCTTCATCCCCCTAAGCGTCTGAAAGTGGCCATTATGGGGTGCGCGGTGAACGGCCCCGGCGAGGCGGCCGACGCCGATGTGGGGATTGCCGGCGGCGTGAAGGAAGCCTTGCTTTTTTCCCACGGCAAAGTTTTGCGGATGATCCCGCAGGAAGCGATCGTGGATACGCTGATCGAAACCATCAATCATTTTGACAAGCTTTGATGCCGTTTTTTAAAATCGGGTCGGGGCAGGATGTAGGACGGAAAGGACAAGTATGAGCGTTTCGTTTTTGGAAAAATTCAGGAAATACCATCCTGAAGGCCAGGCGCTTGCTCTTTTGGAGCAGGTACTCGATTATACGGTGCGGCTGGATCAGGAAAAACGCATGATCCAGGCGGACATCCGTCTGCCCGCGCCGGTGGAAAAGGACAGGCTGTATGAAATCGAGCGCGGCATCAAGGAAGCCTATCAGTTAAACTCCATGCAGCTTTTTCCGAAATACCCCGCCGAAACTTTTTCCCTTTCCTATATGCACGAAATCGTCTATGAAGCGTACCGGGTGGGCAAAGTCACCCGGGGCTTTTTTGACAATTATTCTTTGGGCGAGGAAGGCGATACCATTGTCGTGGGGATCGGCTTTTCTCCCGACGGCGCCGACTTTCTCGCGGCCGCCGACACGCCCAAACTCTTTTCCGACCTCATCTTTTCGGAGTTTGGCATCGTGCGTCCCGTGGTGATTCGCGGCCTTGCCACCGACGAAGAGTGCAGGACTACGCTGAAGCAGGAGCAGGCAAGGATCATGCAGGGTCTTGCCGCCGCCTCCGCCCTGCGGAGTAAGCAGGAGAAAGAGAACGCCCAGAAAAAGGCGGAGGGGGCGCCCCAAGAGGAAAAGCCGGTTTTTGTCACCTCGCTTTATCATATCCCCGCGCAGAAAAAAGCGGCGAAAGAGGGGGAAGCGCCGGCGGCTGACGCGGCAGAGCAGAAGGAAAGCGGCGCCGCAAACGCCTCTTTGGAACCTTCTTTTTCCGACATCCCGTTCGTCGATGTCGGCGAGGACGGGCTGGTTCATGTTGGCTATATGACCTTTGAAACTCTTCCCGACGGCGAGATGCTCTATGGCGAACCCTTTCAGCCCGACGCTTTTTTGCCGCTCGAAGCCATTCGGAAAGAAGCCCGGGGCATCTATGTGGTGGGACAGCTCGATTCTTTTGAGGAGCGTCCTCTGCGGTCCGGCGAAAAAACCACGCTGATCTTCGGCATCACCGATCACCGCAGTTCGGTTCATGTGAAAATCACCCTGCCCAACGAGGAAGCCGCCCCCCTGATCAAACGGGTCAAAAAGAGCGGCCGCACCATCAAACGCGGTATTCAGGAAGTGGTGACGCTCTATTCGCTTTCCCTCATGGTACACGGCTCTGTCAGGCGGGATAAAATCAAAACCTTCGGCGAGGCGGGCAGTCAGACGGTGGAAGGCGACCTCTATGTCGCCGCCGACGCCATCGCGCCGGTGCGGCGCTTGGAACGGGAAGACAACGCGCCGGTCAAGCGGGTGGAACTGCATATGCACACCAACATGTCGGCGATGGATGCGCTGACTTTTCCCGAGCTTGCGGTCGAGACCGCCAAACGCTGGGGCTGGGACGCACTTGCCGTCACCGATCACGGCAATGTGCAGGCCTTTCCTCTGCTCATGGAAAGCGCCGAAAAGCTCGGCATGAAGATCCTCTACGGCATGGAAGCCTATTTCGTGGACGATACCGAGCGCGCTGTGTTCGGACAGCGGGAGTATGTTTTCGACAAAGATGAATTTGTGGTGTTCGACCTCGAAACGACCGGCCTTTCGCCCCTGAACTGCAAGATCACCGAAATCGGCGCGGTCTTGGTCAAGGGCGGGGAAGTGCTGGATGTTTTCAATACCTTCGCCGACCCGGAAGGGCATATTCCCGAGGAGATCACCGAACTCACCGGCATCACCGATGCCATGGTAGCGGGCGCTCCCTCGCAGGAGGAGGCGGTTCGCGCTTTTCTCGCGTTTGCCGGCGATCGTCTGCTCATCGCCCACAACGCGCCGTTCGATACCGGCTTTGTCCGCTCGGTCTGTCAGCAGTACAAAATCCCCTTTGAAAACGACTATCTCGATACCGTGGCGCTCTCCCGGCATGTCAATCCCGAACTGAAACGCCATCGGCTTGACAATTTAGCCGAGTATTTTCATCTTGGCAACTTCAATCATCACCGCGCCTCTGACGACGCCGAGATGCTTTCCCTGATTTTCTTCCGCATGGTGGACAAGCTGCGCAAGGAAGGGATCGGCACGATGAGCGAGATGATCGCCACCATGAGCGACAAGGCCGACCCTTTGAAACTGCGCCCCTATCACATGATCATTCTGGTCAAGGACGCCGTGGGGCTGAAAAACCTCTATCAACTGATCTCGGCAAGTTACCTCGATTACTATTATCGCAGTCCCCGCATTCCCAAAAGCCTGCTCGATGCGCACAGAGACGGCCTGATCCTCGGCTCGGCCTGCGAGGCGGGCGGGCAGGGCAGCATCTCCAGCTGGGTCACGCCGGCGCAGCCCTGGCGGATGGCGGTGCCCACGCAGTCGT
>CANQXN010000020.1 GCA_947627815.1 uncultured Clostridia bacterium | reverse complement strand
GGCGTGGGCGTCATCGGCGCGAACGACCGTGGCTTTGACACGCACATCGGCTGTGCCTTTGATCTGCCGCTGGCCGAAACTTCCTGCATCAACTGCGGCCAGTGCATCGTGGCCTGCCCCACCGGCGCCCTCCACGAAGTGGACGACACCGACAAAGTGGCGGCGGCGCTGAACGACCCCACCAAACATGTGGCGATTTGCTGCGCGCCTTCGGTGCGCGCCCAGATCGGCGAGTGCTTCGGCTATGCGCCCGGCACCGATACCGAGGGGCAGATGGTCGCGGCGGTTAAGGCTTTGGGCTTTGACGGCGTCTATGACATGAATCTGACCGCCGACCTCACCATCGTGGAAGAGGCCAACGAGTTTGTCAGCCGCGTCAAAAACGGCGGCAAGCTGCCGATGATCACCTCCTGCTCCCCCGGCTGGGTGAAGTTCTGCGAACACTATTTCCCCGACATGGTGGAAAATCTCTCGACCTGCAAGTCGCCTCAGCAGATGTTCGGCGCGATGTACAAGACTTACTATGCGCAGAAGGTCGGCCTCGACCCCAAAAACATCGTCTTTGTCTCGGCGATCCCCTGCACGGCGAAGAAATTCGAGATCGGCCGTCCCGATCAGTCCGCCGCCGGCGTGCCGGATGTGGACATCGCCATTACGACCAGAGAGCTGGCTCGCATGATCGAAAAGGCCGGCATCGATTTCAAAAACATCGAACCCGCGAAGTTCGACGATCCCTTTGACATCGCCTCCGGCGCCGGCGTCATCTTCGGCGCGACGGGCGGCGTGATGGAAGCGGCGCTGCGCACCGCCGCCGAGGTCATCGAGGGCAAGAAGCTCGAAAAGGTGGACTTTGAAGAAGTTCGCGGCACCGAAGGCATCAAGTTCGCCGCCTACAAGATCGGCGATCTCACCGTCAAGGTGGCCGTGGCGTCCGGCACCGCCAACGCCAAGAAGCTGTTGCGCGATGTGCAGGCCGGCAAGGTGGATGTGCAGTTCATCGAGGTCATGGCTTGCCCCGGCGGCTGCGTCAACGGCGGCGGTCAGCCCTATCAGCCCGCGGCTGTGAGAGATCAACTCGATCTGCGCGCCCTGCGCGCCTCGGTTCTCTACACCGTGGACAAAAATCTCGATGTCCGCAAGTCGCACGAAAACTCCGCCATCAAGAAGGTCTATGAGGAGTTCTTCGGCGCGCCCAACAGCCACAAAGCGCACGAGATCCTTCACACCTCTTATGTGAAGAGAGGGTTATAAGAGAAGGGAAGAAATAGGCGGGGGAAGCCCCTTTTGAAAAAGGGGGCTTCCCCCGCGCCCCCTTTCCCGAAAACTTTAAAAAGGAAAAAGGCAGAGAGGATTTTTTTGAATGGCTCTCTGTCTTTTTGCGTCTCAGACGGGGTGAAAAAGCCGCATGGCAACCGGCGGTTGACAAAATTCCAGCCGCCGGTTGGTGGCAGGAAACCGCAAAAAGGGGTATGATTTTGTCGAGGGCAAGCCCTTGACTGCCTCGGCAGTTGGCAGGCAACGGCAAGCCTTGCTTTGGCAAGACCTTGAAACTTCATGTGGAGGAAAGAACTATGATCTTAGCGGACAAAATCACCAATTTACGAAAAAAGAACGGCTGGTCTCAGGAAGAACTGGCGGAGAAAATGCAAGTGTCCCGCCAGGCGGTTTCCAAATGGGAGAGTGCGCAGGCGGCGCCTGATCTCGAAAAGATTTTAGCGCTCAGCAAGCTCTTCGGCGTCACCACCGATTACCTTCTCAAGGACGAAATCGAAGAGGAGGAGGCCGCGCCCACGGAAGAGGCCGTCCGGCCGCCCGTCAAGCGGGTGCCGCTCGCTTTGGCAAACGAATTTCTCGCCTGGCGCAAAAAAGCGGCCAAGCGCATCGCCGGCGGCGTCTTTTTGTGCGTCGTCGCCGTGATTCCGCTTCTTCTTTTGGGCGCTGCGGCGGAGCGGCCGAGCCAGCCCATCCCCGAACCCGTGGCCGCAGGCGTGGGGCTGACTGTCCTTTTGCTTTTGGTTGCCGCCGCCGTCGCCCTTTTTGTCTCCTGCGGCTTTCAAAACGCGCCCTTTGCCTTCATCGACAAAGAGCCTTTTGAAACCGAATACGGCGTCGACGGCATGGTGAAGGAAAAGCAAAAAGCCTACCGCCCCGCCTATGTCAAATACAATATCATCGCCGCCTGCCTCTGCGTTCTCTCGCCGATTCCGCTTTTTATCGGTCTTATGGTAAAAACCGAATTTGTCATGGCGCTTTTGCTCGCCGTGACGATTCTCTTGGCGGGCATCGGCGTTCTGCTTTTCGTTCTGGCAGGCGTCCCGTGGGCGGCAATGCAAAAACTTTTAAAAGAAGGCGACCGCGTTTTGCGCGATCGGAAAGCAAAGCGGCTCAAAGAGGCGTTTTCCACGATTTTCTGGCTCCTCGCCACCGCCGTCTATCTCGGCTGGAGCTTTTTAACAAACGATTGGGAGATCACCTGGGTGGTCTGGCCGATCGCCGGCATCCTCTTCGCCGTCTCGGGTGTTTTTTTGAATTGGGACAACGAATCATAAGCGTTTTTGCAAGAAAAAACATCAAAAAAGGAGTGGATCTTGCACCACTCCTTTTTCCTTTGCCCCTTTTTTTAAAAGTTCTTGAAGGGGGTTCCAAGGGGGTGCCTTCTTGAAAGAAGGCACCCCCTTGGGATCATTTTTTCAAACCCTTTATTCGCTCAGGCGTTTTTCGAGCGCGTTGAGCTGTGCCTGAAGTTCGGCGGGTACGGTGTCGCCGATCAGGGCGTAAAATTCGCGGATGTTGGCAACATCGGCAAGCCAAGCTTCCTTGTCGACGCTCAAAAGTTCCTTCATCGTCTCCTCGGAGAGGTCGAGGCCGGTGGTATCGATGTCACCGGGGGCGGGTACATAGCCGATCGGGGTTTCGACGGCGTCGACTTTGCCGTCCACACGGTCGAGCATCCAGAGCAGGACGCGCAGGTTGTCGCCGAAGCCCGGCCAGATGAAGTTGCCTTCCTCATCGGTGCGGAACCAGTTCACATGGAAGATCTTGGGCGCTTTGGGGATGCGGTGTCCCATGTCGAGCCAGTGAGCGAAGTAGTCGCCCATGTTGTAGCCGACGAAGGGGCGCATGGCCATGGGGTCGCGGCGCACGACGCCGACGGCGCCGGATGCGGCGGCGGTGGTTTCGGAAGCCATGATCGAGCCGACAAAGGGGCCGTGCTCCCAGTCAAAGGACTGATATACCAGCGGCGCGGTCTTGGCGCGGCGGCCGCCGAAGACGATGGCGTCGATCGGCACGCCCTCGGGGTTGTTGAATTCCTTGGACAGGCAGGGGCAGTTGACCGCTTTGGCGGTGAAACGGGAGTTGGGATGCGCGCCGCAGGTCGATTTATCGTTTTTGTCGTATTTGGAGGCGTCCCAGGGATTGCCCTTCCAGTCGATGGCGTGTACGGGGGGATTCTTGTCAAGCCCTTCCCACCAGACGGTGTTGTTGTCGGTGTTGAGAACCACATTGGTGAAAATCGTGTCTTTCTTCGTGGTGGCCAGCGCGTTGGGATTGGATTTTTCGTTGGTGCCGGGCGCCACGCCGAAGAAGCCGTTTTCGGGGTTCTGGGCATAGAGGCGGCCGTCCTTGCCCACGCGGAGCCAGGCGATGTCATCGCCCACCGTCCAGACCTTGTAGCCCTTTTCGCGCAGGAAAGCCGGCGGAATCAGCATCGCGAGGTTGGTCTTGCCGCAGGCGGAGGGGAAGGCGGCGCAGATATAGCGCGTCTCGCCGTCCGGCTTTTCGATGCCGAGGATCAGCATATGTTCGGCCATCCAGCCTTCCTTGCGTCCCAGCCAGGAGGCGATGCGCAGGGCAAAGCATTTCTTGCCGAGCAGCACATTGCCGCCGTAACCCGAGTTGACCGACCAGATGGTGTTGTCTTCGGGAAAATGGACGATGTAGCGGTTGGCTTCGTCAAGATCGGCCTTGGCGTGGAGTCCCTTGATAAACTCGGGGGAGTCGCCGAGGGCTTCTTCCACCTCGACGCCCACGCGGGTCATGATGAGCATATTCAGAACCACATAAATGGAATCGGTCAGTTCGTAACCGATTTTGGAGAAGGAGGAACCGACAATGCCCATGGAGTAGGGAATCACATACATGGTGCGTCCCTTCATCGAACCCTTGAAGAGCTTGCCGAGCTTTTCATAGGCTTCGGCGGGAGCCATCCAGTTGTTGATGTTGCCGGCGTCTTCCTTTTTGGTCGTGCAGATGAAGGTGCGGCCTTCCACGCGGGCGACATCGTTGACGGCGGTGCGGTGGAGATAGCAGCCGGGCAGTTTCTGCTCGTTCAGTTTGATGAGTTCGCCGGTCAGGCAGGCTTCCCGCCGCAATCCTTCGGCCTGAAGCTCGCTGCCGTCGATCCAGACGACTTTGTCGGGGCAGGTGAGAGCAACCATCTCATCTACCCAGGATCTGACATACTTGTTCTGTGTCATGGTAAGCACTCCTTTTATATCTGAATTTTTTGTTTTACGAAAGGAAAAGGGGCGAAAAGCAAAGAGACAGCGCCCGATTCCGATTTTATAATCAAAATTATTATATCGCATTTGTCGGAAAACTGCAACGAATCCCGGCAAATGTTAACAATTTTTTCATAAAAAAACAGGGAAACTGTGGTATACTGAAAGGGGATAAAAGCCCCCGCCCGGGCAAACCGTCCGCTGGCGAAAAAAAGAATGACAGGAGGAAAGAGATCATGAAGAAAATGACGAACAAACGGCAGTCGGTCAATTGTGAAAGCTGTGTTTTTTACGATTACGATGAACTTTACGATGTCTATACCTGCCGTCAGAATTTGGACCAGGACGAGGCGGAGCATTTTTCCGCCGGCCGCAACAGCGCCTGCCCTTATTACCGCTATTACGACGAATACAAAAGCGTGCAAAAACAGAACTGAAACGAACTAAGAAAGAAACGAACCGAAAACCGTCCGGAAAGCGTGAACCTGTGGAAACCATTTATACCATTCCCATCAACGAGGCGTTTGAACATGCCATTGATACCAAAGCGGCAGGCGGCGCCGAATGTCCCTTTTGCGCGCTTTGGTCAAAGCTCGAGGCCGATGAACTCGATCGGATCTTGGGCGCTTCTATGATGGAACCGGATATCCGGATCAAAACCAATGAAAGCGGTTTTTGCCGCGCCCATTTTGAAAAAATGCTGAAGCGCCCCAAACGGCTGCCGCTGGCGCTGATGCTGGAAAGCCATTTGCAAGCGCTTTCGGGCGCCCTTAACAAAAAAGGGCCGTTCGGCGCCACCCCCGAAAAGGGAAAAAAGCGGCTCGACGCATTGGCGTCTTCCTGCTATGTCTGCGATCGGGTGGAAGGCAACTTCCGCCGGATGCTCGATAACGCCTTGTATATGTGGGAAAGTGACGCTGCGTTTGTCGCCAAAGTCAGGGCGCAAAACGGCATTTGCCTCTGGCATCTCGCCGCCTTTTTCGATCTTGCCGCCGTGCGCGTCAACAAAAAGCGCTTTGAAGCGCTCTATGAGGATTTCGCGGGGTCTTCCTTGGCTTATCTTGCCTCGCTTGGGGAGGATGTCTCCCGCTTCTGCCGCTCCTTTGACTATCGGTACGGCGACGAGCCGTTGGGAAGCGCCAAAGACGCGGTGGAGCGCGCCGTGGCGCACCTTGCCGGACGGGAAATGCCATCCAAAGAAAAGGAAAAATCATAAAAACAAGAGCGCGGCTCTGCCTGTCCGCTCCCGCAAGGGAAGGGAAGCAAGCCGCGCTCCTCTTTTTTTGCCGTCTTTTTTGTTCTTGCGTCTCTAACGCCCGCTTTTTTCGCCCGCCGTCTGTCACCGACGCTTGCTCGCGTCCGCTCCCCCACTTCTCCCGCCATCTGCCGTCCTCACCTCCCGCCATCTGCCGCCCACGCGCTGCCAGCTTCCCCCGCACGCGCTCGCCCGGCGGACGGGGCGAGACAGTCTAACGGTGTAGAAAAAAGCGGCGCTTTTTTAGCTATAATGCACAAATGCCTTTTTCGCGTTTTCGCGCCGCGCCGAGAGAGAAAGCGCGTAAATAAAAATACACATAAAAATATAAAATTTTTTTATATGATTAAAAATCAATCAAATAAACTAAAATAAAGCATGAAAAAGCAATTATAACAGTAATTTATATTTACCATTCGCGCCGCTCAAAATCGGTCAAGGGAAGAAACGCACGGAGGCGTGTTGATAAATTTTTCCGGATTTAGTAAAAATGCCATGGGAAAAGCGGGGCAAACCGCCCGCCGGGCGACGGCCGTCCCCTCTTTTTTCGCTTGACAAAAAGCAGGAATTATGATATTATTGTAACAACAAATAGCGCGATCCTCTGCCTGTATTGACACGGCCGCACTCCTGCGGTCGTCTTTTTATCAGAGATATGTGAAAAAACGGTGATTTTTCCGGGAACTTCCCGGGAAAAAGCAGGGAAGAACCCCTTGCCTTTGCGCGAACGGAAAGAAGCCGCGGTCCGGAACCATTTCCGTGAGATTCAGCAAGGCGCGGGCGGTTTGTCCCTCTGTTTTCGCCTGTTTTTCGCATATCTTATTCGTCTTCCCACGCGCGTGTGCGCGTGACGACGAGGCGCAGGATACGCGAAACTGCTTTTGACTGATTGCCTTGCTTGGCAAAATCCCGACCCAGTCGCGCAGCTCCCGGCTTTTTCCGGCCGGGCGTCTTGCGATGGCAGACTGATGCACAGACATTACTTCAGGAGGAAACGGGCATTTATGAAACCTTCCAAATTCACAAAAATACTTGCCTGCCTGCTGGCGGTTCTGACGGTCATCGGCCCCGGCGCGGCCGTTCACGGCGCACCGGCTTCGACCGCTTCCTCTTCATCGGGGAGCGGTGTTTCCAGCTCGCTGACCGACCTCCTTTCCGCCATCAAGTATACCGATTACCTGGCCAAGTATCAGCAGGAGCCGAACGGCACCCAGCGTGCCGAAATCTCCGGCGACGCCATCTTGGCCTATGCCGAAGAGATCACGACCGCCTATGCCGGCGTGACGCTCACCGATAAAGACGGCAAGGATCTGTTAGATGAAAACGGCACGCCGATCCCCAAATATGTGGCCGATGAAAACGCGGTAAAATACGAGGGACAGATCGCGATCGTGCAGACCAAAAACGGCGTCAAATGCCTCTATTTGCCCAACGACGGCATTGTCGGATGGCACATTCAGGTTCCCGACACCGGCAAATACAATCTTGTCATCCGCTATCTGCCCAATGACGGCACGACGGGCGAAGCCTCGAAAACCACATCCATCGAGCGCACGCTTTACATCAACGGCCGCGTGCCGTATTATGAAGCGCGCTTTCTGACCATGACCAAGGTGTGGCGCGATGACGAGGCTTCCTTCCAGCAGGACGAAAACGGCGTTGTCATGATCGAAGACGCCAGCGGCAACAAAGTGCCGCAGTTCAAGACCGACATCAACGGCAACGAAGTCAAGGCTGACAAGGTGCAGGCTCCCGAATGGCGCACCTATATCGGCATGGACTCCACGGGGTATGAAACCCTGCCGCTGCTCTTTTATTTCCAGAAAGGCGATAACACCATCGCGCTGGAAGGCCAGCGGGAAGCCATGTTCGTCAGCTCCATCAGCTTAGAGCCTGCCGACGAGCTGCCCGATTACGACGCCTATGTGAAAGCCTATCGCGACAAGGGCGCCGTCAACTACAGCGGCGACCCGATCAAGATTCAGGCCGAATATCCCACGGCAACCAGTGAAAATACGGTGTATGCCACCAACGACAGAACCAGTTACATCACCGAGCCGCAGAGCGCCGCGAATGTGAAGATGAACACCTTGGGCGGCGACGGCGGCGAAAAATGGCAGACGCTCGGTCAGTGGGTGCGCTATTCGATCGAGGTGCCGGAAAGCGGCTTTTATTCGCTGGTGCTCCGCTTCAAACAGAGCGTGCTGGCCGGTACTTTCTCCTCCCGTACCCTGCGGGTGCGGCTGGCGAGCGAGACCGAAGCCACCGTGCCGTTTGAGGAAGCCTATTATCTCCAGTTCAACTACAGCGACGACTGGCAGGTCGGCGCGATCAACACCGGCGACGGCGTGGCGCTCAACCTCTATCTCGAAAAGGGCGTCAACGACATCGAGCTGGAAGCCTCGTTCGGCAACATGTCCGAGATTTTGCGGCAGGTGTCCAATTCGCTGCAAACCATCAATAATATTTATATCAAGATCCTGCGGCTCACCGGTACGACCCCCGACGCCAACCGTGACTACGGTTTCTACGACATCATGCCCGACGATGTCGACGAACTGCTCGTTCAGTCGATCCGGCTGCAGGAAATCTCCGATATGTTCGAGGAGCAGACCGGCACGGCGGGTTCTCACGCCAAGACTTTGCAAACCGTCTCCTTGCTTCTGGAACGCATGGGGAGCAACCAGGCCAACATCGCGCGGAACATGACCAACCTGAAAAACCAGCTCGGTACGCTCGGTACATGGCTCCAGACTTCCATGAACCAGCCCCTGCAGCTCGATTATCTCCAGGTGCAAAGCCCCGATACCCCCGAAAAGGAATTCCCCAAAGCGGTGGAAAACTTCTTTCAGGCCTTGTGGTATGAAATTTCCATGTTCTTTGTCTCTTTCAACAACAACTACGATACGCTCGGCACCATGGAAGAGATTGACGAAGACAATGTCATCACCGTCTGGACGACGCTGGGCCGCGACCAGGCGCAGATCATAAGAAACCTGATCACCAACGGCTTTAACTCCAAGACCGACGGCTACAGCGTGGTGCTCGAACTCGTGGCCGGCGGCTCGCTGATCCCCTCGATCCTCGCCGGCGTGGGTCCCGATGTTTCTATGGGACACGGCTCGGGCGATGTGATCAACTGGGCGATCCGTTCGGCTGTCATCGGCGTCGATGAAATGGAAGGCTACGATGAAGTGGCAAGCTGGTTCACCGATGCCGCCATGATCCCGCTGACGCTGCGCGAGCTTTATTGGTCGGGCGATGTCAGCGAAGAGGAAAAGGCCGAAGCCTATGCCTTTACCCCTGCTGACTATGAAGAATACGAGAGAGTCAAGCAGGAATACGAAGCCACCTATGACCGCGAATACGCCGTGCCGCTCGGGCAGTATGCCTACCATGTGGCGCGCGAAAAAGGGTATTACGCGGTGAAATATACCGATAAGAGCGACAACACCGAATACTATTACAAGGAAACGGTGTACGGCCTGCCCGAAACGCAGAACTTCTCCATGCTCTTCTACCGTGCCGATGTTTTCCTCGATATGGGCATTCAGGCGCCTACCACCTGGCGGGAGCTGACGGCCATCATCGCCACCTTGCAGAAGAACCACATGGAAGTGGCCTTCCCCACGGCGCTGGGCGGTCTGAACCTCTTCCTCTATCAGATGGGCGGCGAGCTTTACGCCGATGACGGCAGAAAGATCGCGCTCGAAAAAGATGTCAACCTTGAGGCGTTTGAATACCTCTGCAGCTTCTTTGAACAGTACCGCTTCCCGGTAACCTACGACTTTGCCAACCGGTTCCGCAGCGGCGAAATCCCGATCGGGATCATGGACTACGGCACCTATACGCAGCTTTCGGTGTACGCCACCGAGATCAAGGGGCTGTGGCAGTTCGTTCCCCTGCCGGCCTATGTCGACTATGACGCGGACGGCAATGAGATCTGGCGCAACAACGACTCTGTCTCGGGCGTTTCCGCCATTATCATGGTGCGCAACGAAGAACGCACCGAAGATAAGACGAAACAGGCGTGGGAATTCATGAAATGGTTCGTCTCCGCCGAGACACAGACCAACTACGCCAACGAATTGACCGCGCTTTTGGGTTCGGTATCCAAGCACCAGACCGCCAATGTGGAAGCGCTGGAATCCCTGCCTTGGACGACCGCCGAGAAAAACAACCTGATGGCGCAGTTCGCCAATCTGGCCGCCGTGCCGGAGTATCCCGGCAGCTACATCATCAGCCGTTATGTCAACTTTGCTTTCTTAGCAGTTTACAATGACAACGCCGATGCCGCCGATTCCCTCCAGAGCTATGTGATCGAAATCAACAAAGAGCTTACCAGAAAACGGCAGGAGTTCGGCATGGCCTACTTCGATATCTCCTATACCGGGTCTGACGAAACACCCGACACCACAGGCAAGTGAGGGAAAGAATCGAAAACAGTCACACTTCTTTCCCCCGAATCCCTGAAATCTTATAAGTAAGGAGAGTTTTTCAAATGTCTGACAAAGTCGCACAAACCGCCGCCGTCCAACCGAAAAAGCGTGCGGTTTCGAGAAAAGACATGTCGAAGTTGCGTTGGACGCTGAAGGAAATGAAGAACAACTGGGTCGCGTATGTGATGCTGGCGCCCTACTATATCATCTTCCTGACCTTCACCATCATCCCGGTTTTCGTATCCTTCGGACTGGGCTTTACCTCCTTCAACATGATCGAAGCGCCTGTCTGGATCGGCATGGACAACTATGCCCGGCTTTTCCTTGACGACGATATCTTCATTCTGGCCTGCCAGAATACCCTGATTTTCGCGGCGGTGACAGGACCTGTTTCCTACATACTGTCCTTTGTGATCGCCTGGTTTATCAACGAGCTTCCGCCGAAGCTCCGCGCCCTGGTCACCCTGGTCTTCTATGCGCCGAACATTTCGGGTTCGGTCTATATGATCTGGCAGGTGGCCTTCTCCAGCGACTCCTACGGCTGGGTCAACGGGCAGCTCTTGAATTTGGGGCTGATCGATACGCCGATCCTCTTTTTCCAGGACGCCAATTATGTCATGCCGCTCTGTATCGTCGTGGCGTTGTGGACATCGCTCGGCACCGCGTTCTTAGCCTTTATCGCCGGTCTTCAGACCATCGATAAATCGATGTTTGAGGCCGGAGCGGTGGACGGCATCAAAAACCGTTGGCAGGAGCTTTGGTATATCACCTTGCCATCCATGAAACAGCAGTTAATGTTCGGCGCCGTGATGTCCATCACCGGGGCGTTCGGCTTCGGCGGCATCGTGGATGCCCTCGCCGGCAACCCCTCGGTCGACTATTGCGCCTGGACGATCATGCATCACCTGAACGACTACGGCGGCGCCCGGTTTGAGACAGGTTACGCCTGCGCCATTGCTACGATTCTCTTCATTATTATGATAGGGTCCAACAAGCTGGTGCAGATACTACTATCGAAGGTGGGGCAGTAAGATGGCAAAAGAAAAGAAATTACGCGTCAGAAAACATACTGTCGTCCTCAACCGCTCGGCAGGCGGTGACTTCGGTATCTTCTTCTTCCTGGCTATCATGGGCATCTTCATGTTCATCCCCATGTATTACACCGTGATCCAGGCATTAAAGCCCCTCGATGAGCTGTGGGCCTTCCCCCCGAAATTCTATGTGACGGCGCCGACGCTCAAAAACTTCAAGGACCTGTTCCGCCTCATGAACACTTCCTGGGTGCCGTTCTCCCGTTACCTCTTCAATACCGTGGTCATCACGGTAGGCGGTACTTTCGGCAACCTCTTCCTCTCCTCTCTTGCCTCCTATGTGCTTTCCAAAATGTACTTTCCCGGCAAGAAATGGATGTTCAAGCTGGTTGAGACTTCCTTGATGTTCAACGCGGTGGCGGCTTCCATCGCGAACTTCATCATCATGTCGGCACTGGGCTGGGTGGATACCCTCTGGGCGATCATCATCCCCGCCTGGGGTTCTACCCTGGGTCTTTACCTGATGAAGAACTTCATGGATTCCTCGGTGTCGGATGCCGTACTCGAATCGGCGCGGCTGGACGGCGCCAGCGAGCTTTACACCTTCTGGCACATCGCCATGCCGATGGTCAAACCGGCTTGGCTGACCCTGATCGTTTACTCCTTCCAGGGTCTGTGGAATACCGGTTCCACCATCTATATTTACAGTGAGCAGCTGAAGACATTCAGCTATGCCATCGGTCAGATCTTGGCCGGCGGTATCGTCCGTGCCGGCGCCGGCGCGGCTTCCGCCGTGGTCATGATGATCGTGCCGATCATCGTATTCGTCATTTCCCAGAGCAACATCATCGAAACGATGGCTACCTCGGGTATGAAGGATTAAGGAGGGCAAGACATGAAAAAGCAATTAACCGTGTTTCTTACCTTGGCCGTCCTTGTCCTGATGCTGTTTGGGACGGTCGGCTCCTTTGCCGATTCCTATACCTATTCGATTGACGGCAATTCGCAGGCGTCGCCCGATGCCTATACCTTCACCGACGATATCTTTTCCACCGATATGGGACTAACCACGGCGCTGAACGGCCCTACCGACATCGAGACCGATGACGCGGGCAATGTCTATATCGCCGATCCGAAAAACAACCGTATCGTGGTGTTGGACGAATACTACAAATTCCTCTTTGAAATTTCCACCTTTTCCAACGACTTGGGCGGCGGCGACGACTCGTTGAACGGCTGCCAGGGCGTCTTTGTCTGGGAGGGGCTGGAAGTCGGCGAGGGCGGCGCCCTCCACGCCGGCAAGCATATCTATGTGGCCGACACCAACAATGCCCGTATCGTGGTATTTGACGGCGAAGGCAATTACGAGCGCATCATCGGCGAACCCAGCTCGGATATCTTCGACGACACCAACGAATATAACCCCACCGCTTTGGCGGTCGACTCCACCGGCCGTATCTTCGTGGTGGCGCCCGGCATCTATCAGGGCATTGTCGCGCTCTCCTCGGACGGCACCTTTGAGCAGTTCCTCGGCGCCCAGAAGGCGTCGGTGAGCGCCTGGACCCTCTTCTGGCGGCGCTTCCAATCGGCGGAAGTCATCGCGCAGCAGGAGGCCATCATCTCCCGCGAATACAATAACATCACCATCGATGACAACGACTTCATCTGGATCACCACCGACTCCGCCGACGAAAGCGACCGCTCCGGCGCGATCCGTGATAAGACATCGGCCTATTCTCCGGTCAAACGGCTGAATACCGCCGGCACCGACATCATGAAGCGCAACGGGTTCTTCTCCCCGGCCGGCGAAGTGGACTTCCGGGAGCGGGCGTATGACGATTCGCCCACCGGCGTCTCCGATATCGTGGATGTGGCGCTGGGGCCGGAAGGCATCTGGTCGATCATCGATAAAAAACGGAGCAAGGTCTTTACTTACGACGACAACGGCGAACTGCTTTTCGTCTACGGCGACAAGGGAATGCAGTCGGGGAATATCCAATCCGCTGTCGGCATCGTCTATCAGGGCAGCAAGATCTTAGTGCTTGACTCCGATACCAACTCCTTTACCGTCTATTCCATGACCGAATACGGCGAACTGCTCCTCACCGCCATCCGGCACAACAACGATCGGCAGTATTCGCTGGCCGAGCAGGACTGGAACGACATTTTAAGGAGCAATAACAACTTTGACGCCGCCTATGTCGGTTTGGGCAAAGCCTATTACCGGCAGGGTCAGTGGGAAAAAGCGATGGAATATTTCCAGATCGCTTATAACACGGCCGACTATTCCTCCGCCTTTGTGCAGTGGCGGAAAGACTGGCTCTCCCGCTTCATCTGGTTGATCCCCATCGTCGTGGTGGCCGTCTGCGTGCTGATCTGGCTCTTCTTCCGCTATGCGGGCAAGGTCAACCGGCGCGCTGCCGTCTCGGGCAAGAAGAAGACCCTGTGGGAGGAACTGATGTATGCCTTCCATGTGATCTTCCATCCCTTTGACGGCTATTGGGATCTCAAGCACGAAAAACGCGGGTCATTGCGGGCGGCGCTCATCATTTTGGCGCTGACCGTCATCGCCATGGCGTATAACTCGGTGGGTCAGTCCTATCTTTACAATCCCCGCCTAAGCTACACCAGCGTGCTGATTCAGTTAAGCTCACTGCTTGTGCCGCTGCTCCTCTTTGTGACCGCCAACTGGTGTCTGACCACCCTGTTTGAAGGGGAAGGGAGCTTCAAAGATGTCTTCATCGCCTCCTGCTACTCCCTGACGCCGATTGTGCTTCTCCTGCCGGTGTCCACCCTCATGACGCATGTGGTAGCGGACAACGAAAGAGGTTTTGTCACCCTGGTGGTTGCCATCTGCTTTGTCTGGCTTGGCCTCCTGCTCTTCTTCGGCACCATGGTCACGCATGACTACACGCTGATGAAAAATGTCGGCACCATCCTCGGCACCATCTTGGGAATGCTCGTGATCATGTTTGTTGTGGCACTCTTCTCCAACCTCTTAATCAAGATGGTATCCTTTGTGTCCAACCTGATCTCCGAGATCCAGTTCCGTATGTAAAGAAAGGAGAATCACAGATGAAAACAGGATTCAGTAAAAATTTAAGATATTTGTCTGCCCTGATTCTTTGGGTCTTTCTCCTCGGAACGCTGGTGTCTCTCTTCCCCATGGTATCCTTTGCCCTCTCTCCCTTTGACGAGGAAGCAAAGCTTTTGGAGGAAGCCGACCGGATCGACCTCTACTTAGATGCTTCCAATGTCTTTGAGAGCAAAGAAGACAAATTGGCGACCATGGAACACCGCCTGACGATATCGGGGTACGAGCTGTATGCCGACGAATCCACCGGCGAGGTGGCGGTGCGTAATCAGCTCACAGGGCAGATTCTCACCACCAACCCCTATGATGTGGCGTCTGTACCCGACTCCTACAAGCAGGCGATGATGTCTCAGATCGAGCTGTCCTTTGTCAACATTCAGGACGGCAAGACCACCGAACTCAAGAGCTTTAACGAAGCGGCGCGCCGCGGCCAGATCACCGTCAAGAACATTCGAAACGGGATCCGGGTGGAATACACCCTGGGGCGCGTGACTTCCAAGCAGTTAATCCCCGGCGCGATGGAGTATAACCGTTTTCTCGAGGTGATCGAAAAGCCCGCCTTGGAAAACTGCTATACCGAGGCGGAATGGGAAGCTTATAAAGAGCAGAACCCCAACACCCGGCTCACGCTGGAATCGATGCGGAACACCCGCTACAACCGTCTGATCGGCTCCAACTATCAGGACATCATTTACGACGATAAAACACCCGACCGGCAGGCGCTGCTTCTGAAAACCTATAAAAACCTTGACAAATATCCCGCGTATGCCGACTATGACGGGGACGGCGTTTTGGACTGGATCCGGTTCAAGGCCATCAACCCCAATCTGTCGGAAAGAAACCGCAACGCCATCGAATCGGCCGTAAAGCAGTATACCACTTATACCTTTGAGGATCTGCAATCCGACCTTGATTTTACCGGCTACGAGGCGGAGGACGATACCAACGCCGTCTTCGAGCTGGCGCTCGAGTACACCCTTTCCGCCGACGGCTTAGAGGTACGCCTGCCCGCCAAGAGCATTCGCTATAACGAGCAGAGATACCGTTTAGGCCCCGTGAAGGTGCTTACCTATTTCGGCGCCTCCTCCAACGACTTTGAAGGCTATACCTTCATTCCGGACGGCTCCGGCACCATCATCCGCAACGAGGACACCCTCACCGCCGCTTCCAGCCAGCCCAGACTTTCCTGGAAAGTCTACGGCCCCGATTTCACCTATCACAGCATGACCAACCAGAACCAGTTCAACGGTCAGAGTGAAATCCTGCGGATGCCGGTCTTCGGTGTCATCGAAAAGACCATCATGCGCACCTACAACCTCGAACACCGCACCGGCTATGTCTGGGTGGAGAACGAGGTCAAAGACAGTAACGGCGCCACCGTGTACTATACCGAAACCGACCGGATCATGATAGACGCGGTGGATGCCAATGGCAATCTCTACCGTACCCTGGAAGACTATCTTGCCAAATTCCGCTACGATACCGCCAATCCCGACGCCGCGCCGGTGCAGTCGGACAGCGCGCTTTGGGAAAACCCCACCTACGCGCCGATCGATACGCTCGAGCGCTACAACGCGTATGTGGAGGCGGGGTATGTGCCTTACATCGAAGTGATTTCCTTCTACCTCATGGCGCCCGCCGTGGATGAAGAAGGCAATCCCATCACCTACAAAGGCCATCAGGTCTATGTTTATGTCGATGCGGAAGGCAATGTCGTGGAGGAAGAAGACCGTGTCGAGGGCGTTCTGAAGATCAAAGAACAGCTCTGGTACAACGGAAAACCCGCCTACTACAACAGCGATGTGCCGCTCGATCCCAACGCCGTGATCCCGCCCGCCGGTGAAGGCGGAGAGGGAAGTGACGGCGGCGAAGGCGGCGAGGGAACCGAAACCCCGCCCGAGGCGACCGACCCCGGCGCCGGTGAAGGCGGCGAAGGGGGCGAAACCCCGCCTGCGGAGGATACGCCTTCCGAAGGCGGCGACGACACAGAGGAAGATCTCCCCGAGATCAAGTATTACAACGATGTCCCCAAAGTCGAGGAAAAATACGACGAAATCGCCTACGAAGAGTTTGAAACCGTCGTTCCTCAGGGCTTCTTCGCCATTATCACCGCCGGCGACGCGCTTTGCAGCATCACCTCTGACCACGGTATCCAGAACCACAAGTACAACTCGGTGTATATTACCGTCTTCCCCCGTCCGCAGGACAGCTACCGTCTGGCCGACGCCGTTTCGGTGAGCAATGACGCTGCCGAGTGGACGGTGACGAGTGACAGAAAGTACACCGGCGACTATCGGATCAAATACTTCATGCTGACCGACGCCACCTATGTGGAAAAAGACGGCAGCGGCAGAGATGTGATCCGTTCCTGGCCCTATGAAGCAAGCTATGTAGGCATGGCGGAAATCTACCGCGAATATCTGGAAAAAACCGGCGTTCTTACCGCGCTGACCGCTTCCGATGTCGACGACGATATCCCGCTCTAC
>CANQXN010000019.1 GCA_947627815.1 uncultured Clostridia bacterium | reverse complement strand
GAACCCGCCGTAATAGGCGCCGCCCCACAGGCCGATTTTCAAATTGCCCTGATAGAGGGGCGCGTTTGCCATATCGTAGGAGGGCTTGAAAAATTCGCCGTAAACGCCGGCTTTTTGGGCGTCGGCCTCGTTTTTGTCGACGGCCAGCGACCAGGGATGCCCCGCGCCCGTGAGGCACTGATAGTAGGGCGAGAGCGAAAAATCATAATTTTTCGCGCCCGCGATGGCCGCCTCGATACTGTCATAGACCAGCGTGCCGGCGGCATGGAAGGGGCGGCGGCGAATGTTTGTGATATCCGATTGATTGACCCGATTGCCGGAGGCGTCGGCAGAACCCACGGCGCCGGTCCACTCTTTCATCGAAAAGAGCGATTCGACGGGATCGTCCGGGGTGGTCGCGGGCGTCTGTGTTTCTTCTGTGTTCATGCTGTCTCCCCTGCTGCTTTCTTCGCTGTCGGTGGCGGGCGGCGTCTCGCTTCCGTCCGCGCGTTCTGTCCCCGATGTGCCGCCCGCCGTCTCTTCCCCGCCGCAAGCGGCCAAAAGGGAAAACGAAAGGAGAAGGAGAAAAAGCAGAGCCAAAAGCCGGCTCACACGGGCGGGAGGATGTTGAAAAGCTTCCGGCGGCCTTCGCTTTGCCGACGGGTTCAAGCGGTTTTTCATGACGGATTCCTTTCTTGCGGATTTGCCTGCGGGCGGACTTTCCCACAAAGGGGTTTTTTAACGCGGGACTTGCTCGCGGGTTTTTCTCGCGGGTTTTTCTCGCGGGCGAATTTTCCCGCGTGGCGGGCGGCGGGACGGGGGAAAGACCGGTCAGACCAAATCGCCCCACGGGATCTCGCGGGCGCCGCCTTCGTCGCTCGCCTCATAGGCGGAGATCATGACGATATCGTCCGAAAGCGCCGCGAGCGTCAGGGACGGGGCTTCATAGGGGACTTTTTGCGTGGATCGATTCGTTTTCATGACAGTCACACTCCTTTCAGTTGCCGGCGCTGATCCGGGCGCTGGCTTCCAGAACCGATTCGCCCGTCGCGTCGTTGACAATCGTGACGCTGACGCTCGCTTCGATGCCGTCCGGCACGCCGATCACGGTATCACCGAAAAGCGCGCAGCCCTCGGCGGCTTCAAAGCGCTCTCCCGCCGCGAGGAGCGAACGAAAGAGCGTATAATCGCCGCCCGACGGCGCAAGTTTGGCGTCATATTTCACATGCGCGCCCGTGGTGAGGAGAATATCCACTTTGACGGTGAAAGTGGTGCCAAGCGCGTTGATTTTTTCAAGATTGGTCACCAGCACCAGCCGCAAATCGTGCGTGCCGTCGCTTCCCTGCCGCGTCTGCAAGAGCGCGCGGAAGGCGTTTTCGGTCGAAAGGCGGCTGTCGCCGGGGTCGGGGGCTTCGCCGGAAGCCGCGTAGGCTTCCACCTCGGAAAACTGCATGTGTCCTTCGCCGCGCACCAGCGTCAGGCGCAAAAAGGCGCCTTGCACGCCGCCTTCGGCGTCGGGGTCGAGCGTCAGAATCAAGGGACGGTATTCGGAAATGCCCGCCGTTTCGAGCGTTGCCACCGGATGGTAGCTTTCGCCGTCGTCGGACAGCTCAACCGTGATGCTTTGCGGCAGCAAAACGACGCTCTTTTCGCTCCGGCCGGTGTATTTGTCGGAGGCGGGATAAATCACGACGCGATCGAGCGTCTTGCGCCCATCAAGGGCGAAATCGAGCGTCACCGTGTCGCCGGCGGCGAGGTCAAGCGACGAATGCCAGCCGAGATACTGCCCATAGTCCTGCGACGAGGCCTCCCCCGCCGCGTTAAAATTGTACCTGTCGCCGTCGGTGAGCTTGGCGGCGCTCCAGTTGGTGTCCTCGTGAGAGGAAGAGGCGGCAGCCTCTACCCCCGCCAGCAGATTGGTTTCTTCGGATTTGGGCGGCTCATAGCCACGGGAAAAGACGCCGATTTCGGACAAAAGAAAGCTGTTCCAGGGGGCGTTGCCCACCGTCATGGCGCAGACCACGACAAGGCGGGCGGTCACGGCAGGGAAAGCGGCGGTATAACAGCCGTCTTCGTCGACGGCGGCGTCGTAGCCTTCGTAAATCACCCGTCCGCGCTCGTCTGCCACGATGTCGCCCCACTTGATGTCGTTGATGTTGTCGTCTTTGCTCTTCCCCTCAAGAAAAGCGAGATCGTCAAAGGCCACGAGCTTGAAATTGCCGAACATCGCGGCGGCTTCCTTCTGCCACAGTTCCACGGTGTCAAAGGTTTGGGTCGTGCCGAGATCGACGGCGAGCCAGTGGCCGCGCATCGGGCCGTCGCCGCCGTGGATGCCGGTGGCGACATCGCCGTCTGTGACCTTGTGACGGCCGTATTCCGCCGTTTCGTGCTGCGACCAATAAGTATAGGTGTCTTTGCCATAGGCAAGATTGCCGGCGCCGGCAAGCGCCGCCGTCCGGCTCTCTTTGTCGGCGCCCGCCGAGGCGTCCTCGGCGGTGACGGCGGGCGTCATAAACGCCGCCGACAAAGCGAGCGTCAGCGTCAAAAGAAGCGCAAGTGCCTTTTTCATCTTGGTTCCTCCTTGTGGTTGTCTTTTTTGCTTTTTTCGCATTCTCGTCAATGAATGATGGGAAAATTCGCGGGGACAAAAAGATTTCGTTTCTCTCGGATTGTCTTTTGCTTTCCTCGGAAATTTTTTCTTTTTTCGGAAAAATTCGGGCAAAGTAACAAAAGATCTTGATTTTTCCCCGCCTTTATTATATACTTTTTTTATAGACGCCGCAAGGCACAAAGCAATCCAAAAAGTGGACAAATCGATTCTCTTCAGCGGAAAGGGAGGCAAGAGGAGGCATTTTGTGAAAAATCTCGCGTTTTATTCGGATCTTACCGACAAATACAACAGCTTTGCCGTCACCGACCGGTTTTTGCAAGTCAACTGCACCGGGCAGGCCGTCTATCCCTATAAGGCCTTCGGGCGCTCGGTGCGGCGTGATTATTATCTCCTCTATCTCTGGCAGGGAGAAATTGCGGTCAAGCGCCCGCAGATCGACCGGCACCTTTTGCCCGGGGATTTCCTTCTTTTCCCGCCCGGGGAAGTGTTTGACTATACCGCGATTTCCGAGGGGACGCTCATCTATTATTGGGTGCATTTTTCGGGCAGCGCCGCCGCCGAACTGCTCGCGACCTATCGCCTGCCGGTGGGAAAACGCGCTTCCCCCGGTCTTTCCGATGCAATTGTACAGCGCTTTCTCGCGCTTTTCCCCCCGTTTACCCTGCGGGGCGAGTTCTTTCAGGCCGACGCCGCCGAACAGCTCCTCGCCCTCTTTGCCGCCTTGGGACACGCCCTCGCGGAATCCTCCACCCGAGGCTTGCAGGAGGCAACCGCTGTCAGCAAAGCCTCCGCCTACATTCACGCGCATTTGGCGGAACCCGCCCTCTCGGTGGAGGCGCTTGCCGACGCCGCCTTTATGAGCGCCGGCCATTTCCGCACGCTTTTTCTCCGTCATACCGGCATCAGCCCGAAGGACTATATCATTTCGCACAGGCTCCGCCTCGCCTGCGAGCTGTTGCGGCAGACGAACCGCCCGATCGCCGAAATTGCCCGCGCCACGGGCTATCCCGACAGCCACTATTTCACGCGGCTCTTCACCGCCCGCATGGGGCAGACCCCCACGGCCTACCGCCGCGAGGGGCGGTAGCGCCCCTTTCTCCCGGCGAGCGCGAAAATCCCAATCCGGTATATTTGCACGGCAGCTTGCCCGCCTGCCTGCCCGCCCGCCATTCAGGCGGGCGGGCAGGCAGGCGCAAAAAAAGAGGATTCCCGAAGGAATCCTCTTTTTGGTTTTGGGAAATTGGTTTAGTCGGCTTTCGCGACATAGGCAACGATATCAGCCATCTGGAACTGATGACCGCCAACCGTGAACACGATCTTATAATGTTGGAAGGCCTCGGGATTGTCAATGACAAAGTAGTTCGCATCGCCGCTCAGATTCTTCGTATAAGTCACGGTGTCAAGCGCCGTCCACTCTTTTGTCTCCCAATCGCCGTCGCTGTTGGAGCCGTAAATTGTCCAGCTGTTGGGGTTGCGAGTATGATGCAGACTGTCGGCGCCGGTCACGATTTTATAGCCCGCCAGCGTCTCGGTTGCATCATAGGACCAATACACGGTATATTCGTCATAATTAGTATAAGCGCCCAATTTGGTATTGACATCATCGTCAAAGAGGCCGTCCAGACCCTGATCTTCCTGTTTGCCGTTGGAGTCCTTAACAGCAGGCGCGGCAAGCTGAGTCATATTGTCTTTCACAAAAGGCGTATCATATTTCTCAAACAGCATGATCTCGCCAATCTGGAAGTAATCATTGTTTGTCTTAAAGGTAATCCGATAATACCGATAAGACGCCGGATTCTCTACTGTGTAGAAGGTGCCGCGTCCCTGTTCCCCGATTTTGAGAGTCTGGCCTTCCGGCGCGTTTTGCTCATCGATGAGCGTCCAACCCTCTTTGCCGTCCATCGAGCCTTCGAACTTCCAGCCTCTCGGGTTACGACCGTCTCCTTCGGTGTCATTGCCCGAGAAGATGGCATACATGGCCACCTTTTTGGCCGTGGCGTAGTACCATGTGATGGTCTGGTCGTTACCGCCCGAATGGAAGCCGTATTTAGCACCGGTCTTATCGAAGAGATAAGGCGCCGATTCGCCGCCGGTGTTCTTGCCGGTGGAAGAGGTAACATTCAGTTCGCCCTGTACCCAAGCATAGCCCGGCGTGACAAAGAACATCTCGTTGTCAGGCAGGGACGCCTCGCCAAGATCGATCGTATCGGCGTGTCCGTCCGGTCTGTTCAGAATCAAGGAAACTTTCACCGACTTGGTGCCAAACGGCATGTTATTCACCTGCACGCCGAACAAAACGCTATGGGCGGCCGGGGTGTAGGTTTCGCCGTTCGCATTGATGCTTTGAAAAACCTCTGTCAGCTTGTTGGTGTAGGTTTTCGTGCCGCCCTCTTTGGTGACGAAGGAAAGTGAAAGCGAAGCGCTGCCGCTCTCGCTGTCCAGCCAGGGCTGATAGGCTTCTACAATGATACGGGCGCTGTATAAACCGTAAGGTTTTTCGGCATTTTCACGGAACTGTATATAGGCTCTCACGGTGTTCGTACGCGCGACACTGCCGACAGAAAGCGCGATTTTGGTTTCGTTTTTATCGTTATCCTTTGTCAGCTCCAAGAGCGTATGGCTGGTTTTGAAGGTATCGCTGTGCATGGTGACTTCCTTGCCGTCCACCTTCGTAACGGTGAAGGTATATTTGGGGTCGTGTTCGTCATGCGTGCAACCTTGGAAAGTATCGCCCGCTTGGATGCCGTGAGCCTCATCGCCCATGAGAACGGTCAGGTCGCAACCGAGATCATTTTCAAAAATAACAACATCCGAAGACTCGGTGGCAAGCGTGGTGCTTCCAGCGATAAAGTCTTTCTGGATATAATAATCATCACCGAGAAGGATGGTCAGGGTATAGTTCTGCCCTTTGACCAGATTGGCGCCGAGAACGGCAAACCAAACGCCGCCGCCGCTGATACCGCCGTGGGTGTAGCCCTGATAGGTATAGTTATACCGCACATTCTGCACATTGGTGCCGTCGGTATCGCTCACATAGGGGACGGTTTTTTCCATCATTTCGGTATTGTTCTTTGCGCCGATCAATTGGTCGATCGGCTTTGTGCTACGCAGGTTGCCATCGAGGAAGCCTTCGCCGCTGTCGATATTGCTATCCTGCTCTTCCAGTTTTTCCCGCTCGCCCACAATCTCTTCAATCGTTGCGGCAGTCGCCGCCGGGGTCGCGGCGGAATCGGCAAAGGAAAGCGCCGCGAAAGCGGGCAGCATTACCGCCATCATGCAGAGGGCAAGCAGGAGCGCTATAAATTTCTTCATGATTTTTCTCCTTTTTTTACTTAACATTGTGTGTTTTTCGTCAGGCGTGTTCTTGTCGGAAAGAGCGATTCAGGAGTCGCCTTTGACCGACCACCGCGCGTCACGGTGCGGCAAAAAGGAAGAACGCGGAATGCGGCCGCGCTTTCCTCCGGCGCCGCATGACCCACGCCAACGCCGAAAAATGTTATCTTAACAATACCATATTTTCGAGGCTTTGTCAAGTCTTTTTCGCATTTTTATCAAATTGCGCCAAATTTCAAGCCCTTTTTTTGGCGATTTTGACAAGCGTCCGCTTGCCTGCCCGCCCGCCTGCCCTCCTGCCCGCCTGCCTGCCCGCCTGAATGGCGGGCAGGCAAGCGGGCAGGCGCAAAAAAACAAAAAAAGAGGATTCCCGAAGGAATCCTCTTTTTGGTTTTAGGAAATTGGCTTATTGAGCGTCGGTATAGAGAGTAACTTCTCCCATCTGGAACTGACCGGCGGCGGGTTTAAAGACGAGTCTATAGTGCGTATAAGCCGTGGTGTTTCTCAAAATGATATAGTCGGTTCCGCTGTCGCTATACATACCGGCATTGTCATACTGATCGAGCACCACCCAGTTGTCATCGCCGTTGCAAGCGTAAAGCGTCCAGGAACCGGCCTGTCTCTCATACAGACCGGTGTCACCGCCCTGTGTGACAGAATAGGCGGTAACGGTTTGCGCTTCGGTATAGCTCCATTTCACTTCGACGCCATCCGAAGGAAGGTCGCCGTAAATGCCCAGCTTCGTACCCTTATTGCCGTCAAACAGCTTATCCAGCCATTCGTTGCCGCTGCCTTCCTTGTTGATCGACATTTCATTCGGCGTTGTAAGCGCGATGTAGTTGTCGGCAACAAAGCCGCCCTCATAGGTTTCAAACATCTGGATTTCGCCGATCTGGAAGTAAGCCGAATTGGTTTCGAAGGTGATCCGATAATACCGATAGGACACCGTGTTTTCTACCGGGTAGAAGGTGCCTGCGCCGTGGTTACCGATATTGATGGTTCCGCCATCCGGCGCGTGCTGCTCATCGATGAGCGTCCAACCGCCTTCGCTGTCCATCGAGCCTTCGAGTTTCCAGCCTTTCGGGTTGCGGTTTGCATTCCCGCCACGGTCGGTATCGTTGCCGGAGAAAATGGCATATCCGGTGATCTTTTTGGTTGTGCTGTAGTTCCAGGTGATAACCTGATCGGCACCGCCGGAATGGAAGCCATATTTGGACGGGGTCTTATCGAAGAGATAAGGCGCCGATTCGCCGCCGGAGTTCTTGCCGGTGGAAGAGGTAACATTCATCTCGCCCTGCACCCAGGCATAGCCGGGTCTGATAAAGAGATGAGTGTTGTCGGGCAAAGTTGCCTCGCCGAGAGCGAGGGTATCGGAGGTTTCGCCGTCCGCTTTGGTCAGGGTCACGGAAGCTTTCACCGATTTGGTGCCGTAAGGAACATGCTTGACCTGCACACCGAACATCACACAGGTGCCGCTGGTCGTCACGGTCTGGCCGCCCGCCTTAATGCTGCGGAAAACCTCGGTGATATTGACTTCGCCGGTTTTGGTCTCGTCGTTAGCGGTGGTGAACTCGACCTTGAGTTTCGCGGTCTTGTAGTTTTTCAGATAAGCGGCATTGATTTCCACAATCACTCTGGCGTTGAACGCGCCATAAGTATTGGTGTTATCCTCCGCATACTGAATGCTGCCAGCGGCGGTTTTCGCAGCCTCATATCCGTTGATGGAAAGCGCGATCTTGGCTCCGCTGCCTTCCTTTGTCAGCTCCAAGAGCGTGTGGGAGGTTTGGAAAGTATCGCTGTGCATGGTAACCGTCTTGCCGTTTACCTCGGTAACGGTGAAGGTATACTTAGGATCGTGTTCGTCATGCGTGCAGCCGGTGAAGGTATCATTCTTCTGAATGCCGTGGTTGGCATCGCGCATAACAACCGTCACATCACAGCCTTTTTGGTTATAATAATAAACGACACTGGAAGACTCGGTAGCAAGCGCAGTGCTTTCAGCCGTGAAGTTGCGCTGTACATAATAGTCATCACCGACCAAGATGGTCAGGGTGTATTCCTGCCCTTGAACCAGCTCGGCGCCGAGAATGGCAAACCAGACGCCGCCGAGATAGCTTATGCCGGTGTGGGTGTAGCCCTGATAGGTATAGTTGTAGCGCACATTCTGCACATTGCTGCCGTCGGTGTTGCTCACATAGGGGACGGTTTTTTGCATCATTCCGGCATTGTCGCTCACCCCGATTAACTCGTCAATGCGCTTCGAACCGTGCAGGTTGCCGTCGAGGAAGCCGTCGCCGCTGTTGATATTGCTGCCGTTGGTGTAGTCGTCTCCCAGCTTTTCGCGGTCGCCTATAATCTCTTCAAGCGTGGCCTCTTCAAGCGTGGCCACATAAGCGTCGACCGGCAGAGAGAATTTCACGCCGCTGCCGTTTACCGTGCATTCGAGCAGGGTGTAGCTGGTGGTGTAGTCATCGCTGTGGAGCGTGACCGTCGCGCCGTCAACGCTTGTCACGGCAAAGGTCTTGGTATTGTTGTGGTCGTCATGGGCGCACACATCGACGGTGGTATCCGTGGTGATGCCGTGATTTGCGTTAGCGAAGGTCACGGTGATATCGCATCCCTTTTTGTAGACCTTCGCGTCAGAGGAAGCCACGGCAAGCGCGGTGACAGTGGGCGTAAATTTCTGTTCGATGTAATAGTCGTCGCCCGCCAAAATGGTCAGGGTGCTTTCCGTCCCGGCGGTATAAGCCGCGCCGACAACACCGTAGAAATAACCGCCGCCGCCGTTGAGGCCGCAGTGTTTATAGCCTTGATAGCCTTTGTTGAATTTCGCTTCTACGCCGTCAACAAAGACGCGGGTTTTGTCCATCACTTCGTCCTGCGTGCTGACGCCGAGAAGGGTCGCGATGTTGCCTTCGCTCACATTGGCGTTGCCGTCGAGGAAGCCGTGATCACTGCCGGGAGCGCCGGTCGTGACGGTCAAAGGGGTGCGATCTTTCAGCAAGTCATCCAACGACACCGCTGTGTCGGCAAACGACAAACCGCCGAAGGCAGGCAAAAGAACCGCCACCATGCAAAGAACCAGCAAAAGCGCTATGCTCTTTTTCATACATATTCTCCTTATCATAAGTTCGTTATTTTTGGGTATAGGACGCTAAGTCGTGAGAAAAGCAAACGCGCCGCAAAAGCCAAATGCCAACGCCTTTCAGGACAAGCCCGGCACGCTTTGCGCCGTCCTTTCGTCGACTGCTCCTGACAAAAATCCGCGCGATGCGGCACGCGTTTCTTTGTCGGGAACCACCGGCCAAAGGGGAAAAATTCCGCTTCCTTTTCTACCGACTAATTGATAGTTTATTATAATATTTTTGTGTCTCATTGTCAAGCGCGGGGGCGCCTTTTTTCTGTTATGTCCAAAAAAACGGGCGAATTTTTGTCTATTTTAACAAAAATCTTTTGGCGGCGCGCTTGAAAATAAAGGGCGGGTGAACGCCTGTCAGGCGTTTTCCCCCGTTTTATAGTAGTTGACAAGGCAGCCGGCGGCGAGAATCGCGCGTTCGCGGGCAGAAAGCGCGCCGAGCGAGAGGCTGACCGCCCGCACCGAGCCGTCTTTTCCGACCCAGCGGCAGGGGATCGTTTCCTCGCCCGCCAGGATCCGCGAGGCAAGGCGGTCAAAATAGAGGCAGTCGCCTACGGCAAAATCATGCCCTTCGCCATCGACAAAGGGGAGAATGCCCCAGTTGATCAAATTGCTGCGGTAGCGCTTGGTGGCGTATTCGCGGGCGATGTTGGCGCCGCCCCCGAGTACCCGCTGGCAGGAGGCCGCCTGTTCCCGCGCCGAGCCGTCCCCCGGCTTGACCGCCGCCACAAGCGAGGCGAGCATGACATTTTCGGGGTCGGCGATGCCCAAGGCGGCAAACGCGGAAGATAGTTCGGCGGTGACGGTGCTGATAGAGGGGTCTGCCGGAAGTTCCGCCAATTTTCCTCTACGGAGGCGTTCCGCCGCGCGGATCGCTTTGGCGCGCGGCACATAGGCGGGGTCTTTGCGCGACAGGGTGAAGCCCGCCAGCCGTTCCGGATTGGAACGGTAGGAGGAAGTTTCGCCCGAGGGGATGAGTTCATCGGTGGTGGTCACGGGGTCGGTGAGGCGGGCGGCGACCTGGAGGAGCAGGCGCTCCGGCAGGGGCGGCATCGCCGGCCAGTCGGCGATGTTCGGCCCGCAGACAAGTTCGGCTTCGGGCAAGGGGTGTCCATAGCCGTTGTAGACCCGCGCTTTGTAAGCGCTGTTGTCAAAATTCTCCGCCCGGGGGGTGTAGGTCACGGCGAGTTCATCGGCGGGGGTGATGACCCCGCCCATGGCGGCGGTCGCGGCAATCGATCTGGCGTCCATCAGCGCCACCGCCGCCGCCTGCCCTTCGCCCGGTCTTGCCCCCTCCCGCATGGGGAAGTTTCTCGTGGTATGGCGCAGGGACAAAGCGCCGTTTTGCGGGACATCCCCCGCGCCGAAGCAGGGGCCGCAGAAGGCCGAGCGCAAGACCGCGCCCGCCGAAAGCAGCGAGGCGGCAAGCCCCGTGCGATAGAGCGAGAGCTGCACCGACGCCGAGGCGGGATAGAGCGAGAGAGAAAAGTTTCCCGCTTCGGACAGGGTTTCTTTGGGGGCGGTCGCGGCTAAAATGTCAGAGGCAGCAGAGGTGTTATCTTTCGCGGCTAAATCGTCAGAGGCAGCAGAGGTGTCAATTTTAGCGGCTAAAATGTCAGAGACGGCGGAGAGGTTGTCAAAGGTACCGCCGGCGCAGCCCGCAATCACGCCCTGATCGGCGTACACCTTGCCGTTTTTGCATTTGGCGGCGAGCTTCAAGGCGCCTTTTTTGACGCCCAATTGCGCTTCGGCATAGGCTTCGCAGTCGGCAAGCAGTTCTTCGGCGTGGGCGAGGAAATAGCGGATGGGATAGGCGTTGCTCGGGTGGAACGGCAGGGCGATCATGGGTTCGATCTCGTCAAGCGCCACCTTGATCCCGCCGTCATAGCAAGCGCCCTCTTTGGGGGCGAGGCGGCGATAGTCGCCGGGGCGGCCGTGGGCGGCAAGGTAGTCCTTGACCTTGTCGTCGGTCATCCAGACGCTCGAAAGGCAGGCGGTTTCGGTGGTCATCACATCGATGCCGTTGCGGTATTCCACCGGCAGGGCGGCGATGCCCTCTCCCACAAACTCGAGGATTTTGTTTTTGACAAAGCCCTTGGCAAAAACCGCGCCGATGAGGGCAAGCGCCACATCCTGCGGCCCCACGCCGGGGCGGGGTTTGCCCGACAGCTCGACGGCGACGACTTCCGGGCAGGCGATCTCATAGGGTCGGCGCAGGAGCTGTTTGACGAGTTCCGGCCCGCCTTCCCCGACGGCGAGACAGCCGAGCGCCCCATAGCGGGTGTGGCTGTCGGAGCCGAGAATCATTTTGCCGCAGCCGGCGAAATTCTCGCGCATATAGGCGTGGATCACCGCTTCATGCGCGGGTACGAAGATGCCGCCGTACTTTTTGGCGGCCGACAGCCCGAAGGCGTGATCGTCTTCATTGAGCGTGCCGCCGACGGCGCAGAGCGAATTGTGGCAGTTGGTCAGCACATAGGGGAGCGGGAAACGCTCCAGCCCCGCCGCCCGGGCGGTCTGGATGATGCCCACATAGGTGATGTCGTGCGAGGCCAGCGCGTCAAAAGTGAGAAAGAGTTTGCCCTCTTCCCCGCCCTCTTCCCCGCCCTCTTCCCCGCCGGCATCGTGCGCGGCGAGAATCTCATACGCCATCGTCAGGCGGCGTTTGGCGGGGTCGGCGCCCGCGCCTTCAGGCGAAGCGGCGGTCAATTTGCCGTCTTTCAGGCGGACCGGGTAATCCATCAGGGCAATCATGCGTTCAGGTATCATAGCGGCTCCTTGTATCGAAAAAATGGGAAAAAGCCGGACGGCGGTTTTTCAGTCGTCCGGCAAAAAATCAGCGGTCAAAAATCAGGGCGATAACGCCGACGGCGCCGACAAGGCAACCGATCACGGCGGGGGCGACAGACGAGCGCCAAATGCCGTAGGCGAGGCTTGCGCCAGAGAGCACCAAAAACAAGAGCGCAAGCGCCAGCCGCGCCGCGAGGGGAAGTTTCTTTTTCTCGGCCTGTGCCGGCTCGCTTTTTGTCGGGGGGTCATCGAAAGATTCCCAGCCCTTTTCCTCGCCGGCGGCGGCGAGGATCGCCAAAAGGTCGTCGGCACTTTCGGCGGCACTTTCGGCAGCGGAGGGGGCGGAGGGGACGCCTTCGGCGGAGGTATCCGTACTTTCGGCGGAGGGGACGGCAGCACTTTCGGCGGCACTTTCAGTGGCACTGAAAGTGCAGATGGCCTCGGTTTTCTCATGCAGCGCCGGCAGGCGGGCGAACAAGTCGGCGGCAAGCGCCAGCTGTCCGCGCGCGCGGTTGAGATTCTGATCCGGCCGGTCGGTCTTGAAATAGACATCGCCCGCGAGGTAGTCGGCGAGAAAACGGCTGCCGAGCTCAAGGGCGAGCCGTACAAGCTGGAGCTGGTTCAGGACAAGGGCAACGTGGACCCGAACTCCGATGAGGCCACCGAGGTTGGTGCCGGTGACCTGAGCTCAAGGGCGAGCATCGCCGCGCTTTCGGGGATCCAGGCGCGCTCCTGTTCGGTCATCGCCGCTCCCGCCACCGGCAGATAGCCACGCAAAAACGCCTCATAGAGCGTGTCGTCCAAGCGGTTTTCGATAGGATTTTCTGGGTCTTCCGGCAAAGCGGCGGCGCCGGCGCGCAAAGCGTCCCCGATGTCATAGAGCAATGTCCCCGGCATCACGGTGTCGAGGTCGATGACCATATCGCCCGCCGGCGAGAGAATCACATTGTTTAATTTGGTGTCGTTATGCACCACGCGCAAGGGCAGGCGCCCCGCCGCCAAGGCATCGGTAAAAAGAGAGGCAAAATCGCACTTGGAGAGGACAAAATCCACTTCTTTTTGGCAGGACGCCAAGCGCGGCGGATTTTGCGCCGCGAGGCGCGCAAGCGCTTCGATCCTTGCGGGGGTATCGTGAAAGCCGGGCAGCGTCTCGGCAAGGCGGGCGGCGTCAAAATCCGAAAGCGCGCGCTGAAAGGCGGCAAAGGCCGCCCCGGCGCGGGAAAAGAGCGCCGGCGTCACCTTGCTCTCGCTTTTGCCGGCATAGAAATCGCAGACGCGATAGACGCCGTCGGGTGTGGCAAGGGCTTGATTGCCGTTCTCTTTCGCGGGATAAAAATGAAGGGTCGGCACATGTTTTGCCGCAAGGTGCGCCGTCACGGCGGCAATGTTGGAGGCGACGCCTTGCCAATCGGGAAAAACGCCGGTATTGAGTGCCTGCAGCACCAGCTTGCCGCCCGGCGTTGTGACAAACCAGCTATGATTGATGAGGCCGCCGCCGCAGGGGTCTACCGCGAGCACCTCTCTTTTGTCTTCGGGCAGGGCAAAGCGCGCCAAAAGCGCCCGGGCGGTGGAAGCGTCCATGGGGTTCTCCTTTGTTCTCGGTCGGTTTTCAGCGCCAGAGGCCGTCGGGATAGACGCCCGCCTCGGTGAGGGCTTTCAGCTTGCTCTGCACCTCGGGTTTATCGGCGGCATAGGTCACGCCGAACCATTTGGCGTCGGTGCCGAACACTTCCACGCGGCATTTCCCCTTCGCCATCGCCCCCGACAGCGCGAGCGGAATGAAAAACTCCGCCTTGGGTTCGTTTCCTTTTTCTTTCAAAAAGTGCACAAATTCTTCTTTAAATACATCAAACACATCGCCGCCGAAGCCGAAGAAGTTCATCGACACCGGGCTTTTCGGGTCGAGGGGATGCGGCTCGCCCTCGCCGTTGCAGAACACCCCATCGCCCTCGCGGTAAATTTTGGTATGTTCTTCGATCGAGACGAGCATTCCGTTTTCGGTCTTGCAAACGCCCCGCGCCACGCTGCCCTTGTCGGTGAGCGTGTTGTCGAGCACATAGCCCGCCATCCAGTAATGGCCTTGGCAATCGCCTTTTAAGACTTTAGCCATCGACACAAAGGCTTCCCTGCCGTAAAAGTCGTCGGCATTGATGACGGCGAAATTGTCGCCCGCCACCGCCTCTTCACAGCAGAGGACGGCGTGCGCGGTCCCCCAGGGCTTCACACGATCGGCGGGCGGGACAAAGCCCGCCGGGAGCATATCGAGCGCCTGAAAGGCAAATTCGATCTTGACATAGGGCGCGATGCGGTCGGCAATCGTTTCTTTGAAAATAGAGAGATTTTCCTTCTTTACAAGGAAAACCACCTTGTCAAACCCGGCGCGGATTGCGTCATAAATGGAATAATCGATAATAAATTCGCCGTGCGGCGTGATGGGGTCGACCTGTTTCAGCCCGCCGTAGCGGGATCCCATGCCGGCGGCAAGAATCACAAGCGTCATCATTTCCTCCTCTTCCCCGATTTTTGGGGAATTTTCGCCTTTTTCGCATATTCCGATCAAGAAGCCGTCCGAAAAGAGCCTTCTTGCGGTATATATTTTATTTTAGCATACTTCTTTTCAAAAAACAAGACAGCGTCTTGCATTTTTTTGTCTTTTTCCATACTTGTTTTTTTGTTCGGAATATGCTATAGTATAAAGGAAGAAATTTTTAACCGTTTGGGAAAGGATCACGCGCATGGCGAACTACAACACACTCACAATAGAACAGCTCAAGACAGAACGGGAATCGGTGCTGGCCGATTATCGCAAGTATCTTGCCATGCACCTGTCGCTCGACATGTCACGGGGCAAGCCCGACCGGCGGCAGATCGACCTTTCGCAGGCGATGCTCGGCGCCATCACCGCCCCCGAGGACTGCTTTTCGGAAACCGGCCTCGACTGCCGCAACTACGGCCTTTTAGACGGGATTCCCGAGGCCAAGCGCCTCTTTGCCGCCCTGATGGATCACGCCCCCGACCGCCTCATCGTCTGCGGCAACTCCAGCCTCAACATCATGTACGACACCGTGATGCGCTTCATGCTTTACGGCGTGGGACACGGCTGCGCCCCCTGGGTCAAACAGGGACAGATTCGCTTCCTCTGCCCCGCCCCCGGCTACGACCGGCATTTTGCGATCTGCGAGTCGATGGGCATCGAAATGATCCCCATTCCCATGACCCCCACGGGGCCGGACATGGACGAAGTGGAGCGCCTGACGGCGCTTGACCCCTCGATCAAGGGCATCTGGTGCGTGCCGAAATACTCCAACCCCGAGGGCGTCACCTATTCGGAAGAGACGGTGCGCCGCTTCGCCGCCCTCTCGCCCGCCGCCCCCGATTTCCGCATTTTCTGGGACAACGCCTACATCATTCACGATCTGTACGAGGACGGCGACCCCCTGCTCAACCTTTTGAATCTCGTCGAAGGCACGCCGCAGGAGGATATGGTGTACGAGTTTATGTCGACCTCCAAAATCACCTTCCCCGGTTCGGGCGTTTCGGTGATCGCCTCCTCGCGGGGCAACATCGAATACATCAAAACCCTGATGGCGGTGCAGACCATCGGCTGTGACAAGCTCAACATGATCCGCCATGTGAAATTTTTTAAAGACGCCGACGGCGTGCGCGCCCACATGCGCCGCCACGCCGATCTCATCCGCCCCAAATTCGAGACGGTGTTGTCGAAACTCGACCGCGATCTTGCGCCCTGCGGCATCGCGTCCTGGACCCACCCCCGGGGCGGCTACTTCATCAGCCTGAATGTGATGCCCGGCTGCGCCCGCCATGTCTGGCAGCTGATGAAGCGCGCCGGGGTGGTGATGACTTCCGCCGGCGCGACCTACCCCTACGGCCACGACCCCGCCGACGCCAATCTGCGCATCGCGCCCACCTTCCCGCCGCTTTCTGAAATCGGCATCGCCACCGATGTTCTTGTGACTTCGGTCAAATTGGCGGCTCTCGAAAAGCTGCTCGAAAAATAAAGCGTTTTGAAAAAAGCGGAGGAAGCCTTCCCAAGAAGGTTTCCTCCGCTTTTTTCTTACAGAGAATTATTCGCCCAAAAGTTCCACTTCCGAGACGGCGGAACATCCGGTGATGCTCACCATATAGTGATGGTACGGCCGTGTGTTCGTCAAGAGGAAGGGGCGGGTATACTGCGCCCACGCAAAATCGAGGTCGGTCCACTGCCCCAGCGTCTTCCAAACGCCGTCGTTATCCGCACCGTAGACCGACAGCGAGGCGATCGAAGTGCCGGCGACGGCGGGCGAGGTCAGGGTCACGGCGTCCACCTTGACAGGCGTCGGCGAGGAGTAGACGAAGGTCGAGGGGTGATTGCCCAGCACCGCCTCGGTTTTGGAGGTGTTGTCAAAGGCGGCGGCCAGCGTGCCGATATCGGTAAAGAGGCGCGGCTCGCGCACCGGCGAGGTGGTGAAGGTCGTCACGACAGAAACCGGCGTCGCGGGGTCGACCTTATCGCGCCAGGGGCGCGGCGCTTCTTCGCCCGTCGTCAGCGAGCTGGGCGCGCTGTTAACGCCCCAATCGGAGGGTTCCGGCCCCATCTCGAACTCCAAAACGCCGCCCTGTGCGATCTGTTCATGCGTCAGCACGCAGCTATTAAGCGGCTCGCCGTTGAAGCGCGCCGACTGGATATACACATTGGTATCGCTGTTATTGTTGGCGATGATCCGCAGCGTTTTATCGCCGAAATGCACCGCGATCTCGGAAAAGGCGGGGGAGCCGATGGTATATTCCCCGCTGCCGATACAGACGGGATAGAAGCCCAAGCAGGAGAAGAGATACCAGCAGGACATTTCGCCGTTGTCCTCGTCCCCGGGATAGCCCTGACCGAACCTGCCGCCCACAAAGAGGCGTTTGGTGCAGTCGCGGGCGTACTTTTGCGTCTTATAATGGTCGGTGGTATGGTTATACATATAGATGATATGGTGCGAAGGCTGATTGGAAATGCCGAAGCGCCCCAATTTGACCTCTCTTGCCTCGCGCTGTTCGTGGATGCCGCTGCGCTCGTCGGTGGCGCCGTACCCGCGATGGACGCCTTTGGTTTCAAAGCAGGCGTCAAGCTTTTTCGCCATGGCATCGGGGCCGCCGTAGAGGTTGGCAAGG
>CANQXN010000018.1 GCA_947627815.1 uncultured Clostridia bacterium | reverse complement strand
CGCAAAGCCGATGTCCTGCTCATCGACGACATCCAGTTCATCGCCGGCAAGGAAATGACCCAGGAGGAGTTTTTCCACACCTTCAACGCCCTCTATGAGGAGCATAAGCAGATCATCATGACCTCCGACCGGCCGCCGCGCGACATCAAAACCTTGGAGGACAGGCTCAAGACGCGCTTTGAGTGGGGGTTGATCGCCGATATTCAGCCGCCGGATTTTGAACTGCGCATCGCGATCATGAAAAATAAGGCCAACCTCCTCGGCATCACGCTGCCCGACGAGGTATTGAACTTAATCGCCGAAAATTTGAAAAGCAATATCCGCCAGATCGAGGGGGCGATCAAGCGCATCCGGGCGCAGGCCTTTTTAAGCAATGAGCCGGTCACCATCGAGCTTGCCAAAGCGTCCATCGCCTCGCTGATGGTGTCGGAGGATCCCCCCGAGGTGACGGCGAAAAAAATCGTCGAAACCGTCGCGAAAAAATACGGCATTCCGGTGGACGAAATCTACGGCCGCAAGCGGAGCAAGCAGATCGCCAATGCCCGCAATGTGAGCATTTACATCATCCGCAAAATCACGCCCCTCTCCTTAACCGCCATCGCCAACATGTTCGACCGCGACCACACCACGGTGATGTCGGCCATCCGCGCCGTCGATACCGAGACCAAACTCAACCCGCTTCTCGAAATGGAAATTTCCGAAATGATCCGCGAGATCACCGAATAACCCCCATCCAGAAAGGACAACGGCATGGAACTTGCCCCTCTGCTCTTTCGCTTACCCAATGGGGTTTCAGTCAACCCCGACGATGTCATCGGCCTGTTTGACCTCGACACCGCCACGCAGAGCAAAATCACCCGGGACTTTCTCCGCAAAGCCGAGGCGGCGGGGGGCTTGCATCTCGCCCTGCGCCCCGGCGCTTCCGAACTCCCCCGCGTCTTTCTTGTTACTTGCTCCGGCGGAGCCGGATCAAGTACGACAAGTACCGATGTTTTCTTTCTCACCCGCCTGCCGAAGTAGGCAGTCTCTCGCCTCCACTTTTCCACCGCTTGTGGAAAAAGTACCCTGTGGAAAGGCTGTGGAAAACCCCATTTTTCTCCTCTTTCCGACAAAGCGCGAAAGTTTTCCACATTTTCCCACACCTGTTTCACCGTTTTTCCACCGCCGTTTCTCCCTCCGCCCCGTCTCCCAAAGCGAGCGCCCAAAAGGCTCTTTCCGACTTTTCCACCGTTTCCACAACCACTACTGCTACTACGACTATCTATCTAATTTATTTTTATTTTTTTTACCGCTTCGCGGTTTTTTGGCCAACAAGTCCGCTCCGATATTGGGTCGAGGCACAACCCCATTTTTCCCTTTTTTAAAAGTTCTTGAAGAGGTCAAGGAGAAACTTCTTTCAAGAAGTTTCTCCTTGTTTTTCAAATTAAAAGGAAGTTAATGCTATGAAAATTACATTTGACAAAACGATTCTGGAAAATGCCGTCAACGATTCGCTTTGCGCGGTGTCGGACAGAAGCACCTATCCCACGCTCGAATGCATTCGGTTCCAGTGCAAGGACGCCGACAGCGGCATTTGCACCATCACCACCTTTGACATGATCAAAGGCTTCACCACCGATCTGCCCTGCCGGATCCTCAAGCCGGGCAATTACCTCATCAACGCGCAGAAACTCAACCGCATCATCAAATTCCTGCCCGACCAGAGCGTCACCATCGAAGTGGACGAGAAAAACGCGGTCAGCGTCACCTCGGGGCGCTCGCGCTTCTCGCTGCACGCACTCGACGGCGAAACCTTCCCCAATATCCCCGAACTTGACAGCGATAAAGGCTTTGTCATCGACGCCGGCGTGTTGAAAACCATGCTCGGCCAGGTCTCCTTTGCCATCGCCGTCACCGACCAGCGCCCCAACCTCTGCGGCGCTTACTTTGAAATCACCGATCACCTGCTTAAAATCGTCGCCTGCGACGGCAACCGCATGGCGCTGCGCACCACGGTGTGTAAACTCGAAAACCGCAACCGCGACAATAGCGCCATTGAACTTGCCTTTATTCTGCCCGGTAAGACGCTGGCGCAGTTTACCCGCCTCTTGGGCGACGAGGGCGACGAGCTGCTTGTGCTTGCTACCAGACGCCATATCATCTTCAAACGCGGCGGCAATATCTTCTTCTCGCGCGTCGTCGACGCCGCCTATATCGACTATAACCGCATTATCCCCAAAGAGAGCAAAATTACCGTCGTCACCGACCGGCTCGCCTTTCTTTCCTCGCTCGAGCGCGCCGCGCTCATCAGCGAGGATAAGTCCATGGGACAGGGGAGAAGCCCGGTCAAATTCTCCTTTGAAGGCGATTTATTAAAAGTTTCCTGCGAATCGATGGCGGGCAGCGTCTATGACGAGGTGCCGATCGAAAAGGAAGGCGACGATATCTTCATCGGCTTTAACTGCCGGCATATCATGGACTCGCTGCGCAGCGCCGACTCCGAAAAAATCCGCATCGGACTCAATTCCCCGCTCATGAGTATGGTCATCACCTCGGCCGACGAGAAAACCGAGGAGGAAAAGGCCAAAGAGGGCAGCACCGACTTCCTCTACCTCGCAAGCCCCGTGCGCATGAAATGAGAGATTGATGATTTTTTAACGATGGTTTGCCTCACTGTCAAATACCGCGATTTCCGCAATATCCGAGAGGCGGAGATCGCCTTTGCCCCCGGCATCAATATGATCGCCGGCGATAACGCCATGGGCAAGACCTCGGCGCTTGAAGGCGTCTTCTTCTGCGCGCAGGGCAAAAGCCACCGCGCGGGGAACGAGGCGGAACTTGTGCGCTTTGGACAGAACGCCGCGAGCGTCACGCTGCGGTTTGTCAACGACCCCGCAAACAGCGGCGCGAGAAGCAGGCAGCCGGGAAGGCAGCCCAAGCCTATCGAGCTTTCGGCGCGGTTTTTTCTCCCCGCCGGGTTTGTGCCCATAGAAACCGCCCCCGCCGAATTGCCCGCCGAACAGCCGGCGGCAAAATTGCCGGCAGAGCCGGCGGACGATCCCCACGACCGCAGAAGCCGTTTCCCCGGGGTGAAAAAGCAGTACGAAAAAAACGGCGTCAAGCTTGCCAAAGCCAGCGAATTTATCGGGCATTTTCGCGCGGTGCTGTTCACGCCCGACCATCTTTCGCTGGTCAAAGGGGCGCCGGCGCTGCGGCGGCAGTTTCTCGACGCCGCCATCAGCCAGCTTGACCGCGCCTACCTCGTCAGCCTGCAGCGCTACCGGCAGATTTTGCAAAACCGCAATCTGGTGCTTGCCGATGCCTGGAAGCATCCGGCGCTGGTCGATACCTTGGACGGCTGGGACGCGCTGCTCGCCAAAGAAGCGGCGACAATCGCCAAAGCAAGAAAAAATTATGTCACAGCGCTTGACCGCGAGGTGCGCGCCCTCTTTGCCGAAATGACGGCGGGGCGCGAAACGCCGGCGCTTGCCTATCCCGACCCGCTCGACGAAGGCGAGTACCTTGCCCTCTTTCAAAAGGAGCGTGAGCGGGAAATTCGGCGCGGTGTCACGCTTTTCGGGCCACATCGGGATGATGTCCTCCTGCTTTTGGAAGGCCGCGAGGCGCGAAATTTTGCCTCTCAGGGACAGCAGCGCAGTTTTGCCCTGGCGATGAAGCTTGCCGAAGGGGAACTCTCCCGCGCCTTTGCCGGCGAGTACCCGGTCTTTCTCTTTGACGATGTCTTCAGCGAGCTGGACGACCGCCGCCGCGCTTTTCTCCTCTCGGGGCTTGCCGGCCGGCAGGTCATCATGACCGCCTGCCGCACCGAAGGGCTTTCGCTGCCAAACGACAGCCGGCTCCTCACCTGCGAAAAGGGCAATTTCCATATTGTATCATAAGAAAACATAGCTGTATTCTTTGTATATATAAAAGTATCACCCTTATACAAACCGCTTCCAAATCGATAGCTTGACGAAATCGAGCCGCCGAACAAGCAAAACCGAATTGATACAAAACAAAACATTCCTGCATCCTCTGTTATCTCTTATGTATCCTCACGATATTGAACGGTGAAAAACCTTTGGGAAAGGGAGCGGGGCAGGCAACTGCCCTGTGACAAAAAACATGAATCAGTACGATGAAAATCAAATCCAAGTGCTGGAAGGCCTCGAAGCGGTGCGCAAGCGCCCGGGCATGTATATCGGCTCGACTTCGCTGCGCGGCCTGCATCATCTCGTCTACGAGATCGTAGACAACTCCATCGACGAGGCGCTGGCCGGCGCCTGTCACGAAATCGTCGTCGTCTTGAATAAAGACGGCAGCTGCACGGTCAAGGACGACGGGCGGGGCATCCCCAACGCGATCCACCATAAAACCGGCGTCCCCACGCCGGAAGTGGTCTTTACCGTGCTGCACGCCGGCGGCAAGTTCGGCGGGGAAGGGTACGCCATTTCTGGCGGCCTGCACGGCGTCGGCGCCTCGGTCGTCAACGCCTTGTCAAAGCGGCTGACCTATGAAAACTCCCGCGAGGGCGAGACTTACCGCGAGAGCTTTTCGAAAGGCGCCGTGACCGAACCCTTCCATAAAATCGCCGACCACCTGCCCGAGGAGCGGCATGGGCTTACCGTGACCTTCTTGCCCGACGATGAAATTTTCGAGGAGACGGTGTTTGATTACGATGTCCTCTTGAACCGATTGCGCGAACAGGCCTTTCTCAACGCCGGCGTGCGCATCGTCTTCCGCGATGAAAGACAGGAAACAGCGCGGGAGGAAATTCTGCATTACGAAGGCGGCATCAAGAGCTTTGTTTCGCATTTAAACGCCAATAAAAGCTGCGAACTCATCCACCCGCAGGTCATCTATATCGCCGGCAAAAAAGGCGACGCCACCGCCGAGGTGGCAATCCAGTATAACGACACCTTCAACGAAACCCTCATGACCTTTGCCAATAATATCCATACCATGGAGGGCGGCACGCATGAAGCGGGCTTTAAAAGTGCGCTCACCCGCGTGCTGAACGCCTACGGCAAGAAGTACGGCGTGCTCAAAGATTCCGATAAGCCGCTCTCTGGCGAGGATGTGCGAGAGGGCATTTGCGCCGTCGTGTCGGTCAAACTGCCCGAGCCGCAGTTTGAAGGGCAGACGAAAACCAAACTCGGCAACTCCGATATCCGCACCTTTGTCGACGCCATGGTGAACGAAAAACTCTCGGAATTCATGGAGGAAAACCCCACGGTCTGCCGCGCCATTTTAGATAAGGCGCTGACCGCCAGCCGCGCCCGCGAGGCGGCGCGCAAGGCGCGGGATCTGACCCGGCGCAAAAGCGTTTTTGAAGGCTCCGGCCTGCCCGGCAAACTCTGGGACTGCCAGGAACGGCGCGCGGAACTCACCGAACTCTTCCTCGTCGAGGGCGACTCGGCAGGGGGGTCGGCCAAAAACGGGCGCAACTCCAAATTCCAGGCCATATTGCCTTTGCGCGGCAAGGTGCTGAATGTCGAAAAAAGCCGGCTGGATAAGGTCTATTCCAATACTTCACTGATCCCCATCATCCAGGCGCTCGGCTGCGGGATCGGCCCCGATCTCGATATTGCCCGCCTGCGGTACGGCAAAATCGTCCTCATGGCCGATGCCGATGTCGACGGCGCGCATATTCAAATCTTGCTCTTGACCTTCTTTTTCCGCCATATGCGGCCGCTCATCGAGCAGGGCCACGTCTATCTTGCCCAGCCGCCGCTTTACAAGGTCTATAAGGGCAAACAGACGCGATACGCCTTTTCGGATGAGGAACGCGATTTCTTTATCAGCGAACTCGGCGGCAACGGCGTCGAGGCGGAACGCTATAAAGGCCTTGGCGAAATGGACGCGCACCAGCTCTGGGAAACGACCATGGATCCCGCGACAAGAACCTTATTGCGCGTGACGGTGGACGACGCCATCCAGGCCGATGAGATTTTCTCTGTCTTGATGGGCGAAAAAGTCGAACCACGGCGCGATTTCATCGAAAAGAACGCCAACTATGTGACCAACTTGGATATTTAATCTATACTTTATCTCTTTTTCTCTCCTTGTGGAAAACTTTTCCACAAGCCCTCAAACGCCTGTGTAAAACTGGGGTAAAACCCCGGGAAAAATCCAACATTATCCCGTGGAAAAATCCCCCCATCGGGGCGGGAATTTGAGCGGAAAAGACCCCCCTGGGGAAAAGCTTGTGGAGAATGTTTTCCCTCGTGGCAAAAGGCTTTTGCTACCCTGACAGCCCCCGCCGTCATGTGAAAATTAAGGAAAAAATTTCTCCCCCTTCCCCTGTGGAAAATGCCTTTCCTCCCCTGTGGAAACTTTTCCCCAATTCCTCCTTTCCCCCATCGTTAAATATTTATCATTTCCTTTTCCTTTTTTAAAGTTCTTGAAAGGGTTTGGGAAAACTTCTTTCAAGAAGTTTTCCCAAGAAAAAAATACAATCATGCAAGAGTTTGAATTTGATAAGCAAAAAATTTTGGAAGTGCATCTTGAAAAAGAAGTCAAGAAATCTTTTATCAATTATGCTATGTCGGTTATTGTCGCGCGGGCGCTGCCCGATGTCAGAGACGGCATGAAGCCGGTGCATCGGCGGATTCTGTACGCCATGAACGAGGACGGCCTCACGCACGATAAGCCCTTCCGTAAGTCCGCCACTACGGTGGGCAATGTGCTCGGCCGCTACCACCCGCACGGCGACGCCTCGGTGTACGACGCCATGGTGAGGCTCGCGCAGCCCTTCAATATGAGGTATCCGCTCATCGAAGGCCACGGCAACTTCGGCAATGTCGACGGCGATAAAGCCGCCGCTTACCGCTATACCGAAGCCAGAATGGCAAGACTTGCCGACGAAATGATGACCGATATTGAAAAAAATGTCGTCGATTTCGTCCCCAACTTCGATAATAAATTAAAAGAGCCGGTCGTGCTGCCTTCGCGGTTCCCCAACCTCCTTGTCAACGGCTCGGTCGGTATCGCGGTCGGTATGGCCACCAATATCCCCACCCATAACCTCGGGGAAGTCGTCGACGGCACCGTCTACCTCATGGAGCATCCCGACGCCAGCATCGCCGACCTCATGCAGTTCATCAAAGGGCCGGACTTCCCCACGGCGGCTATGATCTGCGGTAAACGCGGCATCTATGACGCTTATACCACCGGCAAAGGAAGGATCACCGTCCGCGCCCGCGCCAGGGTTGAGGAGGAACACCGACGGATCGTCGTCACCGAAATCCCCTATCAGGTCAATAAGCAAATGCTCGTGGAAGCCATGGCGGCCTGCGTCAAGGAGAAAAAGATCGAAGGCATCACCGATATCCGCGACGAAACCGATAAAGAAGGCATGAGAATCGTCATCGACTATAAACGCGACGCCAACGGCAATGTCATCCTCAATCAGCTCTATAAACTCACCCAATTGCAGGATACCTGCGCCGTCAATATGCTCGCGATCGTCGACGGCGTGCCGGTCGTGCTCAACCTCAAACAGATCCTCGAGCACTATGTCAGCTTCCAGGAAGATGTCGTCACGAGAAGGGTCAAGTACGACCTCGAAAAAGCCCTGAAAGAAATGCATATCTATGAAGGGTATAAAATCGCCATCGACCATATCGACGAGGTCATCGCGATTATCAAAGCTTCCGCCTCGATCCCCGACGCGAAAAATAAACTCATGGCGCGCTTTGCCTTGAGCGACGCGCAGGCGCAGGCCATCGTCGAAATGACGCTCGGGAAACTGTCGGGTCTGGAACGCGATAAAATCGAAGATCGGCTTGCCAAACTGCGCGACCTTGTCGATGAATTGCGCGGCATCCTCGCCGATGAGGGCAAAATCAAAGAGATCATCAAAAACGACCTCGCCGAAATCAAGAGAAAATACGCCGACCCGAGACGGACAGAACTTTTGGCACTCGAAGAGGAAATCGAAACCGAAGACCTCATTCCGCGCCATCAGACGGTCGTCACCTTGACCCATGAGGGCTATATCAAACGCCTCAATAGCGAGGAATATTCGGCGCAGAGAAGGGGCGGCCGGGGCGTGTCGGGCATCCGCACCAAGGAAAGCGACTATGTCGAACAGGTGCTTGCCGCCGATAGCCACGCGCATCTCATGCTCTTTACCAATACCGGCAAAGTGCATACCATGAAAGTGTTCAAATTGCCGGAAGCCTCCAAAACCGCCAAAGGCAGCCATGTGGTCAACCTCATGGAACTCGAAAGCGGCGAAAAAATCACCGCCATGGTCGCGGTGCCGGCTTTTGCGGAAGAGGAATATTTGCTCTTTGTCACCAAATACGGCGTGGTCAAGCGGACGCCGCTCAGCGAGTATGAGTATCAGAGGAAAGGCGGCAAAATCGCGCTCGCGCTCGATGAAGGGGACGAACTCGTCTTCGCCTGCCGCACCGACGGCACAAGAGATATCATCATCGCCACGAAAAACGGCTCGGCGACCCGCTTCTTTGAAGGCAACGCCCGCCCCATGGGGCGCACCGCTCGCGGGGTTCGGGGGATTCGCCTTGCCGAGGGCGACTGCGTCAGAGGCGCGGCGCTGGTGGAAGAGGGCAAAAAACTGCTCACCGTCACCGAAAAAGGCTACGGCAAACGCAGCGAATTTGACGATATCGCCTGCCGGGGTCGCGGCGGCAAGGGCGTCACCTGCCATAACCTCACCGAAAAAACCGGCCTGCTCTCGGGCATTCTCTCGGTCACCGAGGAGGACGATATCCTCATGATCACCAACGACGGCACCGTGATCCGCACCGCCGTCAGCGAGATCCCCACCTATAACCGCACCGCCACCGGCGTCATTGTCATGCGGCTGGAAGAGGGCGCCGTGATCGTCAATATCACGCGTATGAGCGCCTCGCCCGCCGATTCAACCGAAACACCCGCCGACAGTGCCTCCGCTGCCCCCGCCGATTCCCCCGTCGACCCCACCGACCCCCTCGATGAAGCCTCCGCTGACGCGGCGGCTGACACGGACGCCTCCGTTGAACCGGCAGACGAAGCGGACGGGACGATTTGACGGCGAAACGCCCGGACAAAACGCCCGGCAAAAATGCCGGACAAAATCCACCACCACCCCATAAAAAAGCTTAAAAATATGAAAAAACTGATTCTTTTTCTTCTTTTACTCGCCATCGGCGCGGGACTTGTCGCCTGCGGCGCGTATAGCGACGAGGAAGCGGCGGCGATCATCGACGAACTGCTCATCAAGGAGGCCGACCTCAACGGCTACCTCTATAAGGATTCCTTTGCCACCAAAGAGGACCCGGGCGACGATGTCAACGCGACCTATCAAAAGTATTACGAAGTGGCGCCAGATTCCAAATATCTGACGAGAACCGCGCTGCAAAACGCGATTGACGAGATCATCGCCACGCCGTCGCGGCAGGAAATCTACGATTACGCTTTCAACGGCGTCAGCGGCGAGGATTTTTCGGTTCCGCCCCGCTTTGCCACGGCGGATAACGGCAATTTGCAGATCAATGTGGCCGACCATACCTATGACGGCATGAGAACCACGGCGATTTTGGGAACGGCCAAAGTCAAGCGCTCCAATGCGACGCATATCCGCGCCGTCATCACCGTGGAGCGAAAAAAAGCCGACGGCACGGTTGTTTTGGACGAAAAAGAGGTAGAAATTCTCAAGGAAGACGGCGTGTGGCGTCTTTTGGATCAGACGATGATCATCGCGGTTCGAACGAACGAATAAATCCAACAAAAGGAAGGCAAACTACCATGGCAAAAGCAAAAAGCAAAAAAGAAACGGCAGTCAAAGCATCGGATGACGACGCCAAAAAACGGGCGCTCGAATCGACGCTGTTGCAGATAGAAAAGGATCACGGCAAAGGCGCCATCATGCGGCTGGGGGACAACCCCGCCATGAGCGTCACCGCCGTTTCCACAGGCTCTTTGACGCTGGATCTCGCGCTCGGTATCGGCGGCCTGCCGAAAGGGCGCATTGTGGAAATTTACGGTCCCGAGTCTTCGGGTAAAACCACGCTGGCGCTTCACTGCGCGGCGGAGGTGCAGAAAGAGGGCGGCACCGCCGCCTATATCGATGTCGAAAACGCGCTCGACCCGGTCTACGCCAAGGCGCTGGGCGTCGATATCAACGAATTGCTGGTCAGCCAGCCCGATTCCGCCGAACAGGCGCTTGAAATCACCGAATCTTTGGTGCGTTCGGGCGCTGTCGACCTTGTGGTGGTCGACTCGGTAGCGGCGCTTGTACCACAAGTGGAAGTCGACGCCGAAATGGGGCAAACGCAGGTGGCGGCGCAGGCGCGGCTCATGTCGCAGGCGCTGCGCAAACTGACAAGCTCGATTGCCAAGACCAACTGCATCGTGATTTTCATCAATCAGCTCCGCCTGAAGGTGGGGGTCGTCTACGGCAATCCCGAAGTGACGCCGGGCGGCAACGCGCTCAAATATTACGCCTCGGTGCGCATCGATATCCGCAAATCCGAGGTCTTGAAAAACGGCGCGAACAGCTACGGCAACCATGTCAAGTGCAAAGTGGCAAAAAATAAAGTCGGCTCGCCCTTCAAAGTGGCGGAATTTGATATTCTCTACGGCAAGGGCATTTCCAAAACCGGCGAGATCATCGATCTCGGCGTGGAATTGGGCATTCTCGAAAAAAGCGGCGCATGGTTCTCGTATCATGACGAAAGAATCGCACAGGGACGCGATAAAGCCCGGGCGTATCTCGAAGCCAATCCCGAGGTTATGGCGGAGATCGAAAAGCAGATTCGCGACGCCGTGGCGGCGGGTCAGAGCGGGGAACTCTCCTCTCTGCCCCTCGACGACGAGGACGACGACGGCTTTGAAATCACGCTGACGGATTGAACAGTCGACCGATGAAACCGTCAACGGATCGAGCGGCAGACCGTTCGGTCGCCCCGATTTTCAACCGCTATATAAATAATGAAGGATGAAATGATCGAAGCCATAGGATCTCAGCGTCCAAAATACAATTTTTGTCCGATGGAAAAGGAAGGCCGCCAGTTGCCAAACGACAGGGGAGCGGTAAAAACCATCGAGATTCACGGCGCCAACGCCTATCCGACCTTTTCCAAAACCCGCGCGGGGTGCAGAGGGATCGTGATAAAGGATTCCCTTATGCTCATCTCACACGAGGTAAAGACAGCGTGGTATGTGATTCCGGGCGGCGGTTTAGAAGACGGTGAAACAATCGAAGAATGCTGTGTCCGTGAAATCCGTGAAGAAACAGGGTATATTGTGAAGCCGGTTTTCCATTTTCTCACCATCCATGAATACTATGAAGAGTACCAATATGTAAATCACTATTTCCGCTGTGAAATCGTGGGAAAATCGGAACAGAATCTGACCGTCGGCGAGATTGAACGAGGGCTGATCCCCGCATGGATCGCGCCGGAAAAAATGCTTGAATTTTATGCTAAATATGAGGATTTTGCCGCAACCGACGAGGAGAAGCGCGGCGCATATTTGCGGGAGTATACGGCATTGACAGAATATTTCAAGAGGATAAAGGATTGAAGCAACAAATTAATTCCGTGCAAAAGGAAAACTATGTCTGAAAAAGAAAAAACAGGCGCCGTTCGCCTGTCCGATCTGCTGGATCCACCGGGCGCAGCCGCGCCCGGCGCGCCCGCACCCGCGCCCCCAACCGGCACTCCCGGTTCAACCGGCACCCCCGCAGCCGCGCCGGGTGCGAGCAAACGCGCCGCCCGCGAACCAACCACTCGCAAACCAAGCGACCGGCCATGCGACCGGCCTGCCGCGCTGTCCGCCGTGTTTTCGCTGCTCTCCGCCGGCGCCAATTCCAAAAAAATGCTGCGGGAAAAGCTCGCGCGTAAAGGGTTTTCGCCCGAGGAAAGCGCCGCCGCCATCGCCGAGGCCGACCGCTTGGGTCTCATCGGCGAAAAACGGCTCCTCGCCGCCTATGTCTACCGGTTAGGGACAAAAAAATACTATGGCCCCTTGAAAATCCGCGCCGAAGCCGCCCGCAAGTTCGATCGGGCGAGCCTTGACGCGTATCTTGACGAGGCGATGGAAGAGTTGGACTTTGACGCGCTCGCAAAGCAAGCGGCTGAACGCTGCCTTTCGCGCGGCAGGGCGTATGTGATCAACAAATTGCGCGCTTTGGGCTATGACGGCGCCGGGGTGAGAAAGACAGTTCACGCGCTCGACACCGCCTGCGCTTGGAAGACAGAAGACGAGGAGGAGTAACCCCCCCCGCGCGGCCGGCTGACATCACCCGCGCCCGTGCCGACACCCTGCGCGCGCACCCCGCGCGGTCTTGTCCGGTCATGATTCCCCCGTTCGGCGGGCAAAACAACAATATCGATTTTTTATGTCAACTGCGATATAAGATACTTTTATTTTCTGTCAATTGTGACAAAAGGGTTAAACCCGACCGCGCTTGAAAAAGCAAGAGCGCGAATGAACGCGAATGAACGCAAATTCAATCTTTGGTTTTTTTGGAGATACTATGAAAAAGACGGTGAAAGTGGGATTTATTTCCTTGGGATGTTCCAAAAATCTGGTGGACACCGAGGTTATGCTCAAACTGCTGGCCGATCAGGGCTATGAAATCACGGCGGACGAAACCGAAGCCGATGTCGTCGTGATCAACACCTGCGCCTTCATCGAAAGCGCGAAACAAGAGGCCATCGACAACATTCTCGATGTCGCCTGGCTGAAAAAGCACCGCAGCCTCAAGGGGATCGTGGTGACCGGCTGCCTCGCCGAGCGCTACGGGCAGGATATCGTCAAAGACCTGCCGGAAGTGGACGCCGTCGTCGGCGTCGGTTCGCTTCATGAAATCGGGCAGGCAGTCGAAAAAGCGTATCATAAAAAGAAATTTTATTCCTGTAATGATAAAAACGCCTCTCCTTTGGGGGGCGACCGTCTGCTCCTCACGCCGGCGTATACCGCCTATCTCAAGATCGCCGAGGGCTGCGACAACTGCTGCACATACTGCGCCATTCCCGCCATTCGCGGGCGATTCCGCAGCCGCCCCATCGAGGATCTCGTCAAAGAGGCCAAAGAGCTGGAGGCGCTGGGGGTCAAGGAACTCAATATCGTGGCGCAGGACACCTCGCGCTACGGCCTCGACCTCTACGGCGAATATGCCTTGGCCAAGCTCGTGCGCGCCATCACCGAGGCCACGAATATCCCTTGGCTCCGGCTGATCTACTGCTACCCCGACAAGATCACAGAGGAATTGATCGAAGAATTTCGCGAAAATCCCCGCCTTGTGAAATATATCGATCTGCCGATCCAGCACATCAACGAGCGGATTCTCAAGAAAATGAACCGCCACGGCGGCAGGGATGTCATTCTCGACGCCATCCGCCGCCTGCGCGAAGGGGGGCCGGGCATCAGCATCCGCACCACGGCGATTGTCGGCTTTCCGGGCGAAACAGAAGAAGAATTTGAAGAACTTTGTCAGTTTATTAAAGAAGCTAAATTTGAACACTTCGGCGCCTTCCCCTATTCGGCGGAGGAGGGAACGCCGGCGGCAAGCTTCCCCGATCAGATCGACGAGCAGACCAAAAGCGACCGCTACGACATCATCATGCAGACCCAAAACGCCGTGGTGGAACGCCTGCTGGCCGACTGCGTGGGCAGGGAAGTGACGGTGCTTGTCGAAGGGTACGACCCCGCCGAAAAAATGTATTTCGGGCGGCAGAGCACCGACGCGCCTGACATCGACGGCAAGGTGTTTTTCTCCCTGCCGTCTCCAGGGGAGGCAGCGAACAACGCGCAAGCCCCCCGCGCCGCGCAAACCGCCCCTGCCGCACAAGCCACGCGCGCCGCGCGGAACGCGGTGGAAATCGGCAGCTTTGTCACCGTCAGAATCACCGAACCGTTGGATTATGACCTGAAGGGCGTGTTGGTCGAAAAAGAACCCCAAGCCTGACACTGTTGTCACAATTGACAGTTTATAAAAAATACATTTCTTTCAGTTATCATGTGTCATATAGGAGGCATTTTTCCATGTCGATCAAAGATGTACCCAACATTCTCACGGTCATTCGGGCGTTGTTGGTACCTGTTTTTATGATCCTTTTTCTGTTTGATCTTTTCCCCACCGATACGGTCACGCGGGTGGTGGGCGCGGCGCTCTTCGGCGCCATTACCCTGACCGATATGTTTGACGGAAAAATCGCACGAAAATATAACTGCATCTCAGATTTCGGCAAATTCCTCGATCCCATCGCCGATAAACTGCTGGTAATCGGCAGTATGCTGTCGCTGATCGTCTTTTATCTGCGCCGCGCCGATGACAGAAACGGCTATCTCGCGTTTTCGATTGTCATGACCTTTTCGGTTTTCATCATTATTACAAGGGAACTCGGCGTGACGACGCTGCGGATGCTTGTCAAGAACGCCAACGGCGTTGTCGTGGCGGCCAATATGGCGGGCAAAACCAAAACCTGCGCCCAGATTGTCTTCATTCTCGCCGCCTGCATTGAACCTATCATCATGAGCGATTCGCTTTGGCTGTCCTATTTTTCGCTGATCGGTATGACCTTTTTGACCGTCTACTCCGGCGCGCTTTACTTTAAAGCCTATATCCCCCTGCTGAAACAGAAAAAAGCGTGACCGCCCGGCGGACAAGGCGGCGGACAAAGCAGCTCGCCCCGCCTGCCCGCGCCTTCGCCCGTGACTTGTTACCCCCAAAACGCCGCCAACACCATTTCAGTTTCCTTTTATCCCCCTTTTATAAAGTTTTTGAAAGGTTTGGAAAACTTTTTTCAAAAAGTTTTCCAAGAAAGATTCCCTAAAAAGTTTTTGAAGGGTCTGGGGAACTTTTTGGAAAAAAGTTCCCCATAACGAAAATGACGATTGCTGAACTTGAAAAACACATTGGCCCCGCGATGCGGGGATGCTATCTCTTTTATGGAGAAGAAGATTATTTAAAGCAAATATATCGCGAAAAAATACGAAAAGCACTCTTGCCCGATGAATCGCTCGAAGCTTTCAATCACGAAAGAATCAAAGAGCCGGACGCTATAGCAAACGCCCTTGCCACGCTGCCCACCATGGCCGAGCGGCGGCTGGTCGAGCTGGAAGACGCGAATTTTTGCAAAATGAAAAAAGAGGATATAGAAAAAATCGCCGCCGCGGCGGCTGACCCCGGCGACTGCGTTTTGCTCGTCTATGCGAGGGAGGAAGAATTCGACCCCGGCAGCACGAAACGCCCGTCGGAAGCCTACCGAATCCTCGAAAAAACCATCGCGCTCGTCGGATTTGAACGGCAAACACCGGCCAAACTCGCCTCCTGGGTCGGACGGCACTTTGCCGCCCAGGGCTGCTTTGCCCCGCCCGATGTCTGCCACGCGCTCCTCGAACGTTGCGGCCGCGATATGAGCCTGCTCTCACATGAAATCGAAAAAATCGCGGCGTATGCGTCAGCGCATGGCGAAAAAGCCATCACATACGAGACGGTGGCCAAAGTGGCGACGGCTTACCAAGAGGAAGCCGACTTCGCCTTTGTCAACGCTATTCTCGCCCGCGATGTCAAAAAAGCGTTCGCTCTCTTCGGCGAGATGAAACGAAAACGCGAGGCGCCGGTGGCTATCGCCGCCTCGGTCTTGAAAGTGGTCAATGAACTGGCCAGCGTCAAAATCCTCTCCGAACTCGGCTTGAATAGCGCGGAAATCGCAAAAGAATTGAAAATGAGCGAATATCCCGTGCGTTTGCGGCTGAACGCCCTGCGCGAACTGTCAAAACCCGCCCGCCCCGCATCTGCGGTGAACCCTGCGGTTTCGCCGCAAGTGGCGCAAGCGCCGCCTGCACAAGCGCAAGCGCCTTCCGATCCGCTGGAACGCGCCGTGCGGCTTTGCTATGAGACCGACAGTAAGCTCAAATCGCGCTCGATTGATAAATATTTCCTCATCGAGCGGCTGATCCTCAATATTGCTATGCCACAAAGTTGACATGTGACAAAAGGTATTGCTGACATCTGTCAACTGTGAAAGAAGAGTAACACGAAATAAGGAGGGGACGGCATGGAAGAGAAACAGGCAAAGCTCAAGCTGTCCCGGGCGGTGCTTGTGGAAGGCAAGTATGACAAAATCAAGCTCACCTCTCTCTTAGACGCGTGTATTCTCACGACCGAGGGCTTCGGCATCTTTAAAAACAAAGAAAAGCTCGCTTATTTGAGAAAGGTTGCCGCCGAAAAAGGTTTGATCGTGCTGACCGACGCCGACAGCGGCGGGCTTTTGATCCGCAATTATGTCCGTTCGACGCTCCCGCCGGAACAGGTCGTTCACCTGTATATTCCGCCCCGCACGGGGAAGGAAAAGCGCAAAAAAAGCCCCGGCAAAGAGGGGCTTTTGGGGGTGGAGGGCAGCGACGCCGCCGCCCTGCGCGCGCTCTTTCTCCCCTTTGCGCAAGCAAGTGCGGGGGAAGCCGCCCCCGCCTACGCTGTTGACGCTTCCATTGGTGCTGCCGGTGCGGGGGAGGGCGTACCCGCCGGTGCTGTCGGTGTGGGGGAAAGCGCCCCCGCCTACGCTGTTGACGCTTCCATTGGTGCTGCTGGTATGGGGGAAGGCGCCCTCGCCGCCCCAGCTGACGCCCCTGTTGGTGCTGCCGATCTTTCTTCTGCCGCTGCTTCCCCCCTCACGCGCATGGATTTTTACCTTGACGGTTTTTGCGGCGGGTCGGATAGCGCCAGCCGGCGCAAGCAGTTAGCGCGGGCGGCCGACTTGCCGGAAAACCTATCGGCCAAGGCGCTTTTGGAGGCGTTCAATCTCCTCGGCGGCCGCGCCTTCTACGAATCTTGCAAACGCAAGTTGTAGTTTCTTCCCTTTTTGGAAAAAAGGGAAGCGGAAAAACTTTATCCGGGGGAAAAAATTTTTGGTGCCTCTGTTTAAAATTCCTTCTTTTTTAAAGTTCTTTTGGTCCTTTTCTTTCAAGAAAAGGACAGAATCCCTTTTTTAAAGTTCTTTTGGTTCTTTTCTTTCAAGAAAAGGACAGAATCCCTTTTTAATGTTCTTTTGCCTCCTTTTCTTTTCAAGAAAAGGAGGTTCAGAAAAGGAGTAAAAAGCATGAGATGTCCTCTTTGCGGTCACGATGACAGTAAAGTCATCGATTCGCGTCCCACCGAAAACGCCAGCATTCGCCGGCGGCGGGAGTGCCTCGCCTGCCATCACCGATTCACGACCTATGAATTTATCGAACAAGTCCCTCTTTTTGTCATCAAAAAAGATGGTTCTAAAGAAATTTTCGACCGGCAGAAATTGCTGGCCGGCCTGATCAAATCCTGCTATAAACGGCCGGTGTCGTCCGATCAGCTCGAACAGCTGACCAAGGACATTGAAACCGATCTCATCAACTCCCTGCGCACCGAGATCCCCTCGCAGGAAATCGGCACCATGGCCATGGAACGCCTGCGGGAGCTGGACGAGGTCAGTTATGTCCGCTTCGCCTCGGTGTATCGCGACTTCAAGGACATTGAAACCTTTTTGGCCGCCATCGAGCAGTTGCAACACAAAAAAAGAACGAAAAAGCGCTCTTCCGAGTCGAAAACCGGCACACGGAAAAAGAACGCGCCAGAGGAGGAATGACCCATGGAACGACAGCCTGTTTCGGGCAGACGGATGTTTGCCCTTCTGCACAAACTCGGCTTTGAACGCCTTTCCACGCGGGAAGGGGAGCAAAAAGCCGCGTCCCTATTGCTTGACGAGATGAAAAACGCGGGCGCCGCGCCGACGGTGGAGAGCTTCCAAGCG
>CANQXN010000017.1 GCA_947627815.1 uncultured Clostridia bacterium | reverse complement strand
AGGAGCGGCTGGAAGCGTTAGGGTGTCCCGCCAAGGTGCAGACGCTCTTCAGCGTGGCGGTCGATGAACTCTTCGGCAACATCGCCCATTACGCCTATGACGGCGTCACGGGTTCGGCCACGGTGCGGGTGAGCACCGAAGAGGTGCCGAAGGCGGCCTGCGTCACCTTCATCGACAGCGGCAAGCCTCACGATCCCCTCGCCAAACCCGACCCCGACATCTCCCTCTCCGCCGAAGGACGGCCGATCGGCGGCCTCGGCATTTTCATGGTGAAAAAGACCATGGACGCGATGACCTACAAGTACAAAGACGGGCAGAACATTCTGACCGTCAAGAAAAACTTCTGAATTTGCCGACATAGACAGAGAAACCACCCCGCGCCAAAAAGCCGCACGGCTTTTACGGCGGGGGGTTTTTCGGTTATAGAGGAACAGCTTTTTTGTCGCAAAAAGGAAGAATAACAAAGGAGAAAAGCCGTTGACAATCGGCAAAAAACGCGGTATAATAAAGAAAAGGCTGAAAAAGCTCTTTTTTCGGCACACAAAGGAGGCGGTTTTTCGAGCATGGAAGATGACATTTTATTAGAGCCGTTGAAAGCCTACGACCAACTGAAAGAACGGCACTGGCAGAACGCCGAAAACTGCTTTGACGCCTTGGTGGCGGAGGCCGGCGTTTCGCCCGAAGAAAACGCCGAAATCACAAAAGAGCGCTCCAAAATTTTAGATGACAAAGGTTCTGTGGACAAAAAAACGCGTCGGGTAAAACTTCTGCGCACCCTTTTGATCGCGGCGGTCATCTTGCTCGCGCTTACCGCCTTGTTTTTCGCCTTTCGCCTCACCGATGAAGCCGGCGCCCTTATCCCGCTCTCTCTCGTTGTGCTGGTGCTCTCCGTCGTGGCCGCGATCGGCGCTCTTGTCCTGATTTTTAAAACCTGCAATCCCCGGATCAAAGAGGGCAAGGCGGAATCTACCCGCTTAAACCAAAACGCCCAGGCGCTCGAACAGAAAGCATGGGCGCAAATGGCCGCGCTGAACGCCAAATACGATTGGAATCTGCCCGACCGTCTGGTTTTCGAAACCCTGCCGCAAATTCAGATCGACAAATACTTTGACGAGAAAAAATACGACTATTTCAATACTTATTGCGACTTTCAGTCAGAACGCAACGCCAATCTTTCGCTCTTTCGGGCGCGCTCGGGCAACTCCGACGGACTGCCCTTTCTCTTGACCCGCAACCTCTTTCTGACCATGCGGAATCATCTTTACACCGGCAGCCGCATCGTCTCCTGGACCGAAACAGAATATGACAGCCAAGGGCGCCTCCGCACGGTGACGCGTTCCCAGACCCTGACGGCCACCGTCACCAAACCCGCGCCCGAATACTTTTTCAAAACCTGCCTGATGTACGGCAGCAACGCCGCGCCCGATCTGCATTTTTCCCGCTCGCCCATCGTCCCTCATGACGCCGACGACAAAAAAATCGACGCCATGGTAAGAAACGGCGAAAAAGAGCTGGAAAAGAAAGCGCGGGAGGCGGTGGAACAGGGCGGCAGCTACAACAAGCTCGCCAACAGCGAGTTTGAAGTGCTGTTCGGCGCCGAAAACCGCGACAACGAGACGCAATTCCGTCTGCTTTTCACCCCGCTGGCGCAAAGAAATATGGTGGCGCTTCTGCGCAGCAAAGAGCCGTACGGCGACGATTTCAGCTTTGAGAAAAACGGGCGTGTCAATGTCATCTCCTCCCAACACGGCACCGCGTTTGACTTTGACGCCAACCCCGCCCGCTTCTCCGATTTTGACTTAGCACATGCCAAAGAAGCCTTTATCCGCTATAACGAGCAATATTTTCAGTCTCTGTTCTTCGATTTCGCGCCGCTCTTTTCCCTCCCCCTTTACCGGCAGGAAAAAGCGGATATGACCTTCGGACTGTGCGAAGAAAAGGGGCAGATCGGCCTGTGGGAGGCGGAATCCGCCGCCAACACCATCCCGCCCGCGCTGCTCTCGCCGCCTGAGGCCGTCACCCGCCCGATTTGCAAGATCACGGGGCTGTATGCCGGTGAAGAGGTCACCCGCGCGGATGTCACCGCCCATTGCTACAGCGCCACGCCCCGGATCGACATCATTCCGGTGATGGCGAGAAACGGGCAGGTCTATCCCGTGTCCGTCCCCTGGACCGAATATCTGCCGGTGGAAAAAACCACGCAGATCGAACTGCGCGCCGTCACCATGACCCGGGAAGAATTTTTGAAAAGCAATCTTTCTTCCGATCCCGATCTCATTTTTACCGGCGGGTTGATCCTGCGCGTTCTTTCCTCTTAACGCCAATCTGATAAGAAAGCAAACATTTTTATAAAATCATTTATGAAAAGGAGAAAAAATCATGGCAAACGAACTTGACGAAATGACAGGTTCGGTCAATGAGGCCGGCAGAGATGTCAATGTCATCGAAAAGCAGATCCCCGTCACGGTAGGCGCGGGTTCTCTCATCTTCGAAATCCTGCTCTGGATTTTGGGGATCCTTCCCGGTGTGATCTTTCTCTTCATGAAGATTCACGCCAAAACCTATCTCGCGCAGCTGCAGCAGAAGGTACAGCACGACGCCTCCCAGATTGACAACTATCTGGAACAGCGTGTTGTGATTCTCGAAAACTTAGCGCAGATTCTCCAACGCTCCATCGAACTTGACAAATCCACCTTTACACAGATCGCCGCTTTGCGCAGCGGCGCCGACAAAAACGGCGACCGCAACGCGCTGGCCGGCAGCATCGACAACCTCGCCGCCCAGATCAATGTGGCGGTGGAACGCTATCCCGAATTAAAGGCGCACGACGACATCAAGGAAGCGATGCGGCAGAACTCCTATCTGCAAAAAGAGATCACCGCCGCCCGGGAACTCTACAACGACACGGTGTTCCAGTGGAACAGTGAAATTCAGCGCTGGCCCACCAAAAAGATCGTGGCGGCGCGCGCCGGTTACACTACCCGCGTTCCCTTCTCCGCCTCCCGCGAGGTCAAAGACAAAGCCCGTGGCGTCTTTTTTTAAAAAATCAAAAAAAGAGAAAGCATCCGTCCCCGATTTCCGTGGGGCGGATGCTTTTTTGTCTTTACAAACATTTCATTCTGTGCTATACTAAAGGAAGAACATCCCATACTTTCCACATGGTGCCGTCCCAAAACCGCACAAGGAGTTTTTTATGCAACTCATTCTTTTATCCGATCTGCACGGCAATCTTCAGGCGTGGGAAGCGTTCTCCGCTTTTCTCGCCCGCCTGCCCGCCGCCGAGCGGTCGATCGTCTTTCTCGGCGATCTTGTGGATTACGGTATGCATTCCAACGAGGTGGCGCGCGCCTATGCCGCGCTGCCCTGCCCGCGCCTCTGCGAAATTCGCGGCAACCATGAGGAGGCGATCCTCACCGGGGATTTTTCCCGTTTTTCCTCCCGCCGGGGGCAGGAATGTGCCGCCTATACCCGTAATATACTGACCGAAGAGGTCAAAGCCGCGCTTGCCGCCTTCACCACGGGGCCGGTTGCCTTTTCGATCGGGGACAAAAAAGCCCTGGCGGTGCATGGGAGCCTTGACGATCCCGCTTGGGGCGCCATCCGCCCCGGGCAGGACCCCGTCGCCTACGCGGACTATGACTATGTCTTTTCCGGCCACTCCCACAAGCCGCATTTTTTCGAGGTCTTTTTCCCGGCGGACGACCCCGCCCGCCGCAACCTGAAAAAGACGGTCTTTCTCAATCCCGGTTCTTTGGGACAGCCGAGAAATCTCAATCCGGCGGCGCAATTTGCCCTTTTGGACAGCGACACCGGCGCGCTTGCCATGATCGATCTTCCCTACGATATCGCCGGCGCGCAGGCCGCCTATACCGGACAGGTGGACGATTTTTATAAAACAAGATTGGAGTACGGTATCTGATGAAGGATCTTTATGTAATCAGCGGCGTCACCGGCATGACCGGCAATGAACTCGCGCGTCAGCTGACCCGGGCGGGACACACCGTTTTGGGGTTTGACAATTTCTTTGCTTCTTCCCTTGCCACCGTGGCGGATCTTGCCGGCCATCCGCGCTTTCTTTTTAAAGAGTACGATCTCAACAACAAAGACGAAATGGCAGACATTCAAAAAGAAGTGCTTGCCAGAAAGAGCGATTTTGACCGTGTCGTCTACATCAACTGCGCCGCCGTGGTACACACCGAACATTTTTACCACATCGACCGCACCTTTGAAACCAATGTCACGGGAATGAAAGCCTTTCTCGATCAGGCCATCGCCGTGGGCGCCGACTGCTATATCAACTGCTCCACCTCGGAGGTCTATTCCATGGCTTCCTGGGCCGAGGGCGGCGTGAAAGAATCGGATTACCTCACCATGGCCACCGCCGAACACAGCCAGCGCACCAGCTATGCCGCCGGCAAACTGCTCACCGAGTTTTTCATGAAGGACGCGGTGGACAGCGGCAAAATCAAGGGCTGTTCCATCCGGTTTGCCAATGTCTACAGCAAAAACGAACGCTATCCCAAACACATCATCCCCCACATTCTCCGCTCGCTTGCCGAAAAAGGCGAAGTGGAGCTTTTGGAAAACAGCCGCAAAAACAAGCGCACTTTCCTTCACAACATCGACAGCTGCGCCGCCGTGATCGCCTTGATCAACGCCGAGGCGGCACTGGACGGCACGGTATACAATGTGGCCACCGAGGAAGAGATTTCCATCGTCGATCTTGTCGCGCTCTGCGGTTCTCTTCTCGGCATCGAGCATCCCGCCATCACCTTCCGGGGCTTTCGCGCCTCCGATCCCGAGCGGCGGCTTTTGAACACCGAAAAAATCCGTTCGCGCACCGACTGGCGCCCCCGCGTCACATTAGAAGAAGGCATCGCCGCCTGTGTGGAAGAAATGAGGCGGCGGGCATGAGGGTGCTGCTCGTCACCGTGGCGGGGCTTTCCTCCCGCTTTTCTCACTCTTTGGGGAAAGACTGCGTCAAATGCCTCTATCACGAAAAAAAGTTTGAGGAGTCCCTACTTTGGCGCTTGTTGCGCCAGCCGGTGAAATTCGACAAATACATCATCGTGGGGGGCTATCGCTTTGGAGAAGTGAAAGAGGCGCTCGCCGCGCATTTTTCCGATCTTGCCCCGAAGCTTTGGCCGGTTTACAACGAAGCCTATGAAACCTACGGTTCGGGCTACAGTCTCTTTTGCGGGATGAAGGCGGCCATGACCCTGCCCTTTGACGAAATTGTCTTTGCCGAAGGCGATCTTTTTCTCGACACACCCTCCTTTGTCAAGGTGTGCGAGAGCGAAAAAAGCGTGATCACCTCAAACAGCGACCCGATCACCGCCGCCAAGGCCGTGGCATACTATTATGACCTTTCCGGCAAGGTGCGCTATCTCTATGACACCGGGCATGATGCTCTTACCATTCCCGAGCCGTTTTGCGCCATTTACAATTCCGGCCAGGTCTGGAAGTTTGCCGACGCCGACGCCGCCCGCGCATGTTTTTCCGCCATGAGCGAGGCCAACTGGCGGGGTACGAATCTTGTCTATGTGGAGAACTATTTCCGCACGATCGCCCCCGAGGCGCAGGAAGTGATCCCCTTTGCCGCCTGGATCAACTGCAACACGGTAGCCGATTTCCGAAAGAGTTTATAACGCTTTTATGTGTTTTTCCGAACAGAGAACGAGGTATTTTCTATGAAAACAACAAGCGAAAAGCTGACCGCGCTGCGACAGGCGGCCAAAGAGCGGCCCATCCGTGTCATGATCATAGGGCTGGGCAGCGTGGGGCATTATCTGCTCGACGACCTCATGTCCACGGCCGATGAAGGCATCGCGCTTTTTGTCGCCGGCAGAAGCGCCGACAAAATGGCGTCGGATGTCAACATCATCCGCGTGGCCTCGATGATCCGGGGGCAGAACCGCAGTCCTGTCACGGTGGTGGGCGGCGTGGATTTAAACGACACAAACGCCGTCGCCGACGCTCTCGCGCGTGTGAAGCCCGACATCATCGTCAACAGCAGCCGCGCCTATGCCGGCCTCAAATACGGCAGCATTTCCTGGAAAGCCCTGCGCGCCTACGGCATCTGGGCGCCGTTATCCATCCGCTATGTCAAAAACATCATGGCCGCCTGCAAGGCCGCCGAAAGCGACGCCGTTGTCATCAACACCTCCTATTCCGACGCCGTGATTCCCTGGCTCAAGTCCGCAGGGTATGCCTATCCCGATTTCGGCAGCGGCAACATCAACCATCTCGTCTACCGTTTCAAATTGGCGGCGGGCGAGCTTCTCGCTCTGCCCGACCCCTGGAACATCGATATCACCTTTGCGGTTTCGCATTTTCACGATGTCTGCATCAGCAAAGAGGGGCATACCGAGGGGCAGAAAATGCTCATCGACATGCGCTATCACGGCAAACCCCTGCCCCTTGACATCGAAACGATCATCGCCCACTGCGGCATCCCCATGCCGACCGACGCCAAGCGGAACATGATGAACGCCGCGAGCAACTTTGAGATCATCGAAGGCATTCTCGCCGCCGTGCGGGAGGGAAAAAAAGTCAAGCTCCACTGCCCCGGCGCCTTCGGGGAGATCGGCGGCTATCCTGTCACGCTCGACGGCGGCGGCGATGCGGTCACGGCCTCGATTTGCGAAGAGGTCTTCGATCTTGCCGCCATGCGCGCCAAAAACCGCGAATCGATCTACCTTGACGGCATTGAGGCCATCGAACACGGTTCGCTCTTCTACACCGACGAGCTTCTCGCCAAAGTCAAAGCCGCGTTCGGCGTGACACTGCCCAAGGAAGTCCCCTTCGATGCCATTGAGGCGACCGCCGATCTTTTGGTAAAAGAGATCATAGAAAAATACAAATCCTGACGCAAAAGGGAGAAAAAAGCGATGAAAACAGCCTATACCTGTTTCTGTACCGATGTCATTCACGAGGGGCATTTGAACATTCTCGCGCACGCCAAAGCCTACGGGAAAGTCATTGTGGGCGCGCTCTCCGACGAGGCGCTCATCCGCTACAACAAATTCCCGACCCTGCCGCTGGCCGAGCGCATCCGGCTTTACGAGAGCCTGCCCGGCGTCGATCGGGTCGTGGTACAGCACAGTATGCAATATGACGACATTCTCAAGGAGCTGAAGCCCGACTATGTCATTCACGGCGACAACTGGCGCACGGGACCGGAATCGGCGCTGCGGGCGGGCGTTCTCGAAGGGCTTGCCGCCTACGGCGGGGAACTGATCGAAGTCCCCTATACTTACAACGAAAAAGTTAAAAAAATCGATTCCCAACTGAAAGAAAAGCTCGCCATGCCGGAATACCGCCGCAAGCGGCTGCGTCAGCTCATCGAAATCTGCCCGATTGTCAAGGTCATCGAGGCGCACAGCGGCCTCACCGGTCTGATCGCCGAAAAAACGGTGGTGGAAAACGGCGGCAAACTCGATCAGTTTGACGCGATGTGGGTAAGTTCGCTCTGCGACAGCACCGCCAAAGGCAAGCCCGACATCGAGCTTGTCGACATGTCCTCCCGTCTGCGCACCATCGACGACATCATGGAAGTGACGACCAAGCCGATCATTTTAGACGGGGACACCGGCGGGCATACCGAGCATTTTGTTTACAATGTCCGCACCCTCGAGCGCATGGGGGTTTCGGCCGTCATCATCGAGGACAAAAAGGGACTCAAGAAAAATTCCCTCTTCGGCACCGAGGTAGAGCAGACGCAGGATTCGATCGAGGCCTTTTCCGCCAAAATCGCCGCCGGCAAGCGGGCGCAGCTCACCGACGATTTTATGATCATCGCCCGCATTGAAAGCCTGATTCTCGAAAAAGGCATGGACGACGCTTTAGCGCGCGCCGCCGCTTTTGTGTCCGCCGGCGCCGACGGCATTATGATCCACAGCCGGAAAAAGGATCCCGCCGAAATTCTCGCGTTCTGCGACGCCTTCCGCGCCGCTGACAAAAAAACGCCGATCGTCGCGGTACCTTCTTCCTACAATGTGATCACCAACGAGGAACTCGCCGCGCACGGCGTCAACATCGTCATTTACGCCAACCAGCTCACCCGCAGCGCCTTCCCCGCCATGCAGAAAACCGCCGAGGACATCCTGCGCTATCACAGAGCCAAAGAGGTGGACGACCGTCTTATGCCCATCAAAGAGATCATCACGCTCATCGACGAATTATGACGCCGGAGTTTCCGACTTGCCTCTCGCTTTTTCGCCCTTTTGGCGGAAAAAAGCGCCTCTCTCTTGATTTTTCGCAAAAGGTATGGTAGAATAAAGACACGCTCTTCGCGTGAGCATAAAAAAATTTGCAAGGAAACGATACCCATGAAAGAGATAAGATACAGAAAAGCCGTGCGGTTGGCTCTTTTGGTGATGCTTTCGCTTCTGCTTCTGATTTTCACCGTCGCCTGCGATCCCGCCGACACCCTCGCCCCCGGCAGTAGCAGCGATGGCGGCGCCGCCTCTTCCTCCGCGCCCGATATCATCGATCCCACCGCCTGCGAACACAATTTTGGCGCATGGACCGTCACCGAGCCTGGCACTTGCCAGAAACCCGGCAAGGAGGTTCGGGTCTGCACCCTCTGCCTCCAGCGGGAAGAACGGGATCTTATCGTGCCTCACACCTATGTGGACGGCGTTTGCTCGGTCTGCCACACCGCCTGCACGCACAACTTCGGCGAGTGGACGGTTCAGACGCCGGCAAGCTGCACTGCCCCGGGTCTTTCGCAGCACACCTGCCAAGACTGCGGCGCTGTCGAGACACAGCCGATCCCCCAAGAGCCTCACAATTACAAAGACGGCGTCTGCACGGTCTGCGGGCAAAAAGAACCCAAGGGCAGCGCCGGTCTTGCCTACCAGAAGAACGATGACAACGGCTCCTACACGGTGACCGGCATCGGCGCCTGCACCGACAAAGATCTTGTCATCCCCGCCGAATACAACGGTCTGCCCGTCACGGGCATCGCGCCGCTTGCTTTTATGGGCGCCCCGATCACATCGGCAACTCTGCCCGCCTCTCTTACCGATTACGGCCTGACGCCTTTTCTCAACTGCGCGTCTTTGACCAAGATCACACTGGCGGAAGGCACAACCGCGCTGACCTCCTGCTGGCTGCTCTCCGGCACCGCTGTCAAGGAATTTATCATTCCGGAAACCGTTAAAACCATTGCCGGCGGCTTTTTCTACAATTCCTCGGTCACGACCCTGCGCTATGCCGGCTCCACCTCGCAGTGGGAAACGATCTCCAAGGAAGCGCACTGGGCGGAGCCGCTCTCCACCTCGACCGTCATCTGCGCCAACGGCTCTGTCAGCACGAAAAATTGAGTGGCTACGGGGGAACTTTTTGGAAAAAGTTCCCCCAAACCCCTTCAAAAACTTTAAAAAAAGGAAAAAGGACAGACGCAGGGTTTCGCGGCTGTCCTTTTTTAATCTTTGCAAATCTTTACAAAAAGTATCGCTTTCCCTCTTGCGGTTTTCAGGAAAATATTGTAAAATAAGCTTAATAAAAAAGACAAGGAGATTCTTCGCCTATGCTTACCAAAGAACTCGCAAGACGCGTCTTGGACGCCGGCCTTGTCACCGGCGCCGATTACGCGGAAATCTTTTACGAAGACACCTATGCCGGCGACATCACCATGATTTCGGGCAAGGTGGACAGCGCTTCCACCCGTCACCTCTACGGCGCCGGCATTCGCCTGCTGCGCGGCAACGAAGAAGCCTACGGCTACACCTCCGACCTCTCCGAGGCGGGGCTTATGCGGCTGGCCGGCTCTCTTTCCAAAGCCTTTGACGGCGCCCCTCTCGCCCTCTCCTATGAGCTTGTAGAAGAGGACGCCACCCGCCGCGGCATTGTGAGCATCGGGCGGGAAAGCGCCACGGTGGCGCCCCAAGAAAAAATCGCCTATCTGCGCCTTGTGGACGACGCCATGGTGGCCTTCGGCGACCCCCGCATCGTCCAGCGGATTGTGAATTTCACTGACACGACACAGCATGTCACCATCGCCAACACCAAGGGCAAATTCGTCCGGGATGTCCGCAACCAAGAGCGCATCGGCGCCACGGCGGTGGCGCGCGACGGCGACAAGAGCCAATCGAACAGCGAAACCGCCGGCGGCAACTTCGACATCGACGGCTTTAAGACAAAGGATCTCGCCGCTATGGCGCGCCGCGTCTGCGAAGCCTGCGTCACCATGCTTGACGCGCCCGAAATGGTGGGCGGCGTCTATCCCGTGATCATTCACAACGGATTCGGCGGCGTTTTGTTCCACGAAGCCTGCGGCCACTCGCTCGAAGCCAGCGCGGTGGCGCGCGGCATGTCGGTCTTTTCCGGCAAGCAGGGGCAGAAAATCGCCTCCGACATCGTCACGGCCATTGACGACGGCACGATCCCGAACGAATGGGGGTCTTTGAATGTCGACGACGAAGGCAACCCGACACAGAAAAATGTGCTGATCAAAAACGGCATTCTCACCTCCTACATGGTGGACAGCAAAAACGGCCGGCGCATGAATACCGAAGCCACCGGCAGCTGCCGGCGGCAGAATTACCGCTTTGTGCCGACCTCCCGTATGACCAACACCTATATTGCCAACGGCACTTCTACCTTTGAGGAGATCATCGCCGCCACCGAATACGGTCTTTTTGCCAAATCCATGGGCGGCGGCTCGGTGAATCCCGTGACCGGCGAATTCAATTTTGCCGTCAACGAAGGCTATATGGTGGAACACGGTAAAATCACCCACCCGGTGCGCGGCGCAACGCTGGTCGGCAACGGCGCCGGCGCCCTTTTGGGCATCGACATGATCGCCGGCAACCAAACCTTCGGCCACGGGGTCTGCGGCGCCTCCTCCGGCAGCATTCCCGCCAATGTGGGCGAACCCACCATTCGCATTCAGAATATGACGGTCGGCGGCGCCGGTGTGGCCGCCAAAAACTAAAAGGGGGCAAGACGCATGGATTTCAAGAAACTCGAACAAGCCTGCCGCCGGGAAGGCATCACAGAAGTAGAACTTTATCGGGTGGTGAGCGAGGACGCCTCGGTATCCACCTTCAACGGTGAGGTCGATCAGAACCTCATTTACGAATCCAACGAACTGTATGTGCGCGGCGTCTACGGCGGACACATCGCCTCGCTCTATGTCGAGCGTGACGAGGACGATGAAATAGAGGAAATCGTCCGCCGCCTCAAAGAAAACGCCGGCATCATCGAATCAAGCGATCCCTATTTCATCTACGGCGGCTCGGACAGCTACCCCACCCTGCCGGAAGAATCGCACGATTTTGAAAACTACACGCAGGGCGACCGCTTAGCGCTCAGCCGAAAAATGGAAGCCTATGTCCGCGAAAAATGCGAATTTATCACCATGACCTCGGCCGGCGTGGAAGTCGAAACCAGCACCGTGAGCATCGAAAACTCAAACGGGCTTTCGGTATCCCGCACCGAAACCGCCGCGGTGGTCTACTGCCAAGGCGTCATTGTCAAAGACGGCGACACCCGCACCGGCTACTATTTCGATTATGTCAAAAATCTCGCCGACATCGATTACGAAAAGCTCAAAGAATATGTGGTGACGCGTCCTTTATCGGCGATCGGCGCCAAGAGCGTCCCCTCCGCCGCCTATCCCGTGGTGTTCGAAAACCGGCAGTTTGCCAGCCTTTTGTCCTGCTTCCTCTCGCTCTTCTCGGGCGAATCGGCGGTGAAAAAGCTCTGCCTGTTGGGCGACAAATTGGGCGAAAAAGTCTTCGGCGACAACATCACCTTGGTGGACGATCCGCTGCTCGCCGAATCCTTCCACAAGACGACCTTCGATGACGAAGGCGTGGCCGCCTTCAAAAAGACTGTGGTGGAAAAAGGCGTTCTCAAGACCTTCCTCCACAGCCTGAAAACTGCCAAGATGCTGGGCGCCGAACCCACCGGCAACGGATTCAAAGGGGGATCGGGCGGCATCGGTGTGCGCCCCACCAACCTCTGCCTCGCGGGCGGCGATCGCTCTTTGGACGAGATGATCGCCGGCATCGAAAACGGCATTCTCATCACCGGCATGATGGGTCAGCACGCCGGCGTCAACGCCGTCTCGGGCGCGTTCAATTTGCAGGCTTCCGGCTACCGTATCGTTGACGGCAAGATAGCCGATCCCGTCACGCTCATCGTGGTTTCGGGCAACATCCTCGACCTTTTGAACAATGTGGTCGAGATTGCAAGTGACTTTGACTCCTTCGGTTCCGTGGCGTGCGGCAGCGTCTATGTGCGCTCGCTCAGCGTCTCCGGCCAGGCGTAAACCGATTTTTCACACAAAAAACGCGGGGAAAGCCCTTGAAAAAAGGCTTTCCCCGCGTCTTTTGTTACAAAAATTTCAGCCGGATAATATCCTCGTAGGCGATGGCGGTATGGCCGAGGGTCAGCGTGCGGGCGGTTTCGTTTTTGTCGGCGACATCGGCTTCCAAAAGAAGATAGTGTCCCTCGTGATAAAACTCCAACAGGATCCGATCGCCCCGCTTCACCCGCGAAAGCCTGCGGGAAAGCAAGGCCGCCGCCTCGTCCGAGAGCTGACGCCTCGGCACGCGATTGGCTAACCATTCCTGATGGCGCAGTTCTTCCTGCAAGCCCTTCAGGGCATCGAAGGGCAAAAACTGTTTGGCCCGTTCTTCCCTTGTCATACCAAGCCCCCTTTTCCGCCTTCTTGCCCGCCGGACGCGCGCGGGCGTTATTCCCCGTTATGGCCGCCGACCAAGCGGTTGCGTTCCCGCGCCGTCGCGCCCGGCAAATAGTCCACCGCCCGCAACAGCGCATTTTTGCCGAAGCGGTCTTTGATGCCCAAAAGGGCGCTTTCCCGCTTGCGCTCTTTTTCCAGCGCTTCCACATCGCTGAAAAGATCGTAGCCCTCGTAAAAAGAGGACGCAAGATCGGGAAAAGCGATGCTCAAGCGCCGGATCGGCGCTTCCCGGTCGGCCAGTCGGTCAAAGAGCGCGAGCGCCTCTTGGATGAGAAGCGAGGGCAGATCGGTGGTCACGCTCAGGCTGACGGCGCCGTGATCGGCCGGCCGGCTGTCGTCGGCATAGCCCACCGACAAAGCGATCCTTCTGGTGACGGTTTTCTGCCGCATCAGCGTTTCCGCCCCCGCCCGCGCCATCTCGGCAACGACGATTCTCGCCTTGTCGAAGGGGTAATTGGAAAACAGGATCTGAGAGCTTGAGATCGAATGGCTCTTGCTCCGATAGTTTTTGATGTCGGCGATGGTACAGGATTCCCTGCCCCAGGCGTGATCGATGAGCAGTTCGGCATTGACGCCGAAAAGCTGGTACAGCAGCGTCTCGGGCGCCAAAGCGATCCCCCGCATGGTGAAAATCCCGCGCTTTTCCAGCTTTTTGGCCGTGCCGGTAGACACCTGCCAGAAATCGGTCAGCGGCTCATGACGCCACAGCGTCTCGCGATAGCTTTCTTCCTCCAGCCGGGCGATATGAGAGGTGTTCTTTTTGGCCGTGATATCGAGAGCGATCTTGGCAAGATAGAGATTGGAGCCGATCCCCACCGTGGCGGGAATGTGCGTTTTCTTCGCAATTTCATCCAAAAGGAAAGCGGCATAGGCCTCCGCCGTCTGGTGATAGCATTTCAGATAATCGGTGACATCCAAAAACGCCTCGTCGATCGAATAGACATGGATGTCCTCGGGCGCCATATAGCGCAGATAGACGCCGTAGATTTCGGCGGCACAGCGCATATAGCGTTTCATGCGGGGCTTGGCTACCGTTACCGCAAGTCCTGCGGGAACCTCAAAGAGCCGACAGCGGTTTTTCACGCCCAAGGCTTTTAAGGCCGGCGAAATCGCCAGGCAGATGGCGCCCTGTCCCCTCGCCTCATCCGCCACGACAAGCGGCGTTGTGAAGGGATCAAGACCCCGGTCGGCGCACTCCACCGAGGCGTAAAAGCATTTCATATCGATGCAGAAATAGACACGCGCTTTGTCGTCCCGCACCGGCCGCGTCCGGCTTTTATCGCGCTCGGGTGTCTCCATGGCCGCCTCCAAAAAAGAACATTTGTTCGTTTTTCATTATAGCATACCCGCCCCGGTCTGTCAAGAGAAGCCCAAAGATTTTTCTTTCCTTTTTCCGCCAAAACGGGCGCGCTTGCCAGACTTTTTTTCGGAAAAAATTCTGTTTTTGCGGTCAATTTCTGTCATTTTCATTCAACAGGAATTGACAAAACCGGCGTTTTGTGCTAAAATATAGATATAGTCGGCTGAGTGACAGCCGACATTTCATCGGAGTTACACTATGGATTACAAAAGAAACGCTTTGTTTTTTCATCATAAACGCAACACGGTCTGGACTTGGGTGACCTATCTCTCTTTCGCACTGTTCGCGGTCACCTTTGTGATGCTTTTGTCCTTTCATTGGTATGTCCCCATCGCGCTGCCGCCGGCCATCGTGGGCGTCACGCTGCTTTTGTTGGCTTTGAGCATGACCACCAGCGAAAAACAGCTGCGCCAGCAGATCACCCAGATGACCGACGCGGCCAAAGAGGAAGCCATGGCGCATTTCGACTACCCGGACATCAATCCCGATTTCTTTTTCGTCTTTGAGGGATACGATTTCGCGCCGGAAGACTTGTTGTTTCGGAAAAACCGCAACGGCCGCGCCTTCTCCTCGGTCTACACCGTCACCTATCTGCTGTTTGACAAAGAGTGCCTGCGCCTTTTTCAAAAATCCGCCTCTCTGGTGGAGGAAAAGGGGTCTCTTGTGACAAAAGACCTGCCCATTGCCTCCCTGAAAGGAGCCGAAGCACTGACCGAAACGGTCAGCCGCCACTGTATCGACGGCAACACGCGCGAGTTTGAGCGTCATTTTCTGCGCCTGACCGACGCCGCAGGGGAAACGGTCTGCACCGTCCCCTGCAAAGCCCGAGACTACGACATGGATCGCTTCTGTGAGACGCTTTCGCATCACGAAGACCGGCTGCACAAAAAATCCGAACCATGAAATGACCTGTCATAAAGACGAAAAACCGCCCGCCGGGTATCCGGCGGGCGGTTTTTCTGTATTTCGTTCAGGGATCAGTCTTTTTTGTCGCCGCGACGGAAGGGACGGCGTTCACGGCCGGGGCGCTCGCCGCGCTCGGCGCGGGGCGCTCTGGGGGGACGGCCGGTTTCTTCCTCCGGCAGTTTGGGCAAAAGCGCCTTGACCGACAGGTTATACCGGCCTTTTTCGTCAACGCCCAGGAATTTCACAGTGATGGTGTCACCTTCGTTGACCACATCTTCGACCTTCTCCACAAACTTGTTGGAGAGGTCTTTGATGTGAACCATGCCCTCTTTGCCGGGGGCAAACTCCACAAAGGCGCCAATCGGGATGATGCGGGTGACGGTGCCGGTATACACGGCGCCTTCCTCCGGCTCAAAGCAAATGGCATCGATGGCGGCTTTGGCGGCAAGGCCGGAGTCGCGGTTGACGGCGGCGATATAGATCGTGCCGTCCTCTTCGATGTCGATCTTGGCGCCGGTATCGGCGCAGATCTTCTGGATGACTTCCCCGCCCTTGCCGATGACCTCGCGGATTTTTTCGGTCTTGATGTGCATGGTGATCATCTTGGGGGCAAATTCGTTCACCTCGGGACGAGGCGCGGGAATGGCTTTGAGAAGGATTTCGTCAATGATATAATCGCGGCCGGCATGGGTGACTTTCAGAGCCTCTTTGATGATTTCCGGGGTAAGGCCGTCGATCTTTAAATCCATCTGAATGGAGGTAATGCCCTTGTGCGTCCCCGCCACTTTGAAGTCCATATCGCCGTAGAAGTCTTCCACGCCCTGAATGTCAATCATGGTCATCCACTGGTCGCCTTCGGTGATAAGACCGCAGGAGATACCAGCGACCGGCGCCTTGATCGGCACGCCGGCGGCCATCAGCGCGAGCGTCGAGCCGCAGACAGACGCCTGAGAAGTCGAGCCGTTGGAAGAAACCACTTCCGACACGCAACGGATGGCATAGGGAAACTCTTCCACCGAGGGCAGCACCGGGATCAGGGAGCGCTCGGCGAGCGCGCCGTGTCCGATCTCGCGGCGGCCGGGCGAACGGGTGGGTTTGGCCTCGCCGGTGGAGAAACCGGGCATATTGTAGTGGTGCATATAGCGCTTGGATTCCTCTTCATCGATGGTGTCGAGCATCTGGGCATCCTTGATGGTGCCGAGGGTCGCCACGGTCAGCACCTGGGTTTGTCCACGGGTGAAAAGACCGCAGCCGTGTACGCGGGGGAGGACATCCACTTCGGCGGCCAGCGGGCGGATTTCGTCGAGCTTTCTGCCGTCCACGCGCTTATGGTCGACGAGCAGCCAGCGGCGCACCACTTTTTTCTGCATCTTATAGACCAGCTCGGGCAGCATCACATCGAGATTTTCGTATTTTTCGGAGAATTTTTCAAGAATCGCGTCCTGGATGGGCTGCATCCGGGCGTCTCTGACCGTCTTGTCATCGGTATCGAGCGCGTTCATGAGATCCTTTTCGCAGAAGGCGAAGATTTCATCGAACATATCGTGATCCAGCTCGCAGGAGGGATAGCTGAATTTCGGCTTGCCCACCTCTGCCACGATGCCGTTGATGAAGGCGCAGAGCTTTTTATCCTCTTCATGCCCCAACATGATGGCGTCAAACATGGTGTCGTCGTCCACTTCGTTGGCGCCCGCCTCGATCATGACCACTTTCTTTTCGGAGCCTGCCACGGTGAGCTGCAGCGCGCTCTTTTCGCGCTGTTCGCTGGTCGGGTTGATCACAAGTTCGCCGTCCACCAGCCCCACATGGACGCCGGCAATGGGGCCGTTCCACGGGATATCCGAGATCGACAGGGCGATGGAAGCGCCGAGCATCGCGGTCACTTCCGGCGCGCAGTCGTTGTCAACCGACAAGACCAAAAGATTGATGGCCACATCGTTGCGCAAATCTTTCGGGAAGAGCGGACGGATGGGGCGGTCGATGACGCGCGAGGTCAGAATGGCCTTTTCGGAAGGACGGCCTTCCCGGCGCAAAAAGCCGCCGGGGATGCGCCCTACCGCATAGAGACGCTCGTCAAAGTCGACGGAAAGGGGGAGAAAATCGATGCCCTCCCGGGGTTTGGCGGAAGCGGTTGCCGTGGCGAGAATGGATGTGTCGCCGTAGCGGATCAGGCAGGAGCCGTTGGCAAGACCGGCCAATTTGCCGGTTTCGACGACCAGCGGACGGCCGGCGATTTCGGTTTTGAAGACCTTATAATTTTCAAACATGGAAAATACCTCACTCTTGTATTTTTCACGCCCGAAGGAGAATGAATACTGAATAGTGAACGGTCTCGGGACGGCTTGTCCCGAATGGGGTTTCCCCACGGCAAGCGGCCGTTCATTATTCATTATTCACCCCTGCCTCGGACGGTAGAATCAAATTTTCAAAAGAACGGGGAGAAAAATCCCCGTCAATGAGCGGAAGGGGCGTATATGGAAAATATACGCCCCTTGCGGGTTCTGTTACTTTCTCAGACCGAGTTTCGCCACGATGGCGCGGTAGCGCTCAATATCTTTCTTGGCAAGATAGTTGAGGAAATTTTTTCTCTTACCGACCATTTTAAAGAGGCCGCGACGGCTGTGGTTGTCGTGGGGATTCTTCTTCAAATGCTCGGTAAGATCGGAAATTCTCTTGGTGAGAATGGCGATCTGCACTTCGGGAGAGCCGGTATCGCCTTCGCTTCTGGCGTTGTCGGCAATGATCTGCTGTTTTACTTCTTTCTCAAGCATGGGTTTCACCTCATAAAAAATATTTCGTACGACACAGCCTGCGGCAGGTGACATTCACCCGCAAGCCGAGCCGCCGATGGATTCCTCGCGACCGTACAGACAGCCGCAAGCAGAAAATATTATATCATAGGCCGGAAGGATTTGCATGTATTTTTTCTATAATTAACAAATTATTTACATTATACCGGCATATTCCGGCCGTTTCGGCAAAGCGCGGGACGCTCTCAGAG
>CANQXN010000016.1 GCA_947627815.1 uncultured Clostridia bacterium | reverse complement strand
ATGCCTCCCCAATGCCATACCATTCGCAGGGTTTCTTTTTTTGATCAATGATGGGTCATATCAATTGACATCACAGACGGGAATTGCCGGCAAATGTTGTATGAATATTGCCCGGATATCAAAGTCATCGTGAACGATGAAAACGGAACTCTGATAAAAGTGAAAGCCAAAGATTTGCTGCCCTTTGCATGGGAGCCGGTGCTATGCTGAATTGCCGTTTGCCAAACCCTCCTTGGAAACCCATTGACAAAATCACGATACCGTGATATAATAAGCAGATTCCTCCGCTGGAATAAGAGGTGACGGTCGAATGTTCCACAAAATTAAAACGGTTTCTCCGCTTCCCAACTATCGCCTCAGCGTTCAGTTTTCCGAAGGATGCACAAAGTTGTACGATGTGGCGCCGCTTTTTGAGAAAATTCCGATTTTTTCACAGTTGAAAAATCCGGATTTGTTTTCCGAAGTACAAAGAGATGTCGGCGGATACGGTGTCATCTGGAATGACGATATCGACCTTTCCTGCGATGAATTGTGGGAAAACGGCGTAGCGGTTTCCACACCGTTTGACGGACTGATGGCTTTCAGCGATGCCACTGAACTCTGGGGATTAAATGAAAGTACGCTGCGAAAAGCGATCGCCTATGGCAAACTGGTCAACGGTGTCGATGTCTGCAAATTCGGCAAACAATGGGTTGTTTCCGCCAAGGCGATGCAGCGGGAGTACGGACTTCCGCCAAAATAAAGGGAGAAGCCGGCTCGGGAGGAAGGAATTCTATGAAACTTGAGAAAATGGATGCTTTTTTCGCCGCTCGGTTGAATGAATATGACAAGCACATGATGACGGAAATTGAAGGTGCCGAGGAATTTTATCCCTATACCGCGGCCTTATTGCCGTTGGCACAGGATGCCCATGTGCTTGATTTGGGTTGCGGTACAGGGCTTGAACTCGAACATTACTTTGCCCTGAACAGGAAAGCGTCGGTGGTGGGGATTGATTTGTCAGCCGATATGCTGGCGGCTCTGAAACAAAAATTTCCAGACCGGAAACTCAAGTTAATTTGCGGTTCTTATTTCGATGTTCCTTTTGAAGCAAACGGCTTTGACGCCGCTGTATCGGTCGAATCGCTCCATCACTTCACCGCCGCTCAAAAGCTCGAACTGTATCATAAACTGAAGGCCGCGCTGTCCGATCAGGGATATTTTGTTCTGACAGATTATTTCGCGGCGTCGGAAGAAGCAGAAGCATTTTCCTTTTCTGAACTGGAACGGCTGAAACGCGAGCAGGGACTGAAACCCCATGCGTTTTATCACTATGACACGCCGCTGACCGTGGCGCACGAAAGGGAAGTGCTGAAGAAAGCCGGCTTTGCCGAGGTGCAAATTTTGCGAAACTGGAAAGCAACTTACACCGTACTGGCGCGCTGACACTGTCCTGTTTTCACAAAGAAAATGATGTTATTCTATAGATACGCTGCAAGGAGGAGCCGTGATATGGCAACCGAGTATAACGAATGTTACCGACCGCAGTATCACATCACGCCGGAGAAGAATTGGCTGAACGATCCTAACGGACTGGTTTTCTGCAACGGCCGGTATCATGTTTTCTACCAATACAATCCCGATACCAAATTTCCCGGCAACGAAAAATATTGGGCGCATGTTTCAAGCTCCGACCTGGTTCATTGGAAAAACGAGGGCGTGGCGCTTTCTCCCGACCGGTACGGTTCGATGTGGTCGGGCAGCGCCGTGGAGGACAAAAACAACACAAGCGGGCTGTTCGACGGCATCGAACACGGGCTGGTCGCTTTCTATACGGTGACCGGGGACTGTCAGCAGCAGGCCATGGCCTATAGCGCAGACGAGGGAAAGACCTGGACAAAGTATCAGGACGGCGCGCCGGTCATTGCTTCAGCCGACGATCCCTTACACGACGGGGATTTTCGAGATCCCAAAGTGTTCTGGCACGAAGAAAGCGGGAAATGGATGATGATTGTGGCGGGCGGCCCCGTCCGCTTCTTCTCCTCGGCCAATCTGAAAGAGTGGACGCCGGAGGGGACTTGTCAGGACATTCATACCGAATGCCCCGATCTCTTCCGAATGCGGGTGGAGGGCAGTGACAATTACAAATGGGTGCTGAGTTGTGCCGGTGTATCCTATCGGATCGGTGACTTCCGGCGGGTGGGCAAGGTCTGGACTTTTGTTTCGGAAAGCGAGCCGCAGCGCTTTAATTTCGGCCCCGATGTTTATGCCGGGCAGACCTTTTCCGGCACCGGCGACCGGGTGATCATGATTCAATGGATGACCGATGTGGGATACGCCATGGAGACAGGACACATCACGCCCTCCTGGAGCGGCGCTCTGACGCTCCCCTATGAATTGACCTTGAAGCGTTCCGGCGAATCCTATGAGATCGAAACAAACCCGGTCAGGGAGCTGGCAACGCTTCGCAAGGCTCCTTTTTCCCTGCGGAATACCGTCCTTCGTCCGGATGCGGTCAATTCGCTTTTGCCCCTGGCCTGTGATACCTGTGAAATCCACGCCAGAATTCGCCCCGATAAGGGCGCGGGCTTTTCTTTGGCGTTTCGGATCGGCAACGGACAAAAAACGAGTTTTACTTACGATCCCGTGTCGTCGGCGTTGGTTCTTGACCGCACTTGTTCCGGCCGGGCGCCGGTCGAGCGGTTTTTATCCCGTTACAGCGTCGGTGTGCGGCCGCCCGAGGACAATACCTTCGATTTTCGCCTCTATCTCGACCGCTCCTCGGTGGAAATTTTTGCCATGGACGGCCGATACCCCTTTACCGCGCTGCTTTTTCCCGACGGCGATTCGGCGGGGCTTTCGCTTTCCGCCCTGTTTGGCTCTGTCACCGTGGAGGAACTGTCTATTTGGCCGCTCTCGTCGATGTATGATCGGGCGGAAGGTCGGGATGCGGCCGAGGGTCTTGCCTAAAATCGGATCAAGCGCGCTTTTGCCTTTTCACTCGGGAGAGGGAATGCCACGGCGCGGTCGGCTTTTGCCGCACGGAAAGCGGCATTGACTTTTCCTGCCTTATGCGTTATAATAAGAGCGATGAATACCGTAAGGAGGGATGAGGGATGAAATCGGTAAAACCGGGGCGTGCGCCCTCGTTTGTTTCTGCTTTGGTTGCCTTTTTTATGGCGATCATCGGCGTTGCTTTTACTGTGGAAGCTTTTTCCGTCAGCATTTTTACGGGAATCTTTGCTCTCGTCTGGACCGGCATCGCTGTGACGCAGATGGTATATCATTTGATCAATGCGCTTCGGAAAAAGCGTTATTCTGCCTTTGATATCACGGAAGAGGGAGAGGAGCCGGATCCTTTGAATGAACGCTTTGGCGCTACCGGCCGACAGGCCGAAAAACACGAACAAGAACCGGCACCGGACTCTCCCAAGAAGGCAGCCTGCCCTTGGTGTGGTGCTTCTTCGCAAAAAGACTTTCTTTTTTGCCCTGCCTGCGGCAAATCGCTCCGGCAGACAACGCCAGACAATGATGGCTACGACAAGAAAGAATAGCCGTCCGCTTCTTTTCCCGGGTGATACCGGCGGGGCGGCGCCGGCGCTTGGACGCAATTTTGCAAAAGCGGCGGGCATGATAAACCTGTTTGCCCCGAGAAAAGACCGGTTGGGGGTCAAAAGCGGGGCGGAGATGAGGAAAGGCTATGGGAAACCGTTTTCTGAAATGGCTTGACAATTATTGGTATCACTACAAATGGCGCACGATTGTTATTCTCTTTTTTGCGGTGCTTTTGATCGTCTGTGTGGTGCAGTGCAGCACGGTTGAAAAATATGATCTTACCGTTTTCTATGCCGGTCCGGAACAGCTGATGGAGGAAAAATGCCAGAGCATCGGCAAAGTTTTCTCCCCCCGCTTGAAGGAAGATCTGGACGGCAACGGAGAAAAATCGGTGTATCTGCGCTCCTTTTATATCCTTTCGCCCGAACAGCTGGCGCAAAAGAACGAGGAGGCGGCCAAAGAGGGCATGACCTTCTATTATACCGAGACGATGCGCAATAACGCCATCCGCGATTTTACGGTCGCCGCCGGGGACGGCAGCGCTTTGGTGATGCTGATCGATCCCTATCTTTACGGTGAACTCCGAAAGCAGACGGAAGATTATTTTCTCCCGCTTTCCCAACTTTTAGAAAAAACGCCGGAAAGCGCCGTGGATGAATACAGTCTTCGCTTTTGCGACCTGCCCTTGGCGCAAGCCTATACCGCGCTGGAAATCTTGCCGGAAGAAACGCTGCTCTGCGTGATGAATCCCGAAAAAATACGGGGTTCCTGGCGCCCGGAGGAATATGATGTCGCCAGGGATTTCTTCCGCGCGCTCGTCGAATTTCAGGTAAGTTAAGCGCGAGACGGCGCGTGAAAAGTCTGTCAGCAACAAAAAACACCTGCGGCCGCAGGTGTTTTTTCGGTGAGAAGGGGTCAAACGGTATGCCGCAGGATGAAAATGGCATAGTATTTGGCAAAGAGCCGCGCGGAAGTCACGGCTTCCGCCAGGGTATTGCCGGTGGTGCCGACATAAAGGTTCATGACGCAGGGCGCGCCGGTTTGTCCGAGCGATTCGGGGCGCAGGAAGGTAGCGCGCATGAGGCCAGGCTCGCTTTGTGAGATCAGGTCGGCCAGCTGGTAGGCGGCGGCCAGATCCTTCTGCCAGCCTTCCCGCCCGCCGTTTGCCGTGTCGGCGCCTATTGCCAGCATCAGCTGGGCGGCGGGCAGATCACCCACCGTGGCATCGGAACGCACGATGCGGTTGTCGGTCGTGACGATCCCGTCTCTGTGAAGATCCAGCACATAGGTCAGGGAAGGGTAGACCTGCCGATATTTCCGGATGATGGCCTCGGCTGTCTTGTCGGTGTCATCGGCGTGAATGACGCCGATGCCGGCGGCGCGCAGGACATCGGCCAGGGCTTCTCCCACGGTAAAAACCGTCTCATTGCGAAGATCGGAGGTAAAAGAAAACGCACCGCTGACAGAAGAAACCCCTTCCGGCGCATAGCTTTCACTCGCGTGGCTATGCAGGATCAACACCCAGGGGCCGCCGCCCTCGGGCTGATAGCTCAAGAGCATATCGGCCAGCGCGTCTTTATCGACGCCGTACGAGGTGGCATTGCTGATGCCGCAGGGCGTTTGGGAAAGATCCACCGAAACAATGTCTACCGAGACCGGCAGAGGATCGGTTTCCTCCGTCGCGGGGGGATCGGTCAGCTCTTTGGGGATCGTGGTGGCGGGCGGCGCCATCTCGCTGCCCCGCGCCGCGCCGAACGCTTCCGCCAAAAGCCGGTGCGTCTCCTGCTCCTGCCGGATGGCGCCTTGCACCAGAACGATCAAGGCCACAAGCAGGGCGACAAGCGCGACTCCTGAAAAAATCAGAACCAGAATTTTGGTAAGACTTGTATTTTGTTTTTCCATAGTTACCTCCTTGTGTCATGTATATGACAGCACTTGTCCTTTCATGAGCCGTTCCGGCAGGCGATTGATGGCGCCGGCGATCAGGGCGGCCAGGCTGCCGGACGCGGCGTCGCAGTCTTTTAATGTGACAAAAAAGCTGCGGTTGTTTTCGAGCAGTTCCACAAGCGGCGGCGCGATGTCCTCAATGCCCGCCTTTTCCAGCGTTTCGTAGACTAAGGTGGAAGAATCCACGATGGAGGGGACGCCGAGCGCGATGACAGGCACGCCTAAGGTTTCCTCGTTCAAGGCCGCGCGGCGGTTGCCCACGCCGGAGCCTGGCGCGATGCCGGTATTGCTGAATTGCACCGTGCGGCAGAGCCTGTCGGCACTGCGGGCGGCCAGCGCGTCCACGGCAATGACATGGCTTGGCTTGGCGGCCGCGATGGCGCTTTTGACTAAGGCCGCCGTTTCGATGCCGGTTTGTCCCATCACCCCCGGGGAGATGGCGCAGACGGTGGGAGCGGCGCTTGGCAGGGGGCAGGCGTCCTCGCTGCACTCGTCCACATCGACCGCGAGGGCGTCGCAGGTGACGGGGCCGATGGCGTCCGCCGCGATGGCGCGGTTGCCCAGCCCGACAACAAGAATCCGGCTGACTTTTTTGCCGCTTCTCTCCAAAAGGTGCGCCAACTGTTCGGTCATGGCAGAGACGAGTTTTTCCTCGTCGACCTCGTCTGCCCACGGGCGGTCGAAAAAGAGCGTAATGTAGCTTCCGCGCGGTTTTCCGATGGCCAGCTCGCCGGCACGGTTGGTGATGTTAACGACCGTGGTGTGCAGTCCCGGTTCGTCCTTTTCTTTGCACTCGACGCCGTCCGGGTAAGAACCGCCGGACAGAGATGCGGCCTCGGCGGCAAGATCGGTGCGCACATATTCGGGATGATTCATGAGATTTCCTCCTTTTCTGCTGTCCGGCGCTGTGTCCGGACGCTTCATCGAAAGTTTTGACACAAGAGGCGGGGATCTATACACGCTTTCCCAAATATGGTAAAAAAGCGGAAAATGCCATGTGAATTATCCACAAAAAACAAAAAAAGCTTTTGTGCAAAAGCCCAAAATAGGAAAAAGAAAAAAAGGAACCAAAAATATCTCTTGCCAATATCAATATTTAGTGATATAATACTATAGTACATATGGACAATCGGTTATTGTCTTTGTTGATTCCGCATTCTGCCCTTAAGGAGGAACGAGTTTTGAAAACAATCAGAAAAGCGCTTGCGGTATTTCTCGCTGTCCTGATGCTCTCGGGGCTTGCTGTGCTGTTCAGCTCCTGCAGCAATGTGAGCGAAGAGAATCCCGGCGCCATTATTGAGATCTACATGCCTTATACGGTCAGTCTGGATCCGGCGGTGGCTTATGCCGATGCCGACAGCGCCAAACTGCTCCCCCTGCTCTATCAGGGGCTGACCACGATTGATAAAAACGGCCGTTTGAAAGGCGCTTTAGCCGATGAGTGGGAAGAATATACCAACCGTGACGGCGAACATGTGCTGGAAATCAAACTGAAGACCACGCACTGGAGCGACGGCACGCTGGTGACGGCGGATGACTTTATCAATTCCTGGGAGAGGATTCTCGACCCCGCGTTTAACTGCGAGGCGGCCGCGCTGCTTTTCCCCATTAAGAACGCCGCGGCTGTGAAAAGCGGCGGGAATGACGAAGATGTGCGTTCGATTTCCGACCTCGGGATCGACAGTACGCGTGAGGACACCTTGACCATCACGCTGGAGGATTGGGCAAGCGGCGAGCAGTTTTTGAGAAACTGCGCTTCCGTGGCGCTGTATCCGATCCGGAGCGATGTCATCAAGAAGATTTACAACAAAGAGGAAGATAAGGAAAACGACTGGTCCACCCTGGTGGCCATCATGCAGAGCAACGGCCCCTTCTATCTGAAGCGGGTTTCCTTCGGCACCACGCAGGGCGAAGACGCCGATGTGGCCAGCCGTCCTTCTATGATATTTGAGCGGAATCTGCAATTCTACCGCGATCAGGAAAAGGAAAATGTGGCGCTTGACAAGTATGTGACGCCTTATCGGATCATGGTGAATATGACCTACGGTCATGATGACACCGTGGCGTTTCTTGACGCGAGATATGCCAGAAAAATCGCGCAAAATCCCAATCTCCTTGAGAATACCATCAAGACCATCCGCGACGCTATGACCGAAGAAGAGAAGGAAAGCTACGGCAGCGCCTTAGAAGATACGCTGAAAGCGATGGCGGAAAGCAAGATCCGCGAGGATGTCCGCGTCGAAAGCAGCGCGGATTATCTTGCACTTGTGATGGAGGATCTTGAGAACAACAAGTCCTATTTCGTCAATCAATATACCGAGGGCAAGATTCTCGCCAACGGCGCCCTGCCGGCCGGCTCCGAACTCGAAGCCAACCACTATTCCGCCATGTCTACCGGCTCGCTTTTGTTCAACGAAGCCAATCCTCTCTTTGCCGACGCCAGAGTGCGCCGGGCGCTCTCGTTGGCGCTTGACAGAGAGGCCATCGCGGCGGCGATCGGGTGCGGCAGCGCGGCTTCCACGCTGATCACCGACGGCGTTTTTGAAACCGAACGCAAGACTTCCTTCCGAGCCAACGCCTCGTCCTACGCCCTTTCCACCGGCGCCGATATCGATGCTGCCAAAGCGCTTTTGCGCGAGGCCGGCGTTTCGGGCGGCAGCTTTTCCATTGCCGTCCGCGCCACCGAGTATGATATTATCATCGCGCAGATGGCGGCGGAGGCCTGGAAATCGCTCGGCTTTAATGTGAGCGTGCGAATCTACGGGTACAACATTGTCACCTACAATGAAACCACCCACAAAAAGGACGAAAACGGCAACATGGTCGTGGGGACGGAAGTGGTGTATGACGGCCTGCTTCACGATGATTATCTTGACGCCTACAACAACGCCGATTTTGATGTCATCCTGGCCGACATCAACATGCTGACCACCGACGCGTTCGTGCCGCTCGCCGCCTTTGCCGGCGTCTATTGCGGCCGCGCTTATTCCTTCGATACCCAGGAAGATTTCGACATTCTCCAGCATCATGTGACCGGCTATTATAATAAAGATTACGATGATCTCATGATGAATGCGATCAAGGAGCAGGATGCCGCCAAACGCGCCGCACTCCTCCATCAGGCGGAAGCGCTGCTCTTGAACGATATGCCCATCGCGCCTGTGATCTTCTGGGATACGACGATTGCTTTTTCCGGCGAGCTGGATGATGTGATTCTGACCTATTTCGGCGGCCTGGATTTCACCGAAGCCGAATATAAGAATTATGTTCCCGTCGTAGAAGAGGAAACAACCGAAGGGAATACCGACGAAACCCCCGAAGAGAATACCGAAGAAAACGCTGAATAAACCAACCAGGATTTGAAATAGGAAAGCCTTGAACCGGAACATAGCTCTTGCCTGTCGGCGAGAGCTTTTTCCGGCCAAGGGCAGATACGCAAAACGCGGGAAAGGCGGTGGCCATGCAGGCACCTTTGCGTGAAAAAAACGATATCAAAATTTTTATTCTCTATCTGCTCCGCAATATCAATCAGCCGATGGATTATGCCGATATCAATGACATTGTCGTACAAGACGGTATTGTGAATACGCTGGAGTTTGCCGAATGCTTTGCCGAACTGCTTGACTGTGGCAACATTTTGGAAGTGCAGGATAAGGGTCAAACCTATTATATCATTTCCGATCGCGGCATCGAGGTGGCGGACAATCTTTCCTCCGATCTGATGGGCTTTATCCGCAATAAGAGCCTGAAAAGCGCTTTGCGCCTGATCTCCTTCAAAAAGAACGGCAATCGCATTGAGACTTCCGCGAAATGCCGGCCGGACGGCCGCTACGACCTGATCTGCCGGATCTTTCAGAACGAAGCGCCGCTCATGGAAGTGACTATTATGGCGGAAACACAGCAGCAGCTGGAATTGATGCGCTATTATTTCGATGAAAAACCCGAGGTGGTCTACCGTGGGGTGCTGGCGCTTCTGACCGGCGAAATCGATTATCTTGTGAGCTGACCCCACCGCCGCGTCGAGGATCACAACGCGTTATTTTTGCGTTTTTTAGAAAACCGTCTTTAATTTTTTTTAAAATTACTGTTGACAAATTGCAAATACATGATATAATAAATACAGTGGTTAATATTTGTTATGGTCATGACGATTCGCTCGGGACAGGATCCTTGGCGCTCGGGTCGGATATGGCGGCACACGAAGAATGACGAAGGAAAAGTTAGAGCAGGCGTTGCGTGCGATTCAGGTGGGGGATGACCGCCCGTTTGAGGACATTTGTCAGGCATATGCCTCTTTGATCGAATCCACCGTACTGCGGTTTCAAGGTATCTGCCCGGGACTTGAACGGGAGGATCTCGAGCAGGAGGCAAGGATCGCGCTTTACCGCGCCGCACAGCGCTACGATTTTTCCAAAGATCAAGTCACCTTCGGGCTTTTTGCAAAGATTTGTCTGCGCAACTGTATGATTTCTCTGCGCAGAAAACAGGCGGCCGCCCAGCGAACCAGACAAAAACCGCCGGTAAAACCCAAACACAACCGTTTTTCTGAAATTGATGTAAACAACCCTTGTACAGAGAAAATTCTTGCTTGCCTTTCCCCCTTGGAGAAGAAAGTTTTGCCCCTGTATGTGAAAGGCTGTTCTTATCAAAAGATCGCCGACATACTGTCTGTCCCTGTGAAAAGCGTGGACAACGCCATGTACCGGATCAAACGAAAAATCAGGATTCTTTCGGCCGATTCTCTTTAAAAAAGAAAAGGCCAGAGGATAGATATGCCCATTGTAGCTTAATGAGAGCGTTGTTTCCATGCAAAGGTGACGGTTTGAATCCGTCCGGGGTAAAATTTTCCAATTTAAAGCGAGGAGAAAGAGCATGTACCAGGACATCACACTGAAATGCAAAGAGTGCGGTCAGGATTTTGTGTTCACGGCCGGCGAGCAGGAGTTTTACGCTGAAAAGGGCTTCCAGAATCAGCCCCAGCGTTGCAAAGCCTGCCGCGATGCGCGCAAGAACAACGGCAAGGCTCCACGGGAACTCTTTGAAACCACCTGCGCCAAGTGCGGCAAAGTGGCGAAAGTTCCTTTCCAGCCCACCAGCGACCGCCCTGTCTATTGCAGCGAGTGCTTTGCTGCCATGAAGGCCGAAGAAGCCTGATTGCAAAACGGCATAACAAACAACACGCCCTTGCGGCGTGTTGTTTGTTTTTTGGCTTTTTTTGAAAAAGGGTATACAAATCCGCCGGAATATGGTATAATCAAGTATCATACAGTCGGTTTTGTATATCGCAAACGAGGTAAAATGGGATGACAAAAGAGAAATACAGTAGCAAAAACAAGCCTTTTCCTCGCACGGACAGGCGGCCGCCGCTGGCGCGCCACGCCGCCGTCGGCGGGCGTCCGGCTCCTTTGACGAAGCAGACGGAAATAGAAAAATCCTATCCGGACAAGCGCACCCGCCCCGATCCCGCGCGGGAAGCGGAGCGGGACGAACTGATCATTTACGGGCGCAACGCCGTCTTAGAGGCGCTGAAGAGCGACCGCACGGTAGAAAAAATTTTCCTGCGCAAAGGCGATAGGGAAGGCTCTGTCAAGGTCATCGCCGCCCTGGCGGCGGAAAACGGTATTCCTTTTTCCGAAGCGACAGCCGCCAAACTCGAGGAAATGACGGGGACAACGACGCATCAGGGCGTCGTCGCGCTGGTCAGCCCGGTGAACTACCTCTCTTTGGACGAGCTTGTGACGCGCGCCGAGGCAAAGGGGGAAAAGCCTTTCTTCCTTTTGCTGGACGATATCAACGACCCGCACAATCTCGGCGCGATTCTGCGCTCGGCGGAATGCTGCGGCGTCAACGGCGTGATCCTGCCCAAGCGGCACAGCGCGCCGGTGTCGTCGGTGGCCGTCAAAGCCTCGGCCGGCGCGGTACACTATCTGCCGCTTGCCAAGGTGAGCAGCATTACGGCGGCCATAGAATATCTGAAAAAAGCCGGCGTCTGGATTTATGGCGCGCAGGCGGGCGGCGAGGTCATGACGGGCGTGAACATGACAGGCGCTTTCGCCCTGGTGATGGGAAACGAGGGGAGCGGTCTTGCCCGGCCGGTGCAGGAACAGTGCGACGGTTTTGTTTCCATCCCGATGTACGGAAAAATCGATTCTTTCAATGTGTCCTGCGCCGCCGCCATTCTTTTGAGCGAGGCGGCAAGGCAACGGCATGACGGCGAATAAATCGCCCGTTTTGACGCAAAAGTTTGAAGCAAAAGACAGGATTTGGGAAAAGGAGGGACGCGCATGACATATCGGGACAAGGAGCCGATGTCGGAGGACGAACTGCTCTCTCGGCTGAAAAGCCAGTGGGAAGAGCAGGGAGAAGGCAAAGCCCCACACCCGGCGGCGGATGGGGCGGCGCGGGAACAATCCCAAGGCGCCGGTCAAGAGGAAACGACCGATGCGCCGGTGGATCAGTTGCTGGAACAGCTGCGGATGGTTCATGCGGATGGCATACAAGACCCGACCTTGACCGCGCCCGCCGACCGGGAAGAACCGGCGGCTGATGATCTGGACGATTTTGATTTTGACGACCGTCCGATCGAAGCCGATTATCTCAATTATAATATGATCGGGCGCAACTTAGAGTCGCCCGCTCCGGCATCGCCGGAGCAAGCGTCGCCGAAGATGGCATCGCCGGAGCAGAACGAAGAAGCGCCGGCGCCCGATGACGGCGCGGCTCTCACGCCTGAGGAAGATGCGGCGGCTGCCCCCGAGGAAGACACGGCGCCTATCCCCGAAGAAGAAAAAGCGGAGGATGCCGAAATCTCCCCCGCCGTTGCGGAAGATGTTTCCGACCAAGCCGACGGGACGGGGGAAGACGGTCTTCCGGAAGTCTCCGCAAACGAAGACAGCCCGGCGCAAGACGATCCGGCGCCGGCCGATCCGCTCTATGAGGCGATCCGCCAACAGTATATCGAGGAGCGCGGCTTGGCACAGCCGGCAGAAGAGGCGGACGATCCGCCCGCCGGCATCGAAGCTGACGGTGACGCTTCTCTCCCCGCCGAAGAGGAGCCGGATACGCGCCTATATAATAATGTAGAAAATAAAATCGCCGATGTTTCCGAAAAGGAGATTCCGACCGGCGAAGAGGACGGGGAGCAGGAAACAGAGGCGGCCGACGCCGACGAGGAGCCGCAGCTTTATTTACATTTGGATTGGCCGGAGATTACAAAAAAAGAAGAGCCTGCCGAACCCGAAGAGCCGATCGAACCCGAAGAGCCGGTCGAAACTGAAGAGCTTACCGAAACCGAGGAACTTGACGAACTCGAAGAACTTGATGCACTCGAGGAACGCAAGGAACTTGACGAACTCAAAGAACTTGATGCACTCGAGGAACGCGAGGAACTTGACGAAATCGAAGAGCTTGGCGAACTTGACGAGCCGGACGAGATCGAAGCATCCGACATGCCAGACGATCTTATCCTGCCGGAGGAAAACGGGGAAGACAAAGAAAACGGGGAAGACGGCGAAGACGAGCCGTGGGAGGCGCCGGATCCTGTGCCGCCTGCCGATGATGACGGGCTTCCGGATTACGATCTTTCCAACGCGTTTGGCCTTGTCAGTCTCGACAGCAATGTAGCGCCCAAAAAGAGAGGACGGGGCGCGACGACGCCCATTGAGGAACCCGAGCCGCCGGTTCGCAAACTTGAGAAAAACAAAAAACGCTATATTCTGCCCAGCAAAAAGAAAAACGGGGAATATACCGCCCCGTCGCAAAAGGAGTATATCAAAAAAGGCTATCGGAAACAGATGTCCAGCGAGATTATGCGGCTGGGCGTGCTGCTGCTTTTGACGGTCGTCGCCTTTGCGACCGAAAGCCTCCCCTTGATCGGGGTCACGCTGTTCAGCCCGGAAGCGCATCCCGCCTTTACCATGATTGTCTCTGTTCTCTTGATCCTCGGGGCGTCGTTCTGCCTGATCCGGGAGCTGACCGACGGCGTGATTCTCCTTTTCCACGGTCATCCGATCCCCGAGAGCTTTCTCCCCTTTATGATTCTTTCTCCCTTGGCATATTATCTTTCCGTGTCTTTTCAAAAAGAAACGACCGCCGTTTTATTGGGGTTTGCTTTCTGTCTCGGCGCGCTCCTTTTCAAAGGCGGCACCATTTTGCGCGTGGCGCGGGAAGCCAGAGCTTTCTTTGTCCTGATCGCTGACACCCCCAAACGCGTGGTCGCGCCTCTGTCGGCGGAACAGGCGGCCAAAGAGAACGCGGTGTTCGGACCGTATCTTTCGAACAGCGCCGGCTATTTTTCGGTCAAACGGACGCTTTTTGTCAGCGATTATTTTAAAGCGACCAACACCCTTTCCCAAAGCAAGCTGGCCATTCTCTTTTTCCTGCCGCTTTCGCTGGCGGGCGCGGTGGGCATTTTCCTGCTTGGTTATGCCGGCGGAAAATCGCTGCCTTCGTCGTTTTCCTATGCGTCGCTCTCCCTCCTCTATACCTTGCCGCTGTCCTCGTCTTTGCTTTACGAGATTCCGCTTCTCTGGGCGCAGGCGGCCGCAGGCGAGGAAAAAGCGGCCTTTATCGGCGAGGCGGCGGTGGAAGAATATGCCGCGGGCGGTGTCATGAGCTTTTCCGACGCCGACTTGTTCCCGCCCTCCCATATCGCTTTGGTGAACATCACCCTGTTTGATGAACGCAGAATCGAAGCCCTGATGAACGATACCGCTCTCATTTTTGACGAGATCAATTCTCCCGTGGGGACGGTTTTGCTCCGCGCCGGCGATGTGAAAATGCCGGCGGGCGGCATTCGGATTGCCAATGTCTACGACGACGGAATCGAGGCGATCATCGCCGGAGAAGAAGTGCTTACCGGCAGCTACCGCTTTATGGAGGCATTCGGCGCCCTTTTCCCGACCGACTATACCTATGAACCGGGGCTTGACAGCCAGCTGTTTACCTCGGTAAACGGCGTGGTGTTGGGACGGCTGGATTTTAACTACCAACTCGACCCCGATATGAAGGCTTCTTTGCAGTATTTAGCGGATGCCGGTCTTTACGCGGCGGTGCGGACGATGGATCCCAACCTGACGCCCGCGTTTCTTGCCGCTCTTATCGGGGATCCCGATTGCCCTGTCAAGCTGATCAAGGCCGGGGATGACCGCGAACGCCTGCGTATGCGCAAGCATTTGCCGGGCAATGTAATCTCTTCCGGCAATACCCGCTCGCTGATGAATGCGCTGGTACTCTGCAGTAAAAGCGATTATGTCCGCAAGATCGGTATCGTTTTGGCAGGCGCCTCTCTGTTTTCCGGTCTTGCGATTGTGGTGCTTTCCCTCTATCTTGACAGTCAGGTGTTCTTCTCTGGTTACGGCATCGGCCTGTTCCATCTCTTCTGGCTCCTGCCGATTTTGCTGATTTCCTCCCTTTTCCTCCGCAACCGCCACAGGAAGAAAAAGAAAAAGGAAGGAAAGACCCAAAAGAAGGGCAAAAAATAAAGAGGAATCGCCGCCCGCCCCAAAGGGAAGGACGCGCCAATCGCTCTTTGCCTCAAAAGATCAAATACCCGCGCGGTGCCAAAGGCGCCGCGCGGGTATACCAATGCTGTCAAGTGCGGGCTGTCAGCTCGGCAAGGCATTGCTCGCAGAGCTGTTTTTCCTTGAAGAAGGTAATGTTATCCTCGCTTCCGCAAAAAATGCAGGAGTAGTTGTGTTTGCCTAAGATAATGTTTTCACCGTCGACATATATTTCCAAGAAATCTTTTTCGTTGATCCCCAAATTGTCGCGCAGTTCTTTGGGAATAACAATTCTTCCCAAATGGTCGATTTGTCTTATGATACCCGTTGATTTCAAACAGTTACCTCCCTTCGCGGGGCGCGCCCCGTGGATGCACTCATTATATCACGGAAAAAGGCGAATGTCAAGCGCTTTTGTCGATTTTTTACATATTATGCCAAAATATGTAAAAAATTACCATTTGGCAAAAAGACTGACCTCTCAAAACCGGCGCTTCGCCTAAGAGAAGGGAAGTTTTGAAAACAAAGAAAAACCGCATCGCCCGCTTTGCCGATCCGATGGTGGGAAGTTATGATAAAAACGAAAAACAATAGTAAAAATGCGATGCCATTTTGAGGTTGGCAGGAAAATGAAAACTTTACAAAAAATTCACATTTATTTTTTTGAAAGCTCTTGCAAACAAATCATAAATATGGTATAATTCCAAAGCTTGATGCGTTGAAGGCAAAGGTTGCCGGAAAGAGCGTTTCACCCGCTATTTTCGGGGAATTTTGCCGGAGTATGTCCGTGTCAATCGGGCGAAGACGGGTCGGGGTGAAACAGCCCGCGTCGTGGTCCGGATCTTTTGCGGTCGGGGTTGAATCGCAAGGGATTCGGTTTTCTCGAGGATGGGCAGGAAACACACGGAAGCGTGTTCGACAAAAACGGCCGTTTCAAGCGGCCTTGCCTACATCGGATTTCACCGGTTGCGGCGCCTGTGTCGGACAGGTTCCCGGGCGGTAGCGGCCCGGATCCCCTGTTCTTGCTGATCAAGTCTATATCAAAAGAAGGAGGAAAAATCAAGTGGCAAACAAAGATACCAAAGGTGTCGTCAGAATCAAATTGAAGAGCTACGATCATGCCATGATCGATGTGGCTGCGGAGAAGATCGTCAAATGCGCCAAGGACAAAGGCGCCGTTGTGTGCGGCCCGATCCCGCTTCCCACCGATAAAGAGGTGGTCACGATCCTTCGCGCCGTCCATAAATACAAGGACAGCCGTGAACAATTTGAAACCAGAACCCACAAGAGACTGATTGACTTAAAGCAGCTGTCCCCCGCAGCGACCGAAGCCATTATGTCTCTTGAGCTTCCCGCCGGCGTAAGCATCGAAGTCAAATCTTGACGGGCGGAAAAAGTTTTATAGTCATGTTGGCACAGCCAACCAATAACTAACAGGAGGAAATTTCCAATGAAAAAAGGCATTATCGGGAAAAAGGTCGGAATGACACAGATTTTCGATGCCAACGGCAATGTCGTGCCGGTTACCGTGATTGAAGCCGGCCCCTGCGCTGTCACCCAGATTAAAACCAAAGAGACTGACGGTTATGAAGCCGTTCAGTTGGGCTTTGTCACTGTCGCGGCCAAGAAAGCAACCAAGCCGCAGGCGGGACATTTCAAAAAGGCCGGCACTGAAGTCAAAAAGCACCTGAAGGAATTCAGACTTGAGGACATTTCCGGATGCAAAATTGGCGATACCGTCACTGCGGATATCTTTGCCGCAGGTGAAAAGGTCGACATCACCGGAATCACCAAAGGTCACGGTTTCACGGGCGCTGTCAAGAGATGGGGCAACCACATCCTGCGCATGACGCACGGTACGGGTCCGATCCATCGCGAAGTCGGCTCCATGGGCGCAAACTCCACGCCTTCCCGCGTTTACAAAAACAAGCACATGGCCGGCCAGTACGGCAACGAACAGGTCACGGTGCTGAACCTGGAAGTCGCCAAAGTTGACGCCGACAAGAACATCATCGCCGTGAAGGGCGCCGTGCCGGGCGCGCGCGGCGGGATCGTATTCATCCGCAATACGGTCAAGAATAAATGAGTGAGGAGGAATTTACGATGCCGAGTATTAAAGTTGTCAATATGATGGGCGCACCGGTTCACGACCTGGAACTGGCTGACAGCGTCTTCGGAGTGGAGCCTAACGCGGCGGTACTCCACGCGGCGGTCAGAGCGTACCTCCTCAATCAGAGACAGGGTACACAGTCCACCCTTACCCGCACCGAGGTTTCGGGCGGCGGCAAAAAGCCGTGGCGTCAGAAGGGAACCGGCCGTGCAAGACAGGGTTCCACCCGCGCGCCGCAATGGACACACGGCGGCGTGGCTCTCGGCCCCAAGCCCAGAACCTACCGTGTGGATCTCAACAAGAAAACCAAGAGACTGGCTCTTTTCAGCGCTCTTTCCGCGAAAGTGGCGGACAGCGAGATGATCGTTGTGGATGCCATTCAGGCGGTGGCCAACCCCAAGAGCGGTTCTCTGTATAACACCAAGGGCATGGTCAACATGCTTTCCGCAGTGGGCGCCAAGGGCAAGGTTCTCGTGGTTCTCGCCGACAATACGGCCGAAGTGGTCAAGAGCTTTGACAACATCGAAGGGGTCAAGACCACCCAGACCAACACCATCAATGTTTACGATGTCCTGAATTGCCAGACCCTGGTCGTGGCCGAGGACGCCGTGAAGAAGCTTGAGGAGGTATATGTGAAATGAAAGCTCCGCAGGACATCATTCTCGCCCCCATCATCACAGAAGCCAGCATGGATGGGACCGAGCATAAGAAATATACCTTCAAAGTCGCAAGCGACGCCACCAAACCTGAGATCGCGAAAGCGGTGGAAGAAGTCTTCGGCGTGAAGGTGAAAAGCGTTCACACCATGATCGTTCCTAAAAAGCCCAAAAGACGCGGTGTCAGCGTCGGATTTACATCCGAGTGGAAAAAAGCCGTGGTCACGCTGACCGCTGCTTCCAAGACCATCGAGTTCTTTGATGGCATGAGATAAGGAGGACTCAGGAAGATGGCAACAAAGATTTATAAGCCGACAACGCCGGGCCGCAGACAGATGTCTGTACCGTCCTTTGACGAAGTGACCAAGACGACGCCGGAAAAAAGCCTGCTGACCGTTCTGAAGAAGAACGCCGGCCGGAACAACACCGGCAAGATCACCGTGCGTCATCACGGCGGCGGCAACAGAAGAAAATACAGGATCATCGATTTCAAGCGCAACGCGCTTGACAAAAACGCCACGGTTGTGGGCATCGAGTACGATCCCAACCGCACCGCGTATATCGCCCTGCTTCAGTATGAAGACGGCACCAAGAGCTATATCGTGGCGCCGGCCGGCCTTTCGGTCGGTGATGTGATCACCTCCGGTCAGGCCGCGGATATCAAGCCGGGCAACACGCTGACTTTCGACCGCATTCCTGTCGGTATTTATGTTCACAACATCGAGCTGTATCCCGGCAAAGGCGGACAGCTTGTCCGTTCCGCCGGCGCGCAGGCGCAGCTCATGGCCAAGGAAAACGGCATGGCACTGGTGAGACTGCCTTCCGGGGAGCTTCGCAACATCCGCCTGGACTGCAAAGCGACCATCGGTCAGGTAGGCAATATCGAGCATGACACCGTCCACGACGGCAAGGCCGGTAAGACCCGCCACAGAGGCGTGCGTCCCACCGTCCGCGGTTCTGTGATGAACCCCTGCGACCACCCTCACGGCGGCGGCGAAGGCAAAGCGCCGGTCG
>CANQXN010000015.1 GCA_947627815.1 uncultured Clostridia bacterium | reverse complement strand
TTATGTGGGTATGATGATCAAGGCCGTGGTGAAGAGCATTGATCCCGAAACCGGACGCATTTATGTGACGCATAAAGAATTGCTCGGCACCTGGGAGGAAAATGTGGCGCATTTCAAAATCGGCCAGACGGTCATGGGGATTGTGCGCAGCATTGAAGAGTACGGCGTTTTTATTGAGCTTTCTCCCAATCTCGCGGGCTTGGCCGAATACCGGGCGGATATCACCGTGGGGCAGACCGTGGCGGTTTATATCAAAAACATCATTCCGGAGCGCATGAAAATCAAATTGGTGATCATCGATTCCTGCAAAGGGGAAGCGACCGCATCCCGTTTTTCCTATTTTATCGAACCCGATCGGGCGCATATCGACTATTGGAAATATTCGCCGACAGGGACCGGCAAAGTCATCGAAAGCCGCTTTACCGGCGCTTGAAAACCGAGGGCATGGAGCCGAAAACGCATTGGCGTTTTCGGCTCTTTTGCTTTTGTTTTCTTTCCATCCGCTTTCGGCAGTGCTATTTTGACGCCTTTGTACATATAGATGTAGCGTTACACTATCTATCTTGAAGAAGGTAAGGCGTTATGATGTATTCCGACGGCGAAAGATGCGAGGTCATTGCAAAATATATGATCGATAACAATGCCACGGTGCGTGCGGCCGCACGGGTGTTCGGAATCTCCAAATCTACCGTGCATAAAGATGTCACCAAAGTATTGGAACGGGAAAACTATTCGTTGTTTTTGAGAGTACAGGTGTTGCTGGCTACCAACAAATCCGAGCGCCATAAACGGGGCGGGGAAGCGACCCGGCAAAAATACATACGGGAAAAAGAAACCTCTTGCGGCGGCGGAAAGTAAAAGACGCCGCTTGCAAGCGCGTTTTTCCTGACAAAAAAACGGTTTTCAAAAAACCGCGGTTCTCAAAGCCAGAGCCGCGGTTTTTTTTGTGATCGAGCCATCAAAAATTTTAAAAAATTAAGTGAAAGCTCTTGACAATCATCTGATTATGTGATAATATTAAGTAAACGATTCATGTTGCATTCAGTGACGCCGGCGCTTCTTCGGTGCGAGAGGGACGGGCGGCGGAATCGAAAAGAAAAGGAGGCGGTGCGTTTGGTAACCTATTTACCGGGTACGACCATCGAGGCCGATTTGACAAAGGACGATACCGAATATATCCTCAACAATATTTTTTGTATGGGCGGGCTTGTTTTGTCCCAGGTGTCACAGCTTGCCGGCTTGGCCACACACGATATTCAGAACTGGGTGAGGCGCGGCTTTTTGACGCCGCCGGTCGCCAAAAAGTACAGCCGCAAGCAATTTTGCCGTATCATTCTGATCCATATGCTGAAAGAGTGTCTCGAGATCGGGGAGATCACCCGCCTGCTCTCCTACATCAACGGCCGCCTCAACGATGAGAGCGATGATATGATCGACGACGATAAACTCTATGTTTATCTGGTCAGAACCATCGCCAACATTTCGACCTTGGATGAAGCGAATGTGGCGGAGGCTGTCGAGCGGGCGACGGCGGACTATCAGGAGCCTTTTGCCGGCGGGCGCAGTCGGTTGCGACGGGCGCTGACCGTCATGGCCTATGCGTATTACTCTACCTTGGTACACCGTGCGACAAGGCAAATGCTGACCGCTTTGGATGAATGAGCGGTTCGGCGTCTATTTCATGTCAATGATGTTTTAACATTTAAAATAAAAGGGGGATGATCTTATGGAAGCTTGGTGGGTAGCGATGACTTTATATGAAAAAATTTCGGTCTGTATCGCGATTCCGTCCACGCTGGTATTGGTGCTTCAGTTGATCCTGACACTGATCGGGATCGGGGGAGGAGAGAGCGATTTTGACGGCGGAGAAGTGGATCTTGACGGCGACGGGATTCCCGACGGCATCGACCTGGACGGGGACGGTCTGCCGGATACCGATGCCGGCGGCGGCGACGGATTCGGCATCAGCGGATTCCGGCTCTTTACCGTGCGCGGCCTGGTGGCTTTTTTGGCCGTCATGGGCTGGGTAGGCTATTCTTTGTCTAAAAGCGATCTTCCGGTCTGGCTTTGCTCTCTGATTGCGCTGGCCTCCGGCTTTTGCATGATGGCGCTGATCGCTTTGATTTTCCATTATTTTTCCAAAATCCAGACCAACGGCGTTGTGGATATCCGCAAAGCCATCGGGCAAAACGGCACGGTGTATCTGAATGTTCCGCCCAAACGCAGCGGCGCCGGCAAAGTCAATGTGGTGGTGCAGGGAAAATACAGGGAATATGAAGCGGTGACCGATGAAGAAAATACGCTTGGCTTCGGCTGCGAGGTCACCATCATAGGGCTGTCCGGCCAGAATACATTGGTTGTCAGAAAAAAATAAAGTCGCGAATTGCCTTTTTTGTGAAGGAAACACATGAAAAAACAAAAATAATTTGATAGGAGGACACTGACATGGTATTTCCGCATCTTGCTCTTGCCATTGGGCCGGAGGTGATTATCGTCATTTCCGTCGTGGTACTGATTCTGTTTTCCCTGGCGCTCGCGCTGATCTCCCGCTTCAAACGCTGTCCGTCCAACAAAGTGCTTGTGGTATACGGCTCGCTGTTGGGTAAAAACCCGGACGGCACCAAACGCGCCTCCAAGTGCCTGCATGACGGCGGCACGCTGGTCCTGCCGGTTTTTCAGTCTTATAAATTTCTGGATTTGACGCCGATTTCCATTCAGGTTGACCTGAAAAACGCGCTCTCCCGTCAGAATATCCGGATCGATGTGCCTTCCCGCTTCATGGTGGGCGTGTCTACCGATCCCGTGATCGTGCAGAACGCGGCCGAGCGCCTTTTGGAATTGAGCCTCGCCGAGATTCAGGAGCTTTCCCGCGATATTATCTTCGGTCAGCTGCGTCTCATCATCGCCACCATGGAGATTGAGGAAATCAACGCCGACCGCGATAAATTCCTCGAGGCCGTGAGCCGCAATGTGGAAACCGAACTGAAAAAGATCGGCCTGCGGCTGATCAATGTCAATGTGACCGATATCAGCGATGAATCGGGCTATATCGAGGCGCTGGGTAAGGAAGCCGCCGCCAAGGCGCTGAACGACGCGAAAAAGAGCGTGGCGGAAAAGAACCGCGACGGTTCTGTCGGTGAAGCGCAGGCTAAGAAACTCCAGCGTATCGAGGTGGCGCGGGCGGACGCCGAGGCTATCCGCGGCGAAAATGACGCCAAAGTCGATGTCGCCATGAGCATGGCTGCCTTGCGCGAAAAGGAAGCCGAGGCCAAACGCATCGAAGTGACCGCGCAGAAAACGCAGGAAGCCAAGGCGATGGAGGAATCCTATCTCGCCGAACGCTTGGCGGAGGCCGCCAGAGCGGAGCGCGAAAAAGCCACGCTGCAAGCCGATGTGATCGTGCAATCCGAAATCGCCAAACGGAAAAAGGAACTCGAAGCCGAGGCGGAAGCCGAACAAATCCGCCGCAAGGCGCAGGGCGAAGCCGACGCGATTTACGCCAAAATGGCCGCCGAAGCGCGCGGTACGCAGGAATTCCTCACCCGTCAGGCCGAAGGGTTTGCCAAGATCGTGGAAGCCGCCGGTGGCGCTTCGGATGACGCCGTCAAGATGTTGGTGGCCGATAAGCTCGAAGCGCTGATGAAGATTCAGGTGGAAGCCATCAAGAACATCAAGATCGATAAAGTCACCGTCTGGGACGGCGGCAGCGGCAAAACTGCCGACGGCAAAACCGCCACGGCCGATTTCATTTCCGGCCTTCTCAAATCGGTTCCGCCTATGGGAGAACTGTTCGGCATGGCAGGCATGAAACTGCCCGAAATCTTGGGAAAAGCGGCTGAGGAAACGCCGACGAAAGAAGAAACGCCGGCCGACAGCGAGACCCAAGAGCAGTAAGACCTCGACAGGAGAAAAGAAAGTCAAAAAAACACCGCCGCCCGATCGGCTGACCGGGCGGCGGTGAATTTTTGCTTGCTTATTCGTATTTCTGCAGGTGTTCCACAAATTTGGGGAGCCACCATCTGGTATAACCGATTTTGCTGGGATGAATGTCATCGGTCATATACATGTGGTACAAAGAGGGCGGAACGGCGTTCATCGCGGGGTCGTTCCAGAGATCGATGATGCCGATGCCCCATTTTTCCTGGATATCATAAAGGGCGTTTACCATCTTTTCATAGTTGGCGTTGTCGAATTTGGTGCCGGTGTAGAAGGAGACAGGGCAGTGCCAGGTCTCTTCGCAGTACCAGATGATGTACTCGATGGCGCCGATGACGGTTTTGGTATTGAAGGTCGCGGGATCTTTGGAGTCGCTGAGTTTGCCGAGCGGCTTGTTTTGCGTGGCGTCGTTGGTGGAGAGCTGAACGACAACATGATCGACATGAACATTTTTGTCCAGGTTGTTTTTCATCCGGCTGACATAGGAACCGCCGTCATTGTCCACGAGCGTGGTGCCGGACACGGCCTCTTTGATCAGGTTGATGTGATATTGATCCCGCAAGGCGTCGGCCATGGAATAACCGCCCGCGTTCGAGCCGTAAGTGACCGAAGAGCCTAAGAAGATCATGGTTTTGCCTTCTAAGGAATAGGTGGTGGGGGTTTCCTCGGTGGTGACGGGCGCTGTGGTGGTCACTTCCGCCGTGGTCGCTTCGGAGCTGCTTTCTTCGCTGTTCATGGAGGCTGCCTCGCTTTCTGTGCTGCTTTCTGTCTGCGAGCCTGTTGTTTCGTTGGTTCCGCAGGAGACGGCAAGGACAAGCAACAACAGGATCGCCAAGGTAAATAACAGTGTTTTCTTCATGGTGTCCACTCCTTTTCTATGAGTTCAGAAATATCGTAAACAACCGTATTCACGGCTGATTTGACCGTATCGGTCGCGTTGTGTACGGCGTAACTGCGGAAGGCTTTTAACATGGCAAGATCATTGTTGTTGTCTCCGACGGTGCAGATCGCGTCGGCGTCGATGCCATAGAAAGAGCGAAGGCGGCAGAGACCCGCGGCCTTATCTACGCCGGCGGGTACGATGTCGATGCAGATGCCGTTCTGAAAGGCGGTCAGGCGGTCGGCAAAGCACCGGTTGACCGCTTGCGAAATCGAGGCCGCTTCGCTTTCAGAGGCACAGACGGTGGAAATTTGCGTGAAAGGCAAGGCCTCCGGCATCGCCGAGAGAGGGGAAAAGTGCGGGTCGTCGGCATGGCGCGTTTCTTTTTGCTGATCGCTACAGAAAAAAGCGTCCTTTTCGAGATCGTTGACACAGGCAAAATCACAGCCGCTGTCTAAGAGAAAAGAGCAAATTTGTTTGGTACAGGCAGGCCCCCAGACAACATCCCTCGGGTGGCCGTCGGCGTTTGCCACCACGGCGCCGTTGTTGGCAACAAAGAAGTCAACAGCTATCTTGTCATGTAATATAGCCGATTTTATGTTATAGATGCCGCGCCCCGTGACAATGCCGAACAGGTTGCCCGCCGCCCGCCATCGGTCGATGGCTTCCCGGACCCGTTCGGAAATGCCGTGATAATTCAGCGTGCCGTCATAATCACTCGCAATGAGTTTCATAACATCCTCGCAAAGAAAAAATTGTCAGAGGAAAAGCAAAAAGCATTGTCCCACGCCCAAGCCCAAAAGGGTGCCGATCGCAAGGCCGAGCGCGCCGCATATGACCCCGGGCGCGATGAGGTCGGAACGCCCGGCGACATTGGCCACCGGCGCGATAAAAGGCGGCCCGTAGATTCCGGCGGTAGATGTGATGAGAGCGGTATCGCCGTCCACGCCGGCGATCCGGCAAAAGAGCAGGTGTACCAGAATCACGCTCATCTGTGCCACGGCAAAGAAGGCTAAGATCGGGAGAATATCGGTGAGAAAGACAGACCAGTCGATGCTCATGGAGAGCGCCAGAGAAAACATCAGCACAAGATACATGCCCAGCGTATATTGACCCCGGATCCGCCGGATGCTCGGGATAAAAGAGAGAACCGCACCGAGCAGAGACACCGACAAAAGGATGTATAAGAGATTGGCGCCCACGGTGCCTTCGATGAAAAATTCCAAGAGGGCGCCGACACCAAGACAGGCCACCGACAGGCCGAAAGCGCCTGCCAGTTTGGCGATGGCTTTTTTGTCTTTCCGATCGATGCCGAAGCGGTAATCGTCGGTCGGTACGGTGGGCGCGGCGTCGCTTGCCGCGCGTTTCGTTTGGGTCGGCGCTTCTTCTTTTTCGGCAGCGGCGGGGGACGCTTTTTTGCCGTGAGGGCGCGCTTTTTTGCATTTTCGCAAAAGGAATCGGTAAAGCCGGGGCGCAAAAGAGAGGAGAAACAAAAGATAGAGTCCGCCTACCAGCGTGTCGGCAAGATTGGCGGCACTCAAAGCGTTGCTCTGAGCGCCCATGACGGCGCCGATGGCGTTCATATTGGGCGTGCCGCCGGTATACAGTCCCACGGTCATGGCGGCAAGGTCAGCCGCCGGGAAAAAGGAACGGGTGACAAAAAAGAGTGCAAACGACACGCCAAGCGCGGAAAGAATGCAAAGGCCGTATCCGATGGCCGTCATGCGGGTGAGCTTCCGGATGGCGGAAAGATCGATGCTGAAGAGAATCAGCGGGATGGAGAGGGCCACCAGAACATAGGCCACCGTGGTGGTGAGTTCCTTGTCATAGGAAACGCCGGAAAGCCCCAGCGTGGAAAAGGCAAACCCGACAAGGTAACAGCAGCCGACCGCGCCCAGTGCGCCGAGCAGTTTGTTTTTTCGGGTAATCCACACAATAGGGAAGGGTAAAAGCAGAATGCAGAGCAGGGCGGCAATGGTCAGAACAGTCGTCATAGATCCCTCCCGTAAAGGCGGAAAACCTTATGGCAGACCCCGCCGGCGCCCTCGATGCTCAAACGGGAGCGCGTGTTGTTTTCCATGACGGTGCCGGCCTCGATGTTGCAGATTTTCTTTTTCCGGCAGGTTTCATAAAAGGCATCATAGAGAGCATAATTGACGCCCCATCCCTGATATTCGGGGATGACATATTGTAAAATGGCGCGCACCGCGCGGATCCGCTTGCGGTAATACAGCGCCTTGAGCAGGGCAATGGGATTGGTTTTGCCCTTCATTTTCCGGAAAACGGTGTAATAATTGGGTACGCCCATCACAAATCCCACCGGTTGACGGTCTTTTTCCTTGCGGCAAATGAAAATGAGATCCGGCCAGAGAAAGTTTTTCCATCCTTTCACAATGCGCACAAGATCCTCCCGCGAGGGAGCCTCCTGAAAAATAAGGTTATCGGTGGCCGCGCGGATAATGGTATGTACATCGTCGATCTCGCGATCCATTTGGGAAAAATCGGCGTGTTCGATGACAAGACCGTGACGCGCCATGAGTTTTGTCACAAGCGGTCTCACGCGGGCGTTGTCGAATTGGTCGATATCTAAGCGAAAAGAAAGCGTGTCAAAGTCCTTGGAAAAACCGACCTTTTCCAAAAGTGCCGGATAATAGGCGGGATTGTAGGAAGTCAGAATCATGGGTTCGTCCCGGAATCCTTCGGCTAAAATCCCCCGCCGGTTGTCCTGATCGTACGGGAAGTAACTGCCTTCCACATGCGAAACGCCCGCTTCTTTCAATAATCGGCACATTTCCCCCAAAAGAAGGTCGGCGCACACCTGATCGTCGATGCACTCGAAATGGGAAAAGAAGCCGCAGCGCTCGAGCTTCAACTGTTTGGAAGGCGCGACGGTAAAAAGCAAACGCCCCAAAAACCGTTTGCCGTCCGTGACCGCCAGCGCGGTATAGGTTTTTTCTGTCAGTACCAATCGCTTCAGTGTCTTTTTCAGATCCTTGCGCATGAACGGGACATAGTTTTTGTCGTTTCGGTAGAGCCGATCCGCCATGGCAATAAATTGATCCAGTTGCCGTTGTGTAGTGAGATGAAGTATTTCCAAAAAAGCCGCCTCATTATCCGTTTTTTTCAGTATATACGATTTCCGGCTTTTTTTCAAGTCTTTTTCCGCTTTTTCTCTGTTTTTTCCAAAAGAAAGGCGCCCGGCGCCGCCGCTTACGATACGAAAGGCGCTGTCACCGTGGCTTTGTAAGCGTCGGATCGGGGAGAAAAATCGGGGAAACGCTTGATTTTCGATTTTCTCCGTGCTATAATGACGCCGGAGGAAAAATTCAAGATGTTACTTGCCTAACCATCTTACCAAAAAAAAACAAGGAGCTTTTTTATTATGCACAACAAAATCAAAAGTGAAATTCACGAACTGAAACTCTTATTGCGCAGTGTGCCGGGTTCATTGCTCTCTTTTTTTATTCTTTCGGTGATTGTCATGAACCTGCTTGCCAACAAAAGCATTACCCTCCCATTTGACTGGCTGGCGCTTGACTGCGGGATTCTGGTGTCGTGGATTTCTTTTTTATCCATGGACATCATCACCAAACATTTCGGCCCCAAAGCCGCGACCGAGATATCGATTTTAGCGGTTGTAATCAATCTGTTTGCCTGCCTTGTATTCTTTCTGGCCAGTATCATACCGGGCCTGTGGGGAGAATCTTTTGTCGAGGGCAGTGAAGAGCTGTTAAACACCGCTTTGAACCATACCTTTGGCGGCACCTGGTATGTCCTGTTCGGCAGTACCGTTGCGTTTACCGTCTCGGCGGTCATCAATAACTTTGCCAATTACGGGATCGGCAAATGGTTTTCTAAAAATCCCGATTCCCCCGCCGCCTATGTCTGCCGTACCTATCTTTCCACCGCGCTGGGACAGTTTGCCGATAATTTGGTTTTTGCTTTTATTGTCAGTCACTTTTTCTTCGGCTGGTCCTTCCTCCAGTGCCTGACTTGCGCGCTCACCGGTATGGTGGCCGAACTGCTTTGCGAAGTGCTTTTCTCCCATCTCGGCTATCGGGTGTGCAAATCCTGGAAGAGAGACGGCGTGGGAGAAGCCTATTTTGCCTATCGGAAAGAAAAAAAGCTTGAGGAGCAAACGATATGAAAGTATTGATCACCGGTACTTCGTCGGGCATCGGCCTTGCCATTGCCCGGGAATTTCTGGCGCACGGTCACGATGTCATCGGCATGGATGTTCAGCCTTCCTCCCTGGAACATGTCAGATATACGCACTATATAACAGATATCTTGCGCGGCAAGCTACCTGAAATTGACGGCGTGGATATTCTGATTAACAACGCCGGCGTTCAGAATACAGAAGAGGATATCGATGTCAATCTCAAGGGAACCATTCGCGTGACCGAGACTTACGGCATTCAGCCTGCCATCAAAAGCATTCTGTTCATTGCCTCTTCCAGCGCCTCCACCGGGGCGGAATTTCCCGCATATGCCGCCAGCAAGGGGGGCGTCGTGGCGTATATGAAAAATGTGGCGCTGCGGCTCGCGCCCTGGGGCGCCACCGCCAACAGCCTTTCCCCCGGCGGGGTTACCACCGCTTTGAACGCTCATATTCTTGAAAATCCGTTACTTTGGGAGCAGGTGCTGAAGGAAACGCTTCTTGCCAAATGGGCTTCTCCCGAAGAGATCGCCGCCTGGGCGTATTTTGTCACGGTTGTGAACCGCTCCATGACCGCGCAGGATCTCCTTATCGATAACGGGGAAGCCGCAAAATCCAATTTTATCTGGTGAGCGGGACGGAAGTTTCGAATGCATACGGGAGGCTGACGATGTTATATCAAAAAGAGATTCCTGTACGGGATGAAGTGGATGTCTTTGTGGCGGGCGGCGGCCCTGCCGGCATTGCCGCGGCCCTGGCGGCCAGTCGGGCAGGAAAGCGCGTTTTTTTGGCGGAAGCAAGCGGCGCGTTCGGCGGGCTTGCGACGACAGGCATGGTGCCGGCGTTTGCCACCTTTGGCGACGGTGTCCGTCTGCTCTGTCGCGGCATCGGAGAAGAGATCCGGCGGCAGGTGTCTGTGGATGTCCCGCTCATGGCCAGATGGACGCCCATCCATGCGGAAGAACTGAAACGGGTGTTGGACGCCATGATGGAAGCCTCCACCGTGCGGTATGCCCTTTTTACACAGCTGATTGATGTTATCGCGCAAGATCGCAGCATGACGACAGCAATCTTGCACGGCAAGGAAGAACTGTTTGCCGTCAAAGCCAAGGTGTTCATTGACTGTACGGGCGATGGCACGCTCTGCGCTATGGGCGGCGGCCGGTGGGTCATGGGAGATGAAAACGGTCGGGTGATGCCCGCCACGCTTTGCAGTCAGTGGGCGGATATCCGGGGCGATCGCATTGACGGGCGGCAGGACGCCTGCATCGAGCAAGCGCACCGGGAGGGCGTACTCTCACAGGCAGACCGCCATCTGCCCGGGATTCAATTGCGCAAAGACGGCAGCGGCGGCGGCAATGTGGGGCATGTGTTTGATGTGGATCCCTTGGACACCGCCTCTCTGACGCAAGGCATGATGGCCGGCAGGAAAAGTCTTGCCGAATACGAACAATATTATCGCCGGTATCGCCCCGGTTTTGAAGAGGTCAAGTTGATCGCGACCGCGGATATGCTGGGTATCCGGGAATCAAGGCGGATTGTCTGCGATTATATGCTTTCCTTGAATGATTTTCTCGCGCGCGAAAACTTTGACGATGAGATCGGCCGTTACTGTTACCCCGTGGACATTCATGTGAAAAGCACGGAGCCGGAGGAGTTGGAACGCTTTGAAAGGGAATACCGAAGTTTGCGCTATCAGGCGGGAGAGTCGTATGGCATCCCGTACCGTTGCCTGATCCCCGTTTCCTTTGACAATGTCCTCGTCGCAGGCCGTTGTCTCGGCGCCGACCGGCAAATGCAGGCGTCCCTTCGGGTGATGCCAGGCTGTTTCATCACCGGTCAGGCGGCCGGTACCGCTGCCGCTTTGGCGGTAAGGGAAGGCGGCAACGGACAAGTGCGCGCGGTTTCTTATGCCGCCTTGGCGGATGCCCTGACCGCCGCCGGCGCGGTTTTGTGATGACTTTGGGACAATTCGACAAACAAGAAAAAACCGTCTTACAAGCTTAAAAAGCGCTTGTGAGACGGTCTTTGTTTGTACATGCCAAGGGATGCGCATACGGGATTTTGACCCCCCACATGGCGGGAGCATAAGTACAGATTGCGCATTTTCTACACCGCCATGCGTAGATTTTTGCGCCGATGGCGCAAAAGGTTGGGAAGAGAACGGGGTATCTCGAGGCTCACGGGATTTTGAACCCCCGCAGAGAGTGAGAGGCGAGGGAATGCGCATACGGGATTCTGAACCCCCGCATGGCGGGAGCATAAGTACAGATTGCGCATTTTCTACACCGCCATGCGTAGATTTTTGCGCCGATGGCGCAAAAGATCGGGGTTCAGAATCGGTGAGGCCTCATCATAAAGAAACAGCACCCCGATGGGGTGCTGTTTCTTTATGGTGGAGCATACGGGATTCGAACCCGTGACCTCAACACTGCCAGTGTTGCGCGCTCCCAACTGCGCTAATGCCCCAAAGAAAACCGGGATGAGAAAGCCGGCTTTCGTGGCGGAGAAGCAGAGATTCGAACTCTGGAACCCTTTTACGGGTTACACGATTTCCAGTCGTGCGCCCTCGACCAACTAGGCGACTTCTCCCAATCGTATCGCAACGATCGGCAACATGGCCAATCGCAAAGGTTATTGTATCAAAAAAAGCTCGTCTTGTCAATAGGCTTTAAAAAATTTTTTATTTTTTCTGTGTGATAACGCGATGCGCGGCAGGATCGCCCGAGGCATGGCGCTCCATCCTGCTTTTCTCGGAAAGAGATGCCGAGAAAAACACTCGTGTTTTCTCTTGGCAAAGGGTGGTTTCTGTCTCCTTTTGGTTCTTTTTTCTTGACAAAACAGGCAAATCGTACTATAATAATACCCGACCGAGCCGCGCTGCCGCGCAATATCAGGCCGAAAGGTAGTATTGTGAGGAAAGTCCGGGCTTCACAGGGCAGGATAACGGATAACATCCGCCGAGGGTGACCTCCGGGAAAGTGCAACAGAAATAAACCGCCTGCTTGTCAGGTAAGGATGGAAAGGCGAGGTAAGAGCTCACCGGCAGGCTGGTAACAGTCTGCAAATGTAAACCCTATCCGAAGCAACGCCTATGGGAGCGCGCAAGCGATGTTGACCCGACAGCATCCCGTTGGCGGCAAGGAGCTTTCCGGTGACGGAAAGCCAAGATAGATGGCAGCGGCCGCTTTGCGGCACAGAACCCGGCTTACAGGCTCGGTCAATCTTGAAAACAAGCGGGGAACCCATGTCATTTTGTATCGGCAATGTCACACTGAAAAATGGAATTTTGCTGGCGCCGATGGCTGGTGTCACCGATTATGCGTTCCGGGCGCTCTGCCGGCGATGCGGCGCGGAATTTACCGTTTCTGAAATGGTTTCCGCTAAGGCGATGCATTACCGGGATGAAAAGACCGCCGTTTTGGCGCGGATCCGCGCCGAAGAAGCGCCTATGGCGATTCAGATTTTCGGTTCGGAACCGGACATTATGGCGGAAGCGGCGGCTCTTTTGGCAAACGGCAGTTATCACGGCTGTGTCAGCGAATGCGCGCCCGCCGCCATCGATATCAACATGGGATGCCCCGTCAGAAAAATTGTCTCGGGCGGCGATGGCTCCGCTCTCATGAAAAATCCCGAAAAAGCGCATGATATTGTAAAAGCCGTGGTCGCGGCCACCCCCTTGCCGGTGACAGTCAAGATCCGCGCCGGCTGGAACGAACATTGCAAAAACGCCGTGGAAGTGGCGCTTGCCGTTCAGGAAGCGGGTGCCGCTATGGTGACGGTACACGGACGCACCCGGGAACAACTCTATCGGCCGCCGGTCGATCTTGCCGTTATCGCCGCTGTCAAAGAGGCGCTCTCCATCCCGGTGGTAGGCAATGGCGGCATTGCCGGCGCCAAAGACGCGCTGATCATGAAAAGCGAAACCGGCTGCGACGGCATTATGGTGGCGCAGGGTGCCGAAGGAAATCCCTGGCTTTTTGCTGAAATCACAGCCGCATTCGAGGGCAAAGAGTATGTTCCGCCGACGCCGGAAGAACAACTTTGTATGGCAAGGGAGCATATCCGGCTTTTGTGCGAGGACAAAGGAGAAGTCGTTGGCGTCAGAGAAGCGCGAAAACATTTAGCCTGGTATGTGACCGGGATGCGCGGGGCGGCGGCGTTCCGCCGCGCGGTGAACAGCGCTTTGACGCTGGAGGAGCTTTTGCAGAAATTGGACGCGTTGCCTGCCTTTTCGGGCGAAAACGGCGGGGACAGCTGAAAAGGGCGGAAATAGCGTCCGGGAGGATTAAAATGAAAGAGAACAACATAAAAGAAACTCGGCAAAAACGGCGCAGCGGGGTACTCCTTCACATTTCCTCGCTGCCGGGACCGTACGGCTGCGGTTCTTTTGGTAAAGGCGCGCGGCAGTTTGTGGATTTTCTGGCCGCGGCGGGATTTACCTATTGGCAGGTACTTCCTTTTGCCTGGCCGGATGACAGCGGCTCTCCCTATAAATCGGTGTCGGCGTTTGCCGGCAATCCTTATTTTATTGACCTTGACGAACTGGCAAGCGAGGGACTTCTGACCCAAGACGAGCTTGCCGGTTTGGTCGAGGCGCAGCCTTATGTCTGCGATTTTGACGCGCTCCAAAAGCGCTTTCCTCTCTATCTTGCCGCCTCGCGCAGGGTGAACGGGGAAAAACGCCGAGCCGTCTTTTCTTTTGTGTCTGAGAACCCGCGTTTAGAAAGTTTCTGTCATTTTATGGCGAAAAAGGAAGCAAACGGCGGCAAGCCGTTCCGGCAGTGGGATCCCGCCGTCCAAGAAGACGCCGACCTCTATTTCATGCACTGCTTTTTGCAATATACCTTTTTCACCCAATGGAAAGCGCTCAAGCGGTATGCCAATGAAAAGGGAATTCTCATCATCGGAGATATGCCCATTTATGTGGACATTGACAGCGCCGATGTCTATGAGGCTCCGGAAAATTTCCTGCTGGACGAACAGATGCGGCCGACTTTGGTGGCGGGCGTCCCGCCGGATTATTTTGCGCCGGAAGGACAATTGTGGGGCAATCCCATTTACAACTGGGAACGCATGAAAGAAAACGGCTACGCCTGGTGGCAGGAACGGATGGCGCATACCATGAAAATCTATGACGGAGTGCGCATCGACCATTTCCGCGCCTTTTCTTCCTATTATGCCTTGCCCGCCGGGGCGGAAAACGCGAAAAACGGCAAGTGGTATCCGGGTCCCGGACTTTCTTTTGTCAAACTGCTCAAAAAGGCGGCCGGGCGGGGCATGATCATTGCCGAGGATCTCGGCGACATCGACGACGATGTCAGACACCTTGTGGAAAAAAGCGGCTTGCCCGGGATGCGGGTCTTTCAGTTCGGTTTTGACGGAGAAGATGACTATCACCGTCCACACGCCTATCCGAAAAACTGTGTGGCTTACTCCGGCACGCATGACAACAATACCTTACTCGGTTATCTGTGGGAATGTGAGGAAGGCAAACGCCGCTTTATGCTTGATTACTGCGGCTACCATGATGCCGATTGGACAAAAGGACTGCCCGCGATGCGGGAGGCGATCTTCCGCAGCCACGCCGACATTGTCATTTTCCCGCTGCAGGATCTTTTAGGCTATGGCGCCGATACGCGGATGAATGTACCGGGTGTGGCCGGTGGCAGTTGGCGATACCGTGTCAGCAAAGAGCAGTTGGCCTCGCTGGATCCCGCCGTCTGGGATCAGGTGAACCGCCTCTTTGGGCGGAGGAGGCCGGTATGAAGGCGCAGGATCGCCCCGCCGTTTCCCCCGAACCGAAGGGGCAGGGCGCTTCGCCGCCCGTGTCAGGGACGAAGGACAAACTGCGGCTCCTTCTTTATGCGGTAGCGGCGCCTCTTCTGCATCTTCTGATGCAGGTGATCGTTGCCGGCGTCGCCGCGCTTGCCGCCAGTTTTAAAGCGATTGGGGAGTTGGGACGGGATCGGCCCTCCCAAGAGCTTGCGGAGAGGGCCACCGAGATCGTCCGCCGATGGAACGATGGGATCAGCGTCATTTCCAACGCGGCCACCCTGCTTTTGCTTTTTCTCTTCTTTTTCCTTTTGACCCGACTTGCGCCGAAAAAAAGCGAGCCGCGGATGCCGGGAGAGCCGAACGCCCGGGGGCGTTGGGCGGTGACAAGTTTCTCTTTGCGCCCCATTCCCCGGTTCTGCTATCCGCTGGCGATTTTTACAGGCATCGCCCTCTATCATGGCGTTTCGGCCTTTCTTTGGCTTGTCAGCGTCGTTGCCCCCGGCCTTTCGGAAGAGTATATCAACGCTTCCTCCGCCGTCACGGCGCAGGGCAGTGTCTTTGTCAATTTTTTGGCGCTGGTGGTTTTTGCGCCCCTTACCGAAGAACTCGTCTACCGCGTATTTCCGGTGAGCCAACTTGGGAAAATTTGGCCCGCGCCGGTTGCAATTCTCCTGCCCGCGCTTTTATTCGGCGCGGTTCACGGGAATTTCGTTTGGTTTTTGTATGCTTCTTGCTGCGGCATTCTTTTTGGCGCGCTCTATTATCGCTACCGTTCTCTTTTTCCTTCTCTCGTTGTACATGCCTCTTTTAATCTGGTCGGTTTTCTCTACACGCGGGTGGATACGGCGGACGGCACATGGTGGATCGTGATCTCGTGTCTCTGCCTCCCGATTTTGGGCGTGCTGCTCTTCTTTTTGCTGCGCAAGCCAAGAAAGACGGCCGACAGCGCGGGGCAGGATCGTTGAAAAATCATAAAATCATCGCGCCTCCTTCCACGCTTTTTAACGCTTGACTATTTTTTTTATTTTTTTTGCCCATCCCTATTGACAGAGAACAAAATTTGAATATAATAGCAATTGAACAACTGTTCAAATATTGACTCTGAAAGGATGTTGCGACCGATGAAGAAGACCTATGCGATCGAAGTGGACTGCGCCAACTGCGCGAATCTGATGGAGGATGCCGCCAAAGCCACGCCGGGCGTGAAAGACGCTGTCGTGAATTTTATGGCATTGAAAATGACTGTCGAATTTGAAGAAGGCGTCGATTGTACGGCGGTGATGAAAAAGGTATTAAAGAATTGCCGCAAAGTGGAAGACGACTGCGACATCGCGTTCTGATCGGGAGCCTGCGCTATGAACAGAAAACAGAAAATCATGCTGTTTCGCATCCTTCTTTCTGCGGCGTTGACAGCCCTTCTTGTGATTTTCGAAAAGACGGGGCTTTTCACAGATCCGCGCTGGGCGCTCTTGCTTTGTTATCTCGTGCCGTACGGCATTGTTTCCTATGATGTGTTGCGCAAAGCGGTAAAGGGCATCATCCGGTTCCGTCCGTTCGATGAAAATTTTCTGATGGCGGTGGCGACGGTAGGCGCCTTTGCTCTGGCCATGATCGGCAATGGGGATTTCCTCGAGGCCGTGGCTGTGATGCTGTTTTATCAGACCGGTGAACTTTTTCAGAGCGTGGCGGTGGGGAAAAGCCGCCGCAATATTGCCGCTCTCATGGACATTCGCCCGGACAGCGCCAATTTGGAGCTGGCAGACGGAACCACCGTTGCCAAAGATCCCGCCGAGGTAGCGCCCGGTTCGGTGATCGTCGTGCGGCCAGGGGAAAAGATCCCGCTTGACGGCGTGGTGCTGGAAGGCAGCTCCACAGTGGATACGGCGGCGCTCACCGGGGAAAGCTTGCCCCGGGAGGTAGAGCCGGGCGGGGAAGTGATCAGCGGCACGGTCAATCTGTCCGGCGTTTTACGCGTTGAGACGACCAAGGAATTCGGCGAATCCACCGTTTCCAAAATTCTCGATATGGTGGAGAACGCCTCCTCGAAAAAATCGCGTTCCGAGGCGTTTATCGCCAAATTTGCCAAATATTATACCCCCGCCGTCTGTTTTTCGGCGCTTGCTTTGGCGCTTTTGCCGCCGCTGTTTCTTTTGCTGTTTACCGAGCGTTCGCCGGCGTTTACCGTATGGCTCTATCGGGCGCTGACCTTTCTTGTGATTAGCTGTCCCTGCGCTCTTGTGATCAGCATCCCGCTTTCTTTCTTTGCCGGGATCGGCGGCGCCAGCCGTTTGGGTGTGCTTGTGAAGGGCGCCAATGATTTTGAATCTCTGGCTGCGGTCAGAACCTTGGTTTTTGATAAAACCGGCACCATGACCGCCGGCGTTTTTGAGGTGGCGGGCGTCCATCACGGCACCGTGCCGGATGCCATGTTGATCGAATACGCCGCGCTGGCTGAGAGTTTTTCCACCCATCCCATCAGCAAAAGTCTGATCGCCGCCTATGGGCAGACGCCGGATCAGACGCGTGTGCGGGATGTTGAAGAAATAGGCGGTCAGGGCATTACCGCGCTGGTAGACGGACATTCTGTTGCCGTAGGCAATGATAAACTCATGACGCGGTTGGGGATCGCGTTTTGTCCCTGCAGTCATGTGGGAACGGTGGTACATGTGGCGATCGATGGCGTTTATGGCGGCCATATCCTGATCTGTGACACGATTCGCCCCCACGCGCGGGAGGCGCTCGTCGCGCTCGGCCGTTTGGGCATCAAAAAAACCGTCATGCTCACCGGCGATGCCGCTGCGGTGGGGCAAGCCGTTGCGGGTCAGCTTGGCATTTCGGAAGTCCATGCCGAACTTTTACCGCAGGACAAGGTGAGCTGTTTAGAAGCGCTGCTTTCATCAGCTGACAGGCAAGGCAAGGTAGCCTTTGTCGGCGACGGCATCAATGACGCGCCGGTTCTGACCCGCGCCGATGTCGGCATCGCGATGGGGGCGCTCGGGTCCGATGCCGCGATTGCCGCCGCCGATGTGGTGCTGATGGATGACGATCTTATGAAATTGCCGCCGGCGGTATCGCTTGCGCGGAAATGTATGCGCATCGTCAAGGAAAATATCGCCTTTGCCATCGGTGTCAAGCTGCTTTGTCTGGTGCTTGGCGCCTGCGGTATTGCCAACCTCTGGATGGCGATCTTCGCCGATGTCGGCGTGATGATTCTGGCGGTTCTGAACGCGATCCGAACCCTGCACACCGGCGCGAAAAAGTGAAACAGACCGCCTATATGCGCTTTTATCCTCTTGTGATTTTATCTCTACGATCTGGAGAATCAATTTTATGTTGGAACTGAAAAATATTTCTTTTGAAGTCGCGGAAGAAGGAAGCGAGAAACAGATCATCCGCGATGTGAGTTTTTCGCTGGATGACGGCAAGTTTGTGGTTATCACCGGCCCCAATGGCGGCGGAAAATCTACCTTAGCCAAGCTGATCATGGGCATTGAGACCCCCACCGCCGGGCGGATTTTTCTGGACGGGCAGGATATCACCGAGGCTTCGGTGACAGAACGCGCCCGCATGGGGATCAGCTTTGCCTTTCAGCAGCCGATCCGTTTTAAGGGCATCGGGGTTTTTGACATGCTTCGTCTGGCGTCCGGCAAACCGCTGACGGTTTCGGAAGCCTGTCATTATCTGTCCGCCGTCGGACTTTGTGCGAAAGATTATATCGACCGCGAGATCAATGCCAGCCTTTCCGGCGGTGAGCTAAAGCGCATTGAAATTGCTACCGTTTTGGCGCGCGGCACCAGGATTTCACTTTTTGACGAGCCGGAGGCGGGCATCGATCTTTGGAGCTTTCAGAACCTGATCCGCGTTTTTGAAAATATGCGCAAGCAGACGCAGGGTTCGATTCTGATCATTTCCCATCAGGAACGCATTCTCAATATTGCCGATGAGATTCTGCTAATCGCGGACGGACGGGTGACAAAACACGGCAGCCGCGCGGAAATTCTGCCCGACCTATTGAAAACAACGCAAGACCGCACCCTTTGTCTGAAATATCACGGCGAGGAGGATGACCAATGAAACCCATGGATGAAATTCAGAAGCGCATTCTGGCCGAAGTGGCCGACCTCCACGCGGTGCCGGAAGGCGCCTATAACATTCGTTCCAACAGCAAGCTTGCCGGGCGCAACAGTACCGCCAATATTGAGATCGTGAGC
>CANQXN010000014.1 GCA_947627815.1 uncultured Clostridia bacterium | reverse complement strand
CCGCTCGATCAGCGCCTGTTTCAGTCTCTTTTTCCCGGTGGGATTGATGCGCTCGCCGATGAGGATCGGTTCGGATTCAAAAGAAACGGCGTGCGTGTAGGAGGAAACGACCGTCCGATTTTTCGGGCAGACGAAAGCGGGCGCGACGCCTTCGAGCGCCGATTTCAGCGCGCGGATGAAGTCCGGCGTGGTGCCGCAGCAACCGCCGACCGCCGAGACGCCGCGCCTGACGGCGGCCGCCGTCTCGCGTGCAAAATCTTTGGCGTCCACATCATATACCGTTCGGTCGCCCACCCGTTTGGGCAATCCCGCATTCGGTTTGAACAGGACGGGAACCGAAGCATATTGAAGATACCGCTCGATGACAGGCCGCAGCGCACGCGGTTCGAGCGAACAGTTCACGCCTATGACATCCGCGCCCATGCCCTCAAGCATGGCGACCATGGCGGCGGGGTCCGCGCCTGTCATCAGCTTGCCGTCCTCGCCGTAAGCATTGGAAACAAACACGGGCAGACCGCAGTTTTCTTTGGCGGCAAGAAGCGCGGCTTTTGTCTCGTAGCTGTCGTTGAAAGTTTCAATCATGATAAGGTCGACACCGCAAGCCGCCCCGATGCGAACCGTTTTGGCAAAGGTTTCGACCGCGTCCTCAAAATCAAAATCGCCGTAGGGTTTGAGCAGTTTCCCGGTGGGACCGATGTCAAGGGCGACAAATTTTTCTTGCTTGCCCGACGATTTTTTCGCCGCTTCGCGGGCGTTTGCCACAGCGGCGCGAATAATACTTTCTAATTCCGCATCGCTGAATTTGAGCGCGTTTGCGCCGAATGTGTTGGTGTTTACCACATTGCTCCCAGCGTCGAAATACTGCCGATGGATGGCGATGACGATGTCGGGGTGAGTGATGTTCCAATCTTCCGGAAGCGCGCCGCCCGCAAGTCCGGCGTCTTGAAGCATCGTACCCATGCCGCCGTCGAGATACAGAATATGATTTTTGAGATAATTTAAGATGTTTTTCGTAGAGCGGTTCCTTTCTCCGTGATGCCGATGATGGCCGTAACCGATTTGGACGGGGACATCATAAGGCTTTGGTTCAATGTAAGTCCGATTTTGCGCGGACAGTCGAGTGCGCGGAAAAGATCGGTTTGTACCGCCAGCGGCAGATCGCCGTAGCCCAGGCTGAAGCGCGGTTTCAATGTTTGCCCTTGGGGAAGCGCCGCTTGCATCCGCTCGCAAAAGCTGTCGCAGAGCGCTTCGATCCGTTCCGCGCCGAAGGCCTGCAAAAGCAGCGCCTTGGCGGGGGAAACGCTGCCGTAACGAGCGATGAGACGGTCGAGCGACAGCCCCAAGGTGGCGGCGAAAACGAGAATGGCGCGGCACCCCGCCAGGTTCTTTTTCAAGGACTGAGAAGTCACATCCGCAAAGCCGAGGCGCAGGCAGTCGCCGTCCGTTTTTATCGCATATTCGGTGTAGCAGACTTTGTAGACGAGCCGTTTTTCCGCCTCGGCGATGCATTCGCCGAGCATTTTGTCAACTTCCGCCGCGGACTGTTTCATTCCGGCATAGCGCAAAATCTCGCCGCGATCGGGCGCCGGAACATGTAATGTGAGCGTATATACCGTATTCATAGGGTTTTTATGATGTTTGAGAGGTTTTGCCGGATGGCGGCGGCAACATCCGGCTTGTTCATCGAATAGACATGCACATTTTTAATGCCGTTGGCGTAAAGGTCGATAATCTGGTCGGTTGCGTAAGCAATGCCCGCCTGCTTCATGGCGGCGGGGGAATTTCCGAAGTGGTCTACCAGGCTCTTAAATCGCTGGGGCATGAACGAGCCGGAAAGCTTGACGGCGCGCGCCACTTGATTGGCGTTGGTGATGGGCATGACGCCGGGAATGACCGGCACCGTAATGCCCGCCTCGCGTATCTTGTAAAGAAAATTATAGAATAGATTGTTGTCAAAAAACATCTGCGTGGTGAGAAAATCACACCCCGCGTCAACTTTTTCTTTGAGGTAACGAATATCGGTTTTCTGGTTCGCGCTTTCGGGATGAATTTCAGGATAACACGCGCCGCCGATGCAGAAATCGGCGCCGCTTTCCTTGAGTTCGCGAACAAGTTCTATCGCGTTGCGGTAGGACCACTGACTTTTGTCGACAGCTTCCAATTCGGGGGTGAGATCGCCGCGCAAAGCCATGATGTTTTCGATACCGGCGGCTTTGAATTCCTCTATTCGCTCGTGAACCGTTTGATGCGTGGAGGAAACGCAAGTCAGGTGCGCCAGCGTCGGAACGCGGTAAGTTTTTTTGATATTTTGGGCAATTTCCAAAGTATATCGGCTTGTGCCGCCGCCGGCGCCGTAGGTAACGCTGACAAAGGAGGGGCGCAGTCGCGCGATCTCCTCGGTCGCCTGTTTGACACTGTCAAACGCGGTGTCGCTTTTCGGCGGAAAGACCTCGAACGATAAAAACTGACCTTCCTGTCCGAACAATTCCGAAATTTTCATAGGTAGGTTTCCTTTATTTTAAAGATAAGTTTTAAACATGTAAAAAATCCATCCTTGCGACCAACGGCGCAACATCATTGCGACCAACGGGAGCAACATCATTGCGCTAACGGCGCAACATCATTGCGCCAAAGGCGCAACATCATTCCGCCGCAGGCGGTACATCACACCGCCGCAGGCAGTACATCATATCGCCGCAGGCGGTACATCATGCCGCCGCAGGCGGTACCTCATTTCCGCCTTCTCATCCTTCCATCTCGTTGTCCGTCCAGAGTTCGCATTGAAGCATAACGGTCTGCACGGCGTCTTCCATGCCCTCGGGCGGGTACTTGTGCTTTTTCAAAAGCCGTTTGATGATCATGCGCATGTTGGCTCTGGCCGACTCGCGCTTTTGCCAGTCAATCGTTTTGTTCTTGCGCAGCGTGTCGGCAAGCTCTTTGGTAATAGCGACAAGTTCTTCGTTATCGTAGAAATCCTTGATCGCCTGCGGCTTGGTCAGCGCGTCATAGAAGGCAAGCTCATCGGCGGAAAGCCCTAACTTCTCGCCCTCTTTTTGCGCCTCGGCAATCTGTTTGGCGAGTTTCAGCATTTCTTCGATGACTTCCTCGTTCGTGAGCATACCGTTGAGATAGGCGTTCACGGCGCGCTGCATGATCTCGCTGAATTTTTCCGCCTTGACAAGATTGGTTCGGCGATAGACAAAAACCTGCTCGGCGATCAGCTTTTTGAGCAGTTCCAGCGCCAAATTTTTCTCCTTCATGTTGGCGATTTCTTCGAGGAATTTGGGATCGAAGAGCGAAAACGGCGTTCGGATGTCCGAAAAAAGGTTGATGACGCCCTCGCTGTGAATGCTCTGCTTGAGCAATTCGTTGATTCTCGCATTCATCTCCGGCAGAGAAATCTTTTTGCCGAAACCGGCGTTTTCCAAACGCAGCACCAATACGCGCACCGTCTCGAAAAATTCCGCTTCGAAGCGCGCAGGCTCGTCTGCCAACGAGGAGCAGAGGGAGAGCGCCTGACGGAGCAGCAGCGCCTCTTTGACGAAGGCGTCCTTGTCCTCGCTTTTCTCGCGGCCGACAATGAAGTTGACCGCGCCGGTGACGGTTTTGGCGCGTTCCAGATCGCTGCCGGTCATGAATTTGCCGTAATCGAACCCGTGAAACAGATCACGGCAGACCGAGAGCTTTTCCAAAAATTTCGGATAAGCGACCTTGGCCACATCGGTGTCGCCGTAATTTTTCCTGTCGCGGGCGGTGTAGTCGTTCATCGCCCGCCGCAAGGCGGAAGCAATGCCGATATAATCCACGACAAGGCCGCCTTCCTTGTCTTTGAACACGCGATTAACCCGCGCGATGGCCTGCATCAGATTGTAACCCGCCATCGGCTTGTATACATACATGGTGGCAAGGGAGGGCACATCAAAGCCGGTCAGCCACATATCCACCACGATGGCGATTTTCAAGGGGCTGTCGTTGTCCTTGAACCGCTTGGCAAGCTCGTCCTTGTGCTGCTTGTTGCCGATGATCCGCCGCCATTCTTCGGGGTCGTTGTTGCCGGAAGTCATGACCACGCCCACCTTGTCGCCCCAAGCGGGGCGCAGTTCCAAAAGGCGCTTGTAAATCTTCATAGCAATGGCCCGCGAATAGGCCACAATCATCGCCTTGCCGGTCAGAAGATGGGCGCGGTGGTTCTCGTAATGGTCGAGAATATCAAAGACAAGGGAATCGATCGTGTTGTCGTTGCCGAGTACCGCTTCCATCTGCCCAAGCGTCCGCTTGCTCTTTTCGATCACTTTGGGGTCGGCGTTGTGCGCCATCAGGTCGTATTCGGCGTCGATCAGCTTTAAAGTCGTCTCGTCAAGCTTCAGCTTCACGACACGGCTTTCATAGTAAACCGGCCGCGTCGCGCCGTCCTCGACCGCCTGCGTCATGTCGTAAATGTCGATGTATTCCCCGAACACCGCGCGGGTGCTGCGGTCTTTGACAGAAATCGGCGTGCCGGTAAAGCCGATGTAGGTGGCGTTGGGCAGGGTGTTGCGGATGATCCGCGCCATGCCTGCCACGCGTTTGGCGATGTCTTCCCCCGCCTCGTTTTTGCCGAAGCGGATTTTCTCGGTAAGCCCGTATTGCCCGCGGTGCGCTTCGTCCGCCATGACAACGATATTTCTGCGCTCGGACAGCGGCTCGTGCGACTCCTCGAATTTCTGCATCGTGGTAAAAATAATGCCGTTGGCCTGCCGGCCGGCGAGCAGGGTTTTCAGATGCTCGCGGCTCTCGGCGTGCATCGGCTCCTGACGCAAAAAGTCTTTGCATTTGACAAACTGACCGAACAGCTGATCGTCCAAGTCGTTGCGGTCGGTCAGCACCACGACGGTGGGGCACTCAAGCGCCTCCTGCAGCAAATGGGCATAGAACACCATCGAAAGCGACTTGCCACTGCCCTGCGTATGCCAGAAAACGCCGCCTTTGCCGTCGGTCACGGCGGCTCTTTTGGTGGAGACAATCGCCTTGTTGACGGCAAAATACTGATGGTAGCCGGCTAAAATCTTCGCGGTCTGCGTCCCCTCGTTCGAAAAGCAGATAAAGTTTTTGAGAAGATCGAGCAGCCGTTCTTTTTGGAACATGCCCTCAAAAAAAGTGTCAAATTGGGCGTATTGCGTGTTTTCATAGCTGCCGTCTTTGGTTTTCCACTCCATAAAGCGGTCTTCGCCCGAGGTGATCGTCCCCGCCTTCGAGGTGAGCTGATCGCTCATCACGCAAATGGCGTTGTAGATGAACAGCGAAGGGATTTCCTGCATGTAATTGCGCAACTGCCGGTAGGCTTCGGAAGCGTCGGTTTCCTCGCGGGACGGGGATTTCAACTCGATCAGCACGACGGGCAGCCCATTCAGAAACAGGATCATGTCGGCTCGTTTGGTGCTGTTTTCCACAAACGTCCATTGATTGGCGACGATAAAGGAGTTATGATCGGGGTTTTTGTAGTCGACAAGATAGACGAGCGCGGCGCGCTCTTCGCCGTCCATAAAATACCGAACCGGAACGCCGTTTTGCAGATAGTCCGTAAAGACGGCGTTTTTCTGCACAAGGGAGCCGTTCTCAAAATTTTTGAGCTTAAACAGCGCGTCCTCCAAGGCGTCGGGCGGCAAACCGCGATTGATCCGCCGCAAAGCCTCTTCCAAAACCCCGTCATAGAGCGGACTGGTAAAATCCCTCTCCACCTCGGGACCGTAGACATATTCGTACCCCAAGTCGTTTCTGAACAGCTCGATGATGGAGTTTTCATAGGAGGATTCGGTGTAAAAGGATGACATGATGGTGCCTCCGATAATTTAAGCGTCATATTCTTTCTTGAATAATTTAGATTTACTTTTTCGTTGATCTTTGACATTTCGCTCTACAGCTTCACAAACGCTGGACAGATCCGGCATAAGGTGAAATGAGTTAATTCCTATTGTATCTAAATAGTTTTGCAATTCGCCCCTTAATTCTTTGTTTATTTTTATGATACTAGAATTCTCGCTAAGCAATTGTAAATGTTCATCTTCGGTTAATACATATGGAAAAAGGAATAACCCTTGTTGCATAACTAACCGCTGGTTAGATTGATTTGGATCAATAAACAAGAGTCGTCTATCATAGATTTTCCTTGAATTATCTTTGACGAACGAATCAATATCAACATCCATTGTTCTTTTCGCAATAGTTGAGAAAAACCCTTTGATAACGCTATCTCTATTTTGAAAGATATCCGCTTCTCCAAATAAATGATTCGGATTAAACATCATATCAACAGTTTCTATGAGTTCTACACAGCGCTTGGCCATTGAGTTAATTTCAAAAAAATCCCCTCTATTAAAAATCGGAACATGCTGAACAATAATATTTTTTTCAATATCACAGTAACGAATGTAATAGTATTCTTTGTCTTCACTATTTTTATAGCTATTTCCCTTGGGTGTAAACAGAGAAAAATACAATGCTATAAAGGGATTATATGTAAAATCAAGTAGCCTTGTTGATAATCCGTAGTGTTGAGCATATGACATAAAATCTATTGGGTTGCTTGTGTTAAGATATTGGTTAGCACTTCGTTCAAATTCAAACAACAGTGTTTTTTCTTGGTCTACAAGATTGTTACGCATAATATTGGGCTGAAGTTGATCTTGCTTTGAGTATCCTCGGAAAATATAATGTCCACTATCTGCCAGCTCATTGAGTAAAGAAATTAAATCTGATTTGTTGTCAATCACTTTGATATCATTTATCATAATATCTCCTTATTTAAACAATAATTTATCAGCGGCTTAAAGGTCAATTTCCGAGACATCAAGCTCGCCGGACATCAGACGGGGAAGCAAAGAGTCTCGCGTTTCTGCAAGTCTCTTGTTTTCAATGCGATTTGAAATTATCAGGTCAAAAATTGGCTGAAGAAGACCACCGATTCGCCGGTAATCTTGCTCTGTGGGTATGAGAACCTCTGCCTTTGACAACTCATCTCGTTTGATATGTCCCATTGTAGTTGCCTTATCTGCCGCAACAGCTATGAAACGGTCAAGGTAATGTTTTGTCCAAGCATAATAAAACCACTTGTCATATTTTTTCGAGGTTACTTTGAACAAGTGTTGATTAAGACCACAAGTGCCACCGCACCAAAAATCAACCAACAGACTTCCTGACCAAGAGAAAATGACATCTCCATCGTGAATAATATATTCACTTTTGATGTTAGGGGAGCAAAGCTCTCTACTATCATCACAGCAGCCTAGACGGAGTTCTTTGATTTTAAGAACAGGAATGCCAATCTCATCCACTGATGGACGGTATTTCTGCATAGCAAGACCGTTTAGATAGTCGGCAATATCAATTAAGCTGGCTTGCTTCCACCCTTCGGGAAGCGTTTGAAACTCTAAGAATTGATTTTCAAAAATCGCCTGCGCTTGCTGTTCTAAATTATTGTTTATTTTTTTATTAAGCTTTATTTTTTTATCTAAAGACGACAGCACTCCCGCAATAGCTTTTTGCCTATTTATATCTGGCAATTCTATTTCAATTTTGCGAAATTCGGCTTGTTTTATCCCTGTTACGGTTGTGCCAGTTTGTCTTTCTTTTAACTTGCCTTGACCAATAGGAGAACGCAAATAATAATATAAATACCCTGTGTCGAGAACGCCTTCCTTGCCCCTGAGAGTTAAAAGCCTTTGAGCAAGCGCAATATCTTCCCTGTCGATTCTTGCAGTAACTCCAAGTGGAGCTTCCGTCGTTAGCAAAACATCTCCGAGTCGCGGAAAACCCCTGACCATAAAATGAGCATATTCGCTCTCCGATATATAGTAGCACTGGCTGTAATCAATATATCCGTCACGAACAGACTTTGCGCTAAGAGTTAATATCCCATTTTCCGATTTTTGCGGTGTCTTTCCGCGATAATCAAGAATATATTCGAGGGCATCTTCCATTTTACATTTCATACCCAATCGCCCCCAGTTTTTTGCGGATTTCGTCCTCCAATTCGTGGGATTTGGCGAACAGCTCGGACAGCTCAGCGGAAAGGCGGGTCATCTTCTCCTCGAACGGCTCGCCGTCGTCCGCCTGTTCCTCAATGCCGACATAACGCCCCGGCGTCAGGATAAAGTCCTGCTTCTCGATCTGAGCAAGGTCGGCGACGGCGCAAAAGCCTTTGACTTCTTCGAGTGTGCCTTCCTGAAAGCGCGCGAAGGTGTCGGCGAGCTTCCCGATGTCCTCGTCGGTGAAATCCCGGTGTTTGCGGTCGACCATATGCCCCATTTTGCGGGCGTCGATAAAGAGGGTTTTGCCTTTCTGTTTCTTGTTCTTTGAGATAAACCAAAGGGTGACGGGAATGGTCACGCTGTAAAACAACTGGGTCGGCAGGGCGACGATGCCTTCCACGAGGTCGGCCTGAATGATTCTCTTGCGGATTTCGCCTTCACCGCCCGACTGCGAAGAGAGCGCGCCATTGGCCAGCACCAGGCCGATTTTGCCGTTCGGGGCGAGGTGGTGAATCATATGCTGAATCCAGGCGTAGTTGGCGTTGCCGACCGGCGGCGTGCCGAACGCCCAGCGGACATCGTCTTTGAGCTTATCGCCGCCCCAGCCCGAAAGATTGAAAGGGGGATTGGCCATGATGAAATCGGCTTTCAGGGTGGGGTGCAGATCATGGAAAAAAGTGTCCGCCTGATAGGGGCCGAAATCGGCGCCGATGCCGCGAATGGCCATATTCATTTTCGCCATTTTCCAGGTGTCGGCGTTGCTTTCCTGCCCATAAATCGAAACATCGCATCTGTTCCCCGCGTGTTCACGGATGAATTTTACCGATTGCACGAACATGCCGCCGCTGCCGCAGCAGGGGTCATACACGCGGCAGCCGCCAAACGGCTTTAAGATGGCGACAATCGTTTTTACAATGCTGGCCGGCGTGTAAAATTCGCCGCCTTTGACCCCTTCATACGCCGCGAACTGCGCGATACAGTATTCATAGGTGCGGCCGAGCAAGTCTTTGCTTTCCTCGGTGTCGCCCATGTCCATATTGGTAAAGAGATCCACCACATCGCCTAACACCCGCTTGTCGAGGTCGGGGCTTGCGTAGTTTTTGGGCAGCACATTTTTCAGGCTTTTGTTTTCCGCCTCGATCGCCCGCATGGCGTCGTCGATCACGCCGCCGATTTCGGGCGTATGGGCGGCCGAAGCGATTTTGCCCCAGCGGGCCTTCTCGGGGACGAAAAAGATATTGTCCTGGAGATAGGCGTCGCGGTCGTCCTCGAAGCCCTCGCCTTCCGCTTTCAACTCATGGTAGCGCTTTTCAAAGGCGCCGGAGAGGTAACGCAGGAAAATCAGCCCGATGATCACCTTTCTGTATTCCGCCGCGGGAATGTGTCCCCACAGGACGCAGGCCGCGTCCCAGATTTGTTTTTCAAAGCCGATGGTGGCGTTGTTCTTTCCTGCCATGAGTTCCTCCGTTGCCTTTTCCCTGCCCCGGCGCTTGCAAGTGCCTTGCAGGCGCCGGCCATATTTTGCTATTTTATTCTATCATACCACAAAAGACGCGACAAGTCAAATCGGAAGAGATTTTTTGTTTTTTCGGCGGTTTTTGCCCGTTTCGGGCTTGAAAATCGAAAGAATTTGCCCGGCAAAAAATTCACAGAACCGCTTCCCGCAAAGCGGCGCGAAATTCAGGTTCACACAAGAAAACCACCCGCTTCGCGGGTGGTTTTCTTGTGTGATCAGAGGCGTCGTAAACTGCGCGGCTAGAACCTCGGAAAAGATCGTTAGTACCTTCCTTTCCATAAGCCGTTCAATCCAACTCTGTGCGCAGAAGACAGGTCAGAACGATATTATGCCTCTACCATATATACTTTGACAAATTGTAGGCACCGGGTATTGATTTGGATATTGTTCCAATAGCTCATCTTTATTATATCTTATTTATATTGTACTTTTCTCTTGCATCTGTTCGTTTTCTTCTTTTAAAGTGGCCTCTGCGTAATCTCCCTCATACTTCTTGCCAAGCACGGCAAATACCGTCATAACCATAGTCCGCACATCGTTCCAAAGTCCAAAGTTTTGAATACTCATCAGGTTATAATACATTTTCCCCGGAAGAATTTTTTCGATATAGACTTTATCTGTATCCTCTGCGCCGTCGAGCAGCTTCGCTTCGTCCTTGTAATAGATACTTGCAAGACTTGTTACCCCTGCCGGAAGCAACAGCGTTGCCATCATTTCGTCGGTGTACGCTTCCACAAAATGCGGAGATTCCGGACGCGTTCCGACAAGCGTCAGTGTGCCTCGGATCACATCAAACAGCTGTGCTGTCTCATCCAGCCGACAGGCGCGTATCGCCCTGCCCACGCGGGTGACGCGGGCATCGTGATTGACCGTAACCTGCGAACCCTTATCCGCATTCTGAACCATGGTGCGAAATTTATGTATGCGGAATTTTTTTCCATACTGTGTGATCCGTTCCTGCCGGTAAAAGACCGGCCCGGGCGAGTCAATTTTGATGGCAACGGCCAAAATCAGAAACACCGGGGAGAGAAGAAGGAGCATCAAAAGAGAGGCAACCAGATCAAATACTCTTTTAAAAAAGAGGCTAACTCTTCTTTTTCTGAGAATATCGTAATACTTTCTGACCTCTTCAGTCCTCATGTTTTCCGGGATCTTTTCCCATTTAACAAGTTTCACCGATATAATCCTTCAAAATTTCCGCATAGTGTTCTATCACATACGCCACATCCTCGTCTGACAGGCAGGTGTGAAGCGGCAGAGTTATCTCGTTTGCAAAATAGTTGTAAGCGTTCGGGTAATCCATAATGTCAAATCCGAGCTTTTTGTACGCCGTGTGCATGGGGAGCGGTTTGTAATGCACATTTGTCGCCACGCCCTGTTCCGCCATTTTGATGATGATTTCGTTGCGCTGTTCGACGGTAATGTTCGGCACTCGCGTGATGTAGAGATGTCCCGACGATTCGTATTCATCGGTGTAGTGATCGAGCGTCTGAACGCCGAGTGGGTGGAACGCTTCGTCATAGCGGCGGATGATTTCTTTGCGGCGTTCAAGCATTTTCGGATAGCGCTCGAACTGTTTCAGTCCGATTGCACCCATGATGTCGGTCATGTTGCATTTGTAATAGGTTCCGACAATGTCATACTCCCATGCGCCGAGTTTCGTTTTAGCGAGTGCGTCTTTGGATTGCCCGTGAAGGCTCAAGAGTTGAAGCTGATGATAGATTTCTTCGTCGTCAATGCCGTCAATGGTTCGCCAAGTCAGCACGCCGCCCTCGGCAGTCGTGAGATTTTTGACCGCATGGAAGCTGAAACTTGAAAAGTCGGCGATACTGCCAACCATCTTGCCGTGCCACTTCGCACCGAAAGCGTGAGCGGTATCTGCGCAGACAGCTACTCTGCCAATTGCCGCTTGTATGTCGTTCGACGGCTTGAACAGCGATTTTTTGTTTTTGACGATCTCAAAGATTCTGTCATAATCACACGGCACACCGCCGAGATCAACCGGAATGATTGCCTTTGTTTTATCGGTGATTGCTCTTTCGAGGGCGTCATAGTCCATTTCCAAGCGGTCGGGCTGTATGTCAATCAGGACAAGTTTCGCTCCGACATGGCAAACGACTGACGCCGTCGCAGTGTAGGTGTAAACGGTGGTGATGACCTCGTCGCCCGCACCTATGCCCAAAACATGAAGCGCCATTTCCGCGCAAGCGGTCTGGGAATTGAGACAACAAGCCTTTTTCACACCGATGTATTCGGCGATTCTTTTTTCAAATTCCTTGACTTTCGGTCCTGTTGTTATCCAACCCGACCGAAGGGCTTCGGCTACTTCGGTTATCTCCGCCTCCGAAATATCCGGGGGTGAAAACGGAATCATTTTTTTATCTGTCATGGCTTACCACTCCCATGTTCATCCATCTTGATTTTTTGTTTCCCAAGGACATCGGTACGGGAAAAGCAGTAATGAATATTGTCTTTATGTCTATTCAAAAACCATGCCGCATGTCAAGCCGGCGCTTTTTGAAGGAAGGTTCAAAGCATTGTTGCGCTGCCTTTTTTTGTGCGTCACCAGGACAATTTTGGCATTACACGAGCCGCAGGAAGCGCCGATATAGTGCGTATATCTGCTTTTAGGATTATAGCAGAAAAAACAAAAGCTGTCAAGGACTTACGCAATTTTTTATAATAAATTTATTGGAAACAGAAGATTTTTTTATCATTGACGAAAGAGAAACCATTTTTTTACAAAAATTTCTCCCCTTTTCGCCAATCGCGGCGCTCGGTGGGGGAGACGGTATTTTGGCGATAATCGTGGCAGTTTGCCGCCGTTAAGGCGGGACAAAAGGGAAAAATATGCCGCAAAACGCCGTTTTTTACCGATTTTACAAAAAATTCTCCCCTCTTTCGCCGGTTGTCGGCGCTCGACGGTGGGGAGGTAGCATTGGAAAAAAAGCCGGTAAACTTCCCTTCTCTTGCCGATTGTCGGTGCGGGGTGGGGGAGGTAGCATTTTGGCGATGATCGCGGCAGCTCGCCGCCGCTAAGGCGGGGCAAAAGGGCAAATTTTGCCGCAAACCGCCGTTTTTTACCGATTTTACAAAAAAATCTCCCCTCTTTCGCCGGTTGTCGGTGCGAGGTGGGGAGATGACATTGGAAAAAACGGTAAACTTTCCTTTTCTTGCCGTTCGCGGGCGCGTGGGAAGATGGCATTGGAAAAAAAGCCGGTAAACTTCCCTATTTCTTGCCGATTGTCGGTGCGGGGTGAGGAAGGTGGTGTTTGAAAAATGCCGGGCTTGACAAAAAGACACCCCGATGTCGCCGGCTCCCGGCGACAGCGGGGTGTCTTTTTGTGTTATCGATTTTATACTATCGATTTTTTCGGTTTTTTGTTATCGATTTTTGTACTATCGATTTTTTATCGGTCTTTTGTTATCGGTTTTTGCTATCGATTTTATTTTACCGATTTTATGTTACCGATTTTTTATCCTGCGTCAAGTCAAACGACGAGATGATAAATCAGGGCAAAAATCAAGGTGAGCGCGGCGTAGACGCCGCCGGCCATAAAGAGGCCGCCCGCGCCTTTGCGCGCTTTGCCCTTGCGTTCGCGGAAGTGCGCCATGTCCTCGCGTTCGCCGCGCTGCAGCACCGGAATGGTGATTTCCACCACCCGTTTGATCCCGTACTCCGCCACATCAAACACGCCTTTGTTGCGGATCGTTTTCAGGAGCGCGACGCCGAGAAGCAGGACGGCGGCGACAAAAAAACCATCGTAAAAACAGCGCCAGACGCCGTTGTCACGGCTCATGCCCAAGGCAAAGACGGCGGCGGCGATCACAAAGCCCGTGATAAGTCCCGCGAGAAAAGCCTTCTTTTGTCCTTTCATTTCTCGTTTGCCAAGCTTTCAAGGATGCGCTGATACTCCGCCTCGTTGCACATGACAAAATGCCCCGGTCTCACCTCGCGGAAGCTCGGCTTATCCTCGCGGTAGTCGTGTTCTTCGAGCGGGTTGTAGGTCACGCGCTTTCTTCCCTTTTCATAGATCGGGTCGGGCAGCGGAATGGCCGACAAAAGCGAGCGGGTGTAGGGGTGCAGGGGATGGGCGAACAGCTCATCCGAAGTCGCAAGCTCCACCATTTTGCCGAAATACATGACGCCGATGCGGTCGGAAAAGTATTTGACGACCGAGAGGTCATGTGCGATAAAGAGAATGGTCAGACCGAATTTTTCGCGCAAATCGTTGAGCAGGTTGATCACCTGCGCCTGAATCGACACATCCAGCGCCGAAACCGGTTCGTCGGCGATGATCAGCTCGGGATTCATGATGATCGAGCGCGCCACGCCGATACGCTGGCGCTGGCCGCCCGAAAATTCGTGCGGATAGCGGGTCGCGTGTTCCGGCACCAGACCCACAAATTCGAGCATCTCAAACACCTTTTGCTCGAGGACTTTTTTGTCCCGTTCCCCTTGAATGACAAGCCCTTCCGAGATGATCTCGCGCACGGTCATACGGGGGTCGAGCGAGGCGATGGGATCCTGGAAAATCATCTGAATCTGGGTGACAAGCCGGGTCTTTTTCGCCTTCCGGAGCGCTTCGCGATACGCCGCCGTGAGCGCCTGCTTCTCTTCGGGGGTATTCGCCCCCTCGATTTTGGGCAGATAGTCGCCCTTCACTTCCTGCACGCGCTGTTTGGCGTAGAGTTTATCGCACTTTTTCTGATCGATTTTCGCCTTCCGGATCTCCTGTTTCAGCTCGGCGATGCGCGCGGGGTCTTTGGTGACCTTCAGTTCGTCCTTGTAGGACTTGATGCCCGCGCAAATGCGAATGCCTTTGAAATAGACATTGCCGGAGGTAATGTTGTAAAGCTTGATGATCGAACGGCCGGTCGTGGTTTTGCCGCAGCCGGATTCCCCCACAAGGCCGAAAACTTCGCCTTTTTTGATATCAAAGCTGACATCGTCCACCGCCTTGGTGACAAAGGAGCCGGCCTTGAAATATTGGCAGAGATGCTCGACACGAAGCAAAGGTTCCTGTTCGTTCACTGCTGACCCCTCCTTTCGTTCATGCGGGCGATTCTGTCGGTGACCGCTTTTGGCGGGTCGACTTTAGGCGCGTCGGGATGCAAGAGCCAGGTCGCGGCGTAGTGGGTGTCGGAAATCTTGAACATCGGCGGCTCGCGCTCGAAGTCGATGGCCATGGCGTACTGGTTGCGCGCCGCGAAGGCGTCGCCTTTGGGCGGGTAAATCATGTTCGGCGGCGTGCCGGGGATGGCCGCCAGCTTTTCCTTGGTGTCGAGGTCGGGCATCGAGCTTAAGAGCGCCCAGGTGTAGGGATGCGCGGAGTGATAGAACACATCCTCGCTGGTGCCGTATTCGACGATCTTGCCGGCGTACATCACCGCCACCTTGTCGGCGACATTGGCGACGACGCCGAGGTCGTGGGTGATGAAGATGACCGAAAGCTGCCGCTTGGCCTTGAGTTTGGCGATGAGTTCGAGAATCTGCGCCTGAATGGTCACATCGAGGGCGGTGGTCGGCTCGTCGCAGATCAGAATATCGGGGTTGGCGGCGAGTGCGAGGGCAATCACGATGCGCTGGCGCATACCGCCGGAAAACTCGAAGGGATACTGTTTATACCGCTTGTGCGGCTCGGCGATGCCGACTTCCTCCATCAGCCGGATGGCGCGGTGCTTGGCGACGCGGTGCGTGACTCTGTTGGTGACGCCCGAGGCGTTCTCCATCAGATAGTCGACGCAGCCGACCGTGCCGGCCTCGAAATCGCGCGCCTGCTCCTCGTCCAGAAGGGTTTTGTAGTGATCGGCCAGACGATTGAGCAGATGATCGATGTTGCCTTTGATCAGTTCCAGATCGATGACCGCGGGCGGGGCAAGCTCGAAGCCCGGCTTTTTGCCGGCGGCGACTTTGGCGTCATAGCGCTGTTTTTCGCGGTCGAATTTGCGCAGAATCTTGACATTCTGTTTTGCGCCCTTGAAGTAGCGGTCGATTTCGCTCTTGAGGCTGGAATGGAAGGTATAGGTCAGGCTGTCCTTGGCGGTCGCCAGGGGATCGACCGTCGCCATGACCGTGGCGGAAAGCGATTTGAGCGCCGCGCGGCAGGCGGTATGATCGAGGTTTTGCGCCGAAAAGACGGCGTGCGCCTCCTCGAGCGCCTGGATCGCCTCGCGCTTTTTGTCGCAGGCAATGGCGGAAGTGTGGGTGAGCGCCCGGCGGATGTCCGCAAGGAAGGTGAACATGAACTCACGGTTGAGGTAGTCAAGCAAAAACTCGTTGAGTTCCTCGACGGAAAGTTCGGGGAGCGGCTGCTCCGCAAAGGTCAGATAGTAGCCCATGCGGAAGAAGTTGGGCGCGGGGTTGTCGATCACATCGGCGATCTTTTTGCGGATGGCGCGGAGGTTTTCAAGAACGCCCGCGTAATCCTTGGCGGAAAAGGCCGCTTTGACCCCCGCCGTCAGGGCGGCGACCGTCTCGCGCTCGCTTTCGGGGATGACATAGGGGTTGATCGAGGCGCGCGTCTGCCGCACAATGTCCTTGATGCGGTCGCCGGCGTTTTTGCTGACCGTCTCGCGCTCAAACTCGATGGCGATGCGGTCGATGTCCTCGGCGGCCTCGAGCGCCGCCTCGTGGGCGGTGTTGTAGGCCGACTCAAGCGCGACATGCTTAAACTCAAAGCGGTTGAAATTTTTGCAGCTGATTTCGGCGCGCTGTTTTTCCTCTTCGGAAGACGCCGAAGCCTCCATGGCGGCGCGCATCCGCTTGAGGTAGGAATTGAAGGTGCGGCGGCTCTGGCGCTGGCGGATCTTGCCTTTTAAAATCATCGCCTCGGTGAGCTGGCGGCCGATCGTCACGATCGGGTCGAGGCTCGACATCGGATCCTGGAAGATCATGGCGATTTTGTCGCCGCGAATTTTGTGGAAATCCTCTTCGCTGATTTTCAAAAGATCCTGGCCGTCATAGATGATTTCGCCCGATTCGACGATGGCATTGCCGGCGGAAATGCCCAGAATCGCCTTGCTCGTGACCGATTTGCCCGAGCCGGATTCGCCCACGATGGCGAGCGTCTCGCCCTTTTCGAGGGTGAAGTTGATGCCGCGGACGGCCTGCACCTTGCCGTTGGTGGTGCGGAAGGAAATCCGCAAATTTCTGACTTGCAATTTCGTTTCCATCAGTCGTCCACTCCTCTCGTTGTCGGGTTGAAGGCGTCACGCAGACCGTTGCCGAACAGGTTGAAGCAGATCATGAGAAGCCCTAAGAAAATACTCGGATAGAGCACGGCGTGCGGCGCCGTGGTGACGGCGGCGTTGCCCTGCGCGAGCAAGGTGCCGATGGTCGTGCCGGCAAAGTCGGACAGGTCGACGATGCCGAGGTAGGTCATCGAGGTTTCGGAGCTGATAACCCCGGGGATGACCAACGCGCAGCTTGTGATAATCGAGCCAATCGCGTTGGGGAAAATGTGCTTGAACATCAAGCGCCTGTCGCTGGCGCCCAGCGTGCGCGCGGCGAGAATGAATTCCTGCCCTTTAAATCGGTAGAACTGCCGGCGCGTCAGGGCGGCCATGCCGATCCACCCGGTCAGGACGAAGGCGAAGAGGAAGGAACCCACAACGCCCACCTTTTTGGCCAAATGGAGCTGGAACAGCGTTGTCACAACGACAAAAGGCACGCCGGAAAGCACATCGGAAATACGGTCGAGGAGCATGTCGACCCAGCCGCCGTAATAGCCCTGCAACGCGCCGTAAACGGCGCCGATCGTCAGGTTGATGGCCGAGACGAAAATGGCAAACAGAATGGAGAAGCGGGCGCCGACGCCGATGCCGCAGAAAATATCCTGCCCGACCGCGTTTGTCCCCATGAGATAAGACGGTTCATGACCGTTTAAATAGATATAATAATTGTAGTAAAGCACGCGGCACTGCACCGAGCCGGCTTTGGCGAAGGAATAGATATAGTTGCCGGGGTCGCTCGCAATCCGCAAAGAGTTGTAGGGACGGCCCGCCTCGGCCTCGTTGGTGGAATAAACGGGAATCAAGTTGCCGTTTTCGTCGGTGGCGGCCTGCCCTTTTTCATTCAGCTGATACCAGATGTTCGGGTCGTTTTTGTCCGCGATATCCTTGGATTCCACATAGGGATAAATCACCTGAATGCCGGTTTCGTTCTGCCACTTCTGGAGGGCGTCGAACTGCTCGTAGGTGAAGTTCATGGAGCGCATCCCGTAGGCGTAGTAGGCGTTCAGCTCGATATCGTAGGTTTTGCGTTTGACCTTCTGGCCGCGCTGGATGACCTCGGTTTCATAAGTGCGGACGATGCCGAGGACGGGATCCTTGCCGGTCTCCTCGGCGATGCCGCGCCAGAAGAGCATCTGCGCGTCGTTCTGCCCGTAATAGGTCTTGGCGCCGTCGAGGATGCCCATACCGCTGTCGGCGATGGAGGGGATATACGGGGGGTAGTTGATATAGATCTGATCCTGGTCATAAATGCTGTAGGGGGAGATGATCGGAGAGAGAATGGAGAAAACAATCAAAAGCGCCAGAATCACGGTCGCGATCACGGAAGATTTGTTCTTGCCGAAACGGATCATGGCGTCGGCGAAAAAGCCGCGCGCCTTGGTTTTCAATTCGGTATCGTGGATCTTCTCGTTTTCCTGTACAAAGCGGAATTGTTCGGCGGGGATGTGTTCGTATTCGATGGATTTTTCAGGTTCCATTGTCTCACCTCCCTCTTACTTCTTGGATCCCATGCGGATGCGGGGATCGATAAAGCCGTAACTGATGTCGACCACAAGCCCCGCTACCAGCCCGATGGCGGTATAGAAGGCGGTGGAGAGCATGAAGACATTGTAGTCGCGCGCGTTGATGGCGTTTAAGGTCAGACTGCCCACGCCGGGAATCGAGAAAATGTTCTCGATGATCAAAGAGCCGCCGATGATGCCGATGAATTCACCGAAGATGGCAGGCACCACCACGACAAAACAGTTGCGCAGGGCGTGGCGCACCGTGGCCTGCGTCTTGGTCAGCCCTTTGGTGCGGGCAAGCAGCATAAACTCGCTGGTCAGAACCTCGGTAAGCTCCGCTCTCGTCGTCCGGCAGAAGCCGGCAATCACGCCGAAGGAGAGCGCTAAAATCGGCGGGATGATCGAGCGGAACATCGTCCAGGAGAAGTAGTCGGTGCCTGGCGCCATGACAAAGGGGAACCACTGCAGTTTAAAGCAGAAAATGTACTGGATCAAAAAGGCGTAGACGAAGGACGGCACCGAAATGACCGCCATCGTCACCGTCGATATGGTATAGTCCACCCAGGTGTTCTTTTTGAGCGCCGCCCAGATGCCGAGGGCGATGCCGACCGGGATCGTCCATAGGATCGAATAGAGGTTGACAATCATCGTCGCGGGCAGCTTTTCGATAAAGACATCCCAGACATCTAAGTTCGTGTAAATCTGTTCGCCTCTCCCCCAG
>CANQXN010000013.1 GCA_947627815.1 uncultured Clostridia bacterium | reverse complement strand
CTCTCAGGTCTATTTGGAGGTTGGGGAGCAAATGACGGTAGAGGATATGGTCAAATCGGTTGTCATATGTTCCGCCAATGATGCCGCTGTAGCTCTTGCCGAATTTGTGGCCGGGAGCGAGAGCGGCTTTGTAGAAAAAATGAACGAAAAAGCGGCGGCGCTCGGCATGAAGAATACGCATTTTGAAAATACCAATGGACTTGACGATACAACCGACACGCATCTCACCTCGGCACGCGATATTTCGCTCATGTCCAGAGAACTGATCATGAAACATCCCGATGTCTTAAAATATACTACCATCTGGCAGGATACGATACGAAACGGCGCGTTTACTTTGACCAATACCAATAAATTGGTTCGCTTTTATCCCGGCGCTAACGGACTTAAGACAGGATTTACCTCAAAATCGGGTTACTGTATTTCCGCTTGCGCCGAAAGAAACGGTCTTCAACTGATTGCCGTCATTATGGGAGCCGAGACTTCTGATAAGCGCAATGTGACGGCAAAACATCTGTTTGACTATGGCTTTGCCAACTACGCTTACGCCGAAATGCCGGCTCCGACCGATCTCAAGGTACCGGTAAAAGGCGGCGTTAGCGCCTCGGTGGGCGGCGTATGTGCGCCCTTGGGTAAAGTCGTAGAAAAGGGAAGCGCCAATTCCATTTCCGTAACAACGGAGCTTCTCCCGCAAGTCACAGCACCGGTCAAGCAAGGGGATGTGATTGGACGCGTGGTATATAAATCGGCGGATACTGTGCTGGGAGAGGCCGAGGTTTATGCCACGGAAACCGTGGAAAAAATGACATTCGGTAAGATGTTCCTGCTACTGTTGAAAAAATACATCATGATCGGCTGAAAAATCTCCGAAAACGCTTGCGAAAAATGAAAAATTGGTGTATGATAAAAACAAGGTAAAATCTGTAAAAAAACAGCTTTTTGTCCGGAAAGGATGTGAACAGAGATGACTTTAAAACTGAATGATTCCTATCTTTCGCGGTTTGTTTCTCCGGAAGATTATCGCGGAATAGCGCCTGAGATCGTGGCGGCTCATGACAAACTCGTTAAACGCAACGGCGCCGGCTCTGATTTTCTTGGTTGGGTCAATCTTCCCGAACGGTATGATAAAGAAGAGGCGGCAAGAATTGTTAAGGCGGCGGAAAAGATTCGCAAGAGCTGCGATGTTTTTGTCGCTATTGGCATCGGCGGCTCTTATCTCGGTGCCAGAGCGGCTATTGATTTTTGCAAGGGCGTCCATTATAACGATTTGCGGCAAGGCACACCGGCCATTTATTTTGCCGGCAATGATATCTCCGCCTCCAATCTGAGCGAGCTTCTCAGACTGTGTCAGGATAAAGATGTCTGTATCAATGTGATTTCCAAATCGGGTACCACGACCGAGCCGGCCATCGCTTTCCGCCTCTTTCGCGCCCTTTTGGAGAAAAAATATGGTGAAAAAGCAGCTGCGGAACGCATTTTTGTCACAACGGATAAGGCGAGAGGCAAACTGAAGGAATTGGCGGATGCCAAAGGATATGAAACCTTTGTGGTTCCTGATGATGTAGGCGGGCGTTTTTCGGTTCTTACTCCGGTGGGGCTTTTGCCGATCGCCGTGGCCGGTATCGATATCTATGATATGCTGCAAGGCGCCGCAACGGCTAAAAATGCTTACGGATCCTGCGATCTTGAAAAAAATGACGCTTATAAATACGCCGCGATCCGCAATATTCTTTTGCGCAAAGGAAAGACGGTGGAGCTTTTTGCTTCCTATGAGAACTCTTTATCCATGACGGCGGAATGGTGGAAACAGCTTTACGGAGAAAGCGAAGGGAAAGAAGGCAAGGGCTTGTTCCCGGCTTCCGCCACCTTTACTACCGACTTGCATTCATTGGGGCAATTTATACAGCAGGGCAGTCAGGTGCTTTTTGAAACGGTTCTGGATCTGCAAAAAGCCTCTGATGCGCTGGCGATCCCTTCAGATGAAACCAACGGGGACGGCTTGAATTATTTGGCCGGTAAAGATCTGCACTTTGTCAACCGCACCGCTTTTGCCGCCACGGCGCTGGCACATACCGACGGCAATGTGCCGAATGTGGTTTTGGAACTGGAAAAACGCGGCGCTTATGAGTTTGGATATCTGGTCTATTTCTTTGAACTTGCCTGCGCGATTTCCGGCTACATACTCGGGGTGAATCCGTTTGATCAACCCGGCGTGGAAGACTACAAGAAAAACATGTATGCGCTTTTGGGGAAACCGGGAGAAGAACACGAAAAACGCCGCATCGAACTCGCCAAAAAGCGCTGAGTTTATTTAGCTATTTTACCCATTGAAATTGTTGCTGTTTTATATTATAATAGACTAAATACCGGAAGGGAGTAAAAAAATGGTAAAAATTATTGTTGGCTTGAAGGGTTCTGGTAAAACAAAAACGCTGATCGATATGGCGAATCACGCGGGAGAAACCAGTCAGGGTTCGGTTGTCTGCGTTGAAAAGGGAAATAAACTTCTTCATGAGATCAAGTATTATGTTCGTTTAATCGATGTGGATCAATTCGACATTACATCTGCGCGTTCGCTTTACGGTTTTTTGTGCGGGATTTACGCTAGCAATCATGATATAACCGATATCTTTATTGACGGAACCTATGCTATTTGCGAGCGGAATATGGAGTTGTTCTCCGCCTTTGTCCGCGAGATAGAGCAGATCTTGTCCCCCAATAATGTCAATGTGGTTTTGACCGCTTCCATGAGGTATGAAGATCTTCCCGAGGATTTGCGGCAATATGTTCTGCAGGAAGGCTGATTTTTTCAAAACTTGTTTGAAAAAGGCTGTCGCAGTAAAGAGAGTTAAAAACACAAAACGGGCGCCCGGAAAGGACAGCCCGTTTTGTGTTTTTGTGGTATTATTCCGTTGTCATTCCACATTTTTCTCTGAAAAAAGTTTGTGGGGCTGCCGCGTTGGCGACAGCCCCTTGAAAAATGGCGTTATGGTTCAGCGATCGTCACAAGGACAGGTTGAGGTTGAAAATTCATTGACGGGAAAGCTCATGCGCGAAAACATGGCGCAGGGATCTTCCTCGTTGTTTTTGGGGCAAACTTTATCAGGTACGGCATATTCGCTGGCGGAAACCACAAGCTGAGCCGGCCTTTCTAAACGGACGACCGAGAAATAGCCGAGAGAGACATAAACGCCTCTTTCGCCCCTGCCGTTGTTCATGGAACCGTTCATCCGGACAAGAACGGCTTCCGGCAGATCATCGCCGGTGCAGCAGCAACTGCAGCACGGGGTATAGTTTTGATCTCCGAGTTTGGCGGAAAGCGCGATGGGATCCACCACTTCAACCACTGCGGTAGGACGGTTGGAAGTTTTGGTCTCGTCGTTTTTTCTCATACAAAAATCGGCGGGTTCATCGCTACTGCGGAAGATGTTTACATGTCCTTCGCCGCCAAACAAAACAACGGTTTTGTCATTGACGGCAAGACCCTCCACTTCCTGCGGTTTTCCTGCATTCACACATGCTTCAAGACACACTCTGGTATAAAAACGAATGTTGATCTGATAAAATCCCCGGTTGAATCTGACCGGACTGACCGCGATGTCGGTCCAAAGTACCTCCGTACCGACAACGCGTACAGATCCGCTTTTATCTATAATCTCCTGCCCATAATCGCTGAGCAGAAGCTTGGTATCTTCGAAGCAATCCTTATCCTTGCAACTGTCAAGGATTCTGTATGAATCAATGCACACATTTTCGCGTCGCCCGCCATCGTGTGCCACATTTCTGATATCAGGCATATAGGATCCTCCTGTGTATTTGTTCGAGGCCCTCATCGGCCTCTGCTCTTATTCTATGCAATTTATCCCGGCGTGACAGCATAAAAACGGCGACAGTGTGCGCCGCCGTATGAGTGAGAACCGTGCGAGGCGCGGCTTTTTCAAAGGAAGACAAAAACCTGATAGGATGTATTGAAAAAAAGAAAAAACTGTGATATAATAAAAAAAATGGGCATTTTGCCCTTTTATCGTTTGGCAAAAAAGGCGGCTTTGGAAAGGGGAAATCGGTATGTCTTCTGATATTCGGGAGAAAATTCTTACCCTGCGTCGTCAGATCAATTTCTATAGCAAAAAATATTATGTGGATGACGATCCCCAAATTTCAGACGCCGAATATGACAGATTGTTTTATGAATTGGTGGCTTTGGAAAAGGAACATCCGGAATTTTATGATGAGAATTCTCCTACCGCTCGCGTGGGCGGCAAAGCCAGTGAAAAATTTGAAAAAATCACCCACACTGTTCCGCTTCAGAGTCTGACGGATGTCTTCTCCTTGGAAGAATTAGCCGGCTGGTTAGAAAAGCTGGAAGCGGAATATGGACAACTCTCCTATTCGGTAGAGTGCAAGATCGATGGACTGTCGGCGGCATTGCATTATGAAAAAGGACGGTTGCTTTACGGCGCCACCAGAGGCGACGGAACGGTCGGCGAAGATGTGACCGCGAACATCCGTACAATCCCGTCTATTCCATTGACCATCGCTTATGAAGGGATCTTGGAGGTCAGGGGAGAAATCTTCATGCCCAAGGCCGCGTTTGACGCGTTAAATGCCGAGCGTGAGGCGTGCGAGCAATCTCTCTTTGCCAATCCGCGCAATGCCGCGGCAGGTTCGCTTCGTCAGCTCGACCCGGCTATAACCGCGAAACGGAAATTGGATATTTTTGTTTTTAACCTTCAGGTCTGTGACCGCTCTTTCAAAACCCATGCTGATACTTTTGATTTTATGCAGGAACAGGGGTTTCATGTGATCCCCTTTCGAAAAATCGCGACCGGCTTTGATGAGATCGCCGCCACCATTGAAGAGATCGGGGCAAAACGAGCCGGGCTATCTTATGATATTGACGGTGTTGTGATCAAGGTCAATGATCTTGCCAAACGACGCGCTATCGGTGAAGGCACAAGTACGCCCCGGTGGGCGGTCGCCTATAAGTTCCCGCCGGAACAAAAAGAGACGGTGTTGGAAAATATCCTGATTCAAGTGGGTCGTACCGGCGTTTTAACACCGGTGGCAGAGCTTTCTCCGGTGCGATTAGCGGGTAGTGTTGTGTCCAAAGCGACACTGCATAACATTGATTTTATTCGGGAACGGGATATTCGTGTCGGCGACTGGGTCGTGGTCCAAAAAGCCGGTGATATTATTCCTGAAATCATCGCCTCACGGAAAGAGAAGAGAACACAAGAATTGCCGCTGTATGAAATGCCGCAATTCTGTCCCTCCTGCCACGAACCTGTGACGCGCGATGAGGAGGCGGCGGTGCGCTGCACCAATGCGGCTTGTCCGGCACAGCTTATGAGAAATCTTGAGCATTTTGCCTCCAAAAATGCCATGGATATCGCCGGTCTCGGTCCGGCTCTTTTGAAAAATCTGAAGGATAACGGGCTAATCGCCACGGTGGCGGATCTCTATCGGTTACAACCGGAGATGCTTGTTTCTTTGGAGCGGATGGGACAAAAGAGCGCGGAAAATCTCATTCGCGCGGTGAATGATTCACGCGCCCGTGGCCTCGCACGATTGCTTTTTGCCCTGGGTATTCGTGGCGTGGGAATCAGCACGGCGGAAGCTTTGGTAAGAAAGTATCAGGATATCGAGGACTTTTTCCATGTGAACGCGGAAGAACTTTGCCTGATCGAAGATATCGGAGAAATCACAGCGGCCTCGATCGTTGATTTCTTTGCGCACCCAGGCACAAGAGAAATTGTCAATGAATTAAAAGCGTTGGGGGTGAAAACCACAGCCAACGGTGATATTACTACCGATGACCGCTTGGCGGGACTTACTTTTGTGCTTACGGGAACACTGCCCAATATGACCCGTACGGAAGCGGAAGCTTTGATCAAAAAAAACGGCGGGAAAGTGACTTCTTCGGTATCCAAAAAAACATCGGTGGTGCTGGCGGGAGAAGATGCCGGCAGCAAGCTCGTCCGCGCAAAAGAACTCGGCGTTCGGATCATCGATGAAAATGAGTTTCTGGCTATGATCCGCGCGTAAAATGATAGGGTAAAAAGGTTGACAGAAAGAAAAAAGGGTCGATCATGTTATTTGATAATGTTAAAATCCATTTAGAGGCGGGAAACGGAGGGAACGGCGCTGTTTCCTTCCATCGGGAAAAATATATTTCTCACGGCGGGCCGGATGGCGGCGATGGCGGCAAAGGCGGCAGTATCATTTTCCGCGTGGATGAAGGTGCTAATACACTGACATTTTATCGCTATAAACGAAAATTCAAAGCCAAAAACGGCGAAAACGGCGGCACTATGAAATTTCACGGCGCCAACGGCGCCGATCTGATCCTGCCGGTTCCTTTGGGAACTGTGATCAAGGATGCCGAAAGCGGTCTTGTCATCAAAGATATGTCCGAAGCCGGCGATTTTCTCATTTGTAAAGGCGGCAAAGGCGGTTGGGGTAATCGCCATTTTGCTACGCCGACCCGTCAGATCCCGCGATTTGCCAAATCCGGTCTTTTGGGCGAGGTCAAAGATGTGATTCTTGAACTCAAGCTCATTGCCGATGTTGGCTTTGTCGGACTGCCCAATGTTGGAAAATCTTCACTTCTCGCGCGTATTTCATCGGCGCGTCCGAAAATCGCGGACTATCATTTTACGACATTGGAACCTTCTGTCGGCGTAGTAGAGCTGTCCGGTGAACGCGCATTTGTCGCGGCGGATATTCCGGGACTGATCGAGGGCGCCTCCCAAGGGTTGGGGTTAGGACATGAATTTCTCAAACATGTGGATCGGTGCCGTCTTTTGGTTCATGTGGTGGATGTGTCTGGACGGGAAGGGCGCGATCCTTGGGAAGATGTCCAGTTGATTAACCGGGAACTTTACCAATACAGCCCGGAACTGGCAAAACAAAAGCAAATTCTTGCCGCCAATAAATGCGATTTGGTGGAAGATCCCGCACAGCTATCTACTTTTCGGCAAAATGCCGAGAAGGCGGGCGTGCCGGTCGTTTTCATATCGGCTGTTACCGGCGAAAATGTCAAAGATCTGTTGGAGTTGACATATCAGACACTTTCAACCCTGCCGCCTGTGAAAACTTACGAATCTGAATATATTACGGAAGATCCCGCCGATCCTGCCAACCATGACTTTACGGTCAGAAAAGAAAACGGTGTTTATGTGGTGGAAGGGGATTGGCTCTATCGTGTGATGGGTAATATCAATTTTGATGACAGGGAATCGCTCATGTACTTTCAGAGAATCCTGCGAAAAAATGGCGTGATTGATGCGCTGGTAGAAAACGGAGCCGTGGATGGCGATACCGTTTCTATTTATGACTTTGAATTTGACTTTGTAACATAAACTATTTTGCGGCGCAATAATGCCGAAATAGCATAGTCTTGTTTGGGCGAAGGGAGAAAAGCGCGTGTTTGCTAAGCTGGAAGAAGCGGAAAAGCGGTACGAAGAAATCGGTGAAAGACTGAACGATCCCGCCATCGTTGGCCGTCAGGATGAATATCGGCGGCTGATGAGAGAGCGGAAAGCCTTAACGCCTCTGATTGAAAAATTTCGTGCCTATCGCAATGTGCTCATTTCTCAAAAAGAAGCCGCAGAGCTTATGACAGATCCCGACTTTCGAGAGATTGCCGAAGATGAATATCTGTCTGCCAAAGCGCAAATTGCATCGCTGGAAGAAGAAATTAAAGTGATGCTTCTCCCGCGCGATCCGAACGATGACAGAAATGTGATTGTGGAAATCCGCGGCGGCGCCGGCGGAGAAGAGGCGGCGCTGTTTGCGGCGGCTCTTTATCGGATGTATACGATGTATGCCGTTTCTGCCGGCTTCCGCTATGACCTTCTCGGCGTCAATGAAACCGGGCTTGGTGGATTTAAAGAAGTGTCGTTTATGGTTAAGGGAGACGGCGCCTACAGTCGCTTTAAATTTGAAAGCGGCGTTCACCGGGTGCAACGGGTTCCGGAAACCGAGAGCAGCGGACGAATTCACACTTCTACCGTGACGGTCGCGGTGCTTCCCGAGGCCGAGGAAGTAGAGGTTGAAATACTCCCGCAGGATCTTGTGATTGAATCCTGTAAATCCAGCGGCGCCGGCGGACAGCATATCAATAAAACAGAGTCTGCGATCCGCATTCTGCATAAGCCGTCCGGTATTGTGGTAGAGTGTCAGGAAGAACGCAGTCAACTGCAAAATAAAGAAAAAGCGCTGGCCATGCTTCGAACCAAGCTTTATGATATAAAATTACGGGAACAATCCGAAAAAATCGCGGGAGATCGAAAAAGCCAGGTAGGAACCGGCGATCGCTCAGAACGGATCCGCACTTATAACTTCCCTCAAGGGCGGATTACAGATCATCGCATCGGCTTGACACTTTACTCGCTGGAAAGCTTTATGAACGGTGAGATCGGCGGTATGATCGATGCACTGATTGCCGCTGATACGGCCGAAAAGTTAAAGACGCGTCACGAGGAATAAAAAAACATCATGGAACCAAAACTTGTCACGGAAATCATACATTCGCCGACAGACCGGGATTTGCGGCGTGCCGCCGCCTTACTTTGCGCCGGCGGATTGGTGGCGTTTCCAACAGAAACGGTGTATGGTTTGGGCGCTTCGGCATTGGATGCGACTGCGGCGGCAAAAATTTATAAAGCCAAGGGCCGTCCGTCGGACAACCCATTGATCCTTCATCTGGCCAATCCCTCTCAAGCCGCTCTTTATGCAGAGGTGTCTTTTTGCTTTGAAAAATTGGCATCGCTGTTTATGCCGGGGCCTTTGACCGTCATCCTGCCCAAAAAGCCACTGATTCCCGATACCGTCACGGGAGGCTTACAGACCGTGGCGATCCGCGTCCCCGTTCATCCGATGGCACATCAGCTTTTGACCTATGTGGCGGGACCTGTGGCGGCGCCCAGCGCTAACCGTTCCGGTAGGCCGTCCTGCACCAACGCTTCTCATGTGATAGAAGACATGAACGGCAGGATCGATATGATTCTGGACGGCGGTGACTGCGATTTCGGATTGGAGTCCACGATTCTGCTTCCGGTAGACGATCACACCGTCAAACTCTTGAGACCGGGTGCTATTACCGTAGAAATGCTTGAGCAAAACGGTTTTTCCGTCGTGTTGGATAAAGCCGTTACGCAAAAGTTGGGCGAAAACGAACAACCGTTAGCGCCCGGCATGAAATACCGTCATTATGCGCCAAAGGCGGAGGTTATTTTACTGGACGGATCGAGGGAACGCGTTGTTACCTATATGGAGCAACGGGCGGACGCTGGCACGGCGCTCCTTCTGACCGATGAAATGAAGTCGGAAGTTTTGGGGCAAAAACCCGATGTCACCGTGCTTTCTCTCGGTAAAGAAGGGGATCGCCTCACGCAGGCTCACCGTCTGTTTACGCTTTTACGGACGCTGGATGAGCATCCGGAAATCCGGCGGGTATACGCCGCACTCCCGGCGACAGACAACATCGGACTTGCTTTGTACAACCGTTTGGTAAAGGCATCGGGATATACCGTTCTGCGGCTTTAAAGACAACATTAAAAGAATGGCATCATGGCAAGGCATCGATAAAAAGAAGAACAGGAAAGGCGATTATGGCAAAAAAGAAAAAACAGGAACTTTCCCCGGATGAGCTGTTTTCGACGGAAGCGCCGATCACAGATCAGAAGATAACGGAAACCATTGAAAAAAACTACATGCCGTATGCGATGAGCGTCATTATCTCCAGAGCCATTCCGGAAATTGACGGATTCAAGCCTGCGCACCGCAAGGTTTTGTATACTATGTATAAAATGGGGTTGATGACAGGACCACGGACAAAAAGCGCCAATGTGGTGGGCGCTACCATGAAATTGCATCCGCACGGCGACGCCTCGATTTATGAAACCATGGTGCGCTTGACCCGGGGCAACGAGTCTCTGCTGCACCCTTTTATTGATTCGAAGGGGAGTTTCGGCAAACAGTACAGCAGTGATATGGCGTATGCGGCGTCCCGCTATACCGAAGTCAAATTGGATCCTTTCTGCGCGGAGATTTTCGGCGGCATTGACAAAGACGCCGTAGACATGGTGCCGAACTATGATAATACCTTGAAGGAACCCGTTCTGCTGCCGACAGCGTTTCCCAATATTCTTGTCTCTTCGAATATGGGGATTGCCGTTGGTATGGCCAGCCGCATTTGCTCCTTTAACCTGGCGGAAATCTGCGACGGAACGATCATGATCCTGAAAAATCCCGACACGACGGCAGAAGACCTGATGGATGTGATCAAAGCGCCGGATTTTCCCGGCGGCGGATACTTGATCTATAATCGCGATCAGCTTTTGAAAATATATGAGACCGGACGCGGCACATTTCGTATGCGGGCGCGTTATGTTTACGATAAAACACAGAACTGCATCGATATTCTCCAGATTCCGTATTCCACCACGGTGGAAATTATCATGAAAAAGTTAGTGGATCTGGTCAAAGAAAACAAACTGAAGGAAATCTCGGATTTTCGGGACGAAATCGATGTTTCCGGTTTCAAACTGACGCTCGATCTCAGGCGGGGCGTGGATCCCGACGCTTTGATGGAAAAACTGTTCGGGCTGACGGCTCTGCAGGACGATTTTTCCTGCAATTTCAATGTGCTGATTGACGGCGCGCCGGTTCAAACGGGCATTGTCGGTATTCTGAAAGAGTGGATCCGGTTCCGCATGACATGCGTCAAACGCGAATTAAACTATGATCTGAAGAAAAAACAGGATCGGATGCATCTTCTGGTCGGGCTTGGCAAAATACTTTTAGACATTGATCTCGCCATCAAAATCGTACGGGAAACCAAGAGCGACAAGGATGTTGTGCCGAATCTTATGAAAGGGTTTTCTATCGACGAGATTCAGGCGGAATATATCGCCGAAATCAAATTGCGGAATCTGAACAAAGAGTATATCCTTGATCGCGTTAAAGAGATAGAGGAACTGCGGCAGGAGATCGCCGATTTAAGCGATCTGATCGCTTCCGAAGCCAGACTGAAAAAATATATTGCCAAACAGTTAATGGAGATCAAGCGAAAATATGGTATGCCGCGCCGCACACAGTTGGTGTACGACGATGAAGTTAGACCGGCGCAAAAAACGGCGCCCGAACTCGATGTTTATCCGGTACGGCTCGTGCTTTCCAAGCACGGCTATCTGAAAAAAATCACCATGCAGTCGCTGCGCGGTTCCGATGAATTGAAATTCAAAGAAGGCGACGCTTTACGGAGCATGGAGGAATCGGATAACGGCAAAAAGTTGATCTTCTTTTCCGACAAAGGCATGTGTTACAAATCCCAGGTTTCTGCCTTTGAATGCTGTAAAGCCTCGGCGCTTGGCGATTTTGTGGCGGCCAAACTCAAATTTGATCCGGATGAACATTGCGTTTTCGGAAAAAGCATCGATTCCTATCCCGAAAAGCATAATATCATTTTTGTTTTTGAAAATGGAAAAGCGGTTAAAGTGCCGCTATCGGCTTATGAGACAAAATCGGCTCGAAGCAAGCTGACCGCCGCCTATTCCATGGCGTCGCCCTTGATTGCCGCTTTTTATGAAGGGGATAAGCCGGTGGATCTGGTATTGGTTTCCGCCGCCGGCACGGCCATCACGGTACAGTCTTCTTTGATTCCCCAGAGCGCCACACGCACCGCTCGCGGGCAACAGATTTTTACTGTAAAAAAAGGAAACAAAATCGTGGAAGCCTTTTTGGCGGAGGCGTGTCCGTATGAAAATCCGTTGGCCTATCGGCGGATCAAAGTGCCTGCCGCGGGGATCAAGCTGACAGAACGGGATATTCAAAAACAGCAGCTTTCGTTGCTTTGAACGCCCGGATCGGAAGCAAAACAATCAATAAAAATTTAAAATAAATCAAATGGGAGGAATTTCGTAATGGCGAAAAAGAATGGAGCCGAATCCACTTCAAAACTCTGGGTCAAAATCGTATGTCTTGTTCTTGGGCTTTTGATGGTGGCCGGTGTTGTTGTGGCATTGATACAGATGCTGTAATCCGAAACACATATACAAAAACACCCGCTGAAGAGCGGGTGTTTTTGTATATCGAAACTCAGATATTCAGGTATCCTTTCAACACTTTCAAGGTATGATATACGCCATCCACATGACTGCGTTCATAGCCGTGGCTGGCATAGACGCCGGCGCCAATCAGTCCGTGTCTGACATCCGCGCCGGCGGAGAGCGTTGCTTCCACATCAGAGCCGTAATGAGGATAAACATCCAACGCATAATCAGCGCCTTCTTTTTGCGCGGCGGCGATCAGTTTGCTTACGATCTCATAGTTGTATGGACCGCCGGAATCCTTGACACAGATCGAAACCTTTTTCTCTGTGCAATTCAATCCGTCTCCTACGCACCCCATGTCCACACTGATCGCCTCGGTAACGCCGACGGGCAGGGAAGCGGCGCCGCCGTGTCCCACTTCTTCATAGACCGTAATATGCGCATAGACTTTGCGCGGTAAGACGAGCGACTTATCTTTGATATATTTGGCCAAACCGAGCAGAATGCCCACCGACAATTTATCATCCAGAAAACGGCTTTTGATATAGCCGGAATCGGTCAAGCGTGTTTTGGGATCAAAGCAGACGATATCCCCCACTTCAATGCCGAGATCCCGCGTCTGTTGGGCGGAAGAGACATCTTCATCCAGAACCACCTCTGTGGTATTAAAATTGCGCGCCGTTTCACCGTAACGACCGTTCACATGAACCGAAGCATTGCAGAGTTGGAGCGTCCCTTCGTAAACCTTGCCGCTTCTGGTATAGAGGCGTAGATTTTCCGCCTCTCCGTTCTCGGCGCGCATTCCACCCAAAGGCGTCAGGCGGAGACGCCCGTTTCCTTTGATTTCCGCCACCATGGCGCCCAAGGTATCGGTATGCGCTTCCAGAAGAAGCGCGTTTTTCTCATCTTCACCGCCAAGTGTAACCAAAACGCCGCCTTTTTCCGTGAGGACAACCGGATATCCCAACGAGGAGAAAGCGGCTTTTACCCAATCAACCGCCGCAGCGGTAAATCCGGTGGGGCTATCAATTTTCAATAGTTCAAAGGTCTGTTTCACAGCATAATCCGCATAAAAACGATCCATAAATCCATCTCCTTTAAAAAAGCATCGACAAGGCAACCCAACCAACACGCGATTACGGATTATATTTGATAAATTCTCATCACAGTTTGCCAGGGTCACTTTATTATACATGGATTTGAGGAGGTTGTCAACCTCGAAAAAGGGATGAAAACAGGGCGGCCCGCTATAATATTTCTGATAAAACAAAAAATCCGAAAAAGTCGGATGACATCTGACTTTTTCGGATTTTGAGTGGTCGGAGTGACTGGACTCGAACCAGCGGCCTCTTGGTCCCGAACCAAGCGCTCTACCAAACTGAGCTACACCCCGATGCGCAACCGTAATTATAGCATACCCGCCTTTTTTTGTCAATAGGAATTCTGCGACTTTCCAAAGAAAATTCGGAAAAACGGTATCGCAACACCGGCGCAATGTTGAAAAAGGACTTCGGTGCATGGATAGAAAAAGACCGCAAACCTTTAAGCAAAGATTAGCGGTCAATCGTTTATGGCGTCCGCGAGGTGACTTGAACACCCGACCTACCGCTTAGGAGGCGGTCGCTCTATCCAACTGAGCTACGCAGACATTCGGAAAGTTTCGTGTTTTTAAAAACCGTTCCTATTTTAGCACAGCTTTTTTACAATTGCAAGAGGCATAAGAAAAAAGACGCTGTGGGTGAAAAAGTTTTTTCGAATACCGGAAAAAGTGTTGACAAGCCGTGACAGAAATTGTATAATGTATTACAAGATAGTAACGGCAACAAGAAAAGGATGGAAAAGACAATGTTTGACAAGTCTCAGCTTATGCGCGGCACCGTGGAAGGGTGTACCCTTAAAATAATCAGTATGCAAACGACTTATGGATATGATATCCTTGTTTATCTGAACGACAACGGTTTTCCGGTTACGGAAGGTACATTATATCCCTTGCTCCTCCGGCTGGAAAAGAACGGGTATATCTCTGCTTATATGATGGATTCTCCGTTGGGACCCAAACGCAAATATTATACCATTACCAAGGCGGGGCGGGAGCATCTTGCCTCCTTTGAGGCTTGCTGGAAGGCAACCAGAGAAGCGGTTGATGCTATTTTCTCCGCCGAGTAAAAAACGAACGGGAATACAGCTATCTTGCATCACAATAAAGCTGACTATTGATGACCAAATGCACAACATGATGGAAAGCTCCCCGGGATGATATCGTTCCGGGATTTCCTTTTATCTGGCTTTCTATGCTTAATTTGGAGTGAAACCGTCAATTCTTAAATTGCGCCTTGACAAGCCGGCGTTTTTTGATTTTATGATGAAGCGTTCCCTCTGTGGCGTCCCCGCGCTTCTCTGGGATAAAAAGGGGTTTTTCATGTTTTTATGTATTTTTTGTCGGCGTTTTTTATGATCGCTGTCTTTGCCTATGTGTTTTTCAGGACAAGACGATTTCTTCGTTTTTACGGTATGCCGGCGGGCAGTCGGTGGATACTGGTCGTGGCAATCCCCATCGCTTTGCTGGCGGCCTTTTTAAGCCGCTCTGTTTGGACGACAGGCTTTTTTATTGTAATGCATCTGATCCTCGGTATTGCTTTGTTTGATTTTCTTTTCTTTTTGATTCGCTTGATTTTTTTCAAAAAGAAAGAGACAAAGGGATACAGAGTTTGCGCTAAAATATTTGGCTGTGGCGTGTTGCCGCTCTTGTTTGTCGCTCTTTTATTGGGATATGGCTATGGCAACATGAAAGACATTGTAAAAAAAGAGTATACGCTGACCAGCCAGAAGATCACAGAAAATTATCGTATTGTACTGATTACCGATACACACTACGGCACGATTCAGGACAAAGCGCTTTTACAAAAGGCCGTACAGGAGATTAATGAACTGCATCCCAGCCTTGTATTATTAGGCGGCGATCTCGTGGATGAGGGAACTTCCGAAAGCGACATGCGCGAACTTTTTGAAACCCTGGGCAAAATAGAAAGTCAATTCGGCAGTTACTATGTTTACGGCAACCATGACAGACAGCCCTATACCGATCAACGGACTTTTACAAACGACATGCTTGCCGAAGCCATTACACAAAACGGTATTTCAATTCTTCAAGATGAGTGTGCAGCGCTGGGAGATGAAGTGCTTCTTGTCGGGCGGGAGGATTATTCTTCGGAAAGAACGACGGGGCGCGCCGCCGTTGAAGAACTCTTAGACGGCATCAATTCCGAACGCTTTCTTTTGCTTTTGGACCATCAACCGGTTACTTTTGAAGAAAGCGTCGCGTCAGGCATTGATCTTCAACTGTCGGGGCATACCCATGCGGGTCAGATCTTTCCGATAGGACTTTTCCTTGAAATGACAGGCTATAACTACGGCTTATATACAGAAGGGAAGAGTGCTTTAATTGTATCCTCCGGCTTTACCGGATGGGGATACCCCTTCCGCACAGAGGGACATTGTGAATATGTGGTGATCGATCTTGTGCCTGACGGTGGGGAAAAATAATCCGATCATAAGTCATAAGGAAAACGCCTCGGGTACTCCCCGAGGCGTTTTCCTTATTTAGTGAAACTGTCTTTCAATTCCACAATGCGTATAAAGGTGTTTTCTTTTTTGCTGTCCTTGATAAAATAGCCTGTCCGGACAAATTGATACCTTACATTTTCCTCGTCTGTGAGCGAAGGCTCCGCTTTGCATCCGGCGAGAATCTTGACGGAATCCCGATTGAGATAATCGTCATAGGTCTCGTTTTCTCCCATGTCATTGAGGTTTGGAATCGTAAAGAGCTTGTCATACAAGGCAACCTGAATGTCTTTGGCGAAGCGGCAGGCGACCCAATGAATCGTTCCCTTAACCTTGCGGCCGTCCAGCGGTTTTCCGTTGCCGGTTTCGAGATCTGCGGTACAATGCAATTCTTTGATACTGCCGTCTTCGTTTTTGATAATTTCGTTGCACTTGATGATATACGCTCCCATCAGACGAACCTCGCCGTCCGGTTTCAAACGAAAATATTTCGGCGGCGGGACTTCCTCAAAATCGCTCCGATCGATATATACCTCGCGTGCAAATGGCACTTCCCGTGTGCCGGCTTCCGGGTCGTTGGGATTGTTTGCGACAGGGAAGGATTCCACTTTATCTTCCGGATAATTGGTGATGACTACTTTGATAGGATCTAAGATCACGATTTTTCTTGCCGCGGTAGCGTTCAATTCTTCACGAATACAATGTTCCAGCAGTTCATAATCCACGATGGAATAGGCTTTGGCAACCCCCGCGCGCTTGACAAAATCGAAAATGGAAGCGGGCGTATAGCCGCGCCGGCGCAGACCGCAAAGTGTGGGCATTCTGGGATCGTCCCAGCCTTCCACCAACCCTTCTTCCACCAATTTGCGCAAATAACGCTTGCTCATAACGGTATATGTGACATTCAGGCGGGCAAATTCGCGCTGTTTGGGCTTTTTCTCAAATCCGATGTTATCGACCACCCATTCATACAAGGGGCGATGATTTTCAAATTCGAGAGAACAAAGGGAATAGGTGATGCCTTCCAGAGCGTCCTGAATCGGGTGGGCGTAATCATAAAGCGGATAGATGCACCAACGATCTTTCTGGCGGTGATGGTATGCGTGGACAATGCGGTAGATGGCGGGGTCTCTCATATTGATATTCGGAGAGGCCATGTCAATTTTGGCGCGCAGCGTCTTAGCGCCATCCGGGAATTCACCGTTTTTCATCCGCTCAAAAAGGTCGAGGTTTTCCTCCACCGAACGGTCGCGGTATGGGCTGTTGCGCCCCGGTTCGGTGAGCGTGCCGCGATATTCTTTCATTTCTTCGGCGGAGAGGTCGCACACATAGGCTTTTCCGTCTTTGATCAGTTTGACGGCAAATTCATAGCATTGTTCAAAATAGTCGGAGCCGTAAAAAACGCCGCCGTCCGGAATCGCGCCCAACCAGCAAAGATCCTCATAAATGGACTGGACAAATTCATCGCCCTCTTTGACCGGATTGGTATCGTCATAACGCAGATTGAATTTTCCGCCGTATTTTTTGGCGGTAGAGTAGTTGATATAAATGGCTTTGGCGCTGCCGATGTGGAGATACCCGTTTGGCTCGGGAGGGAAGCGGGTATGAACGGTATCGTTGACGCCGGCGGCCAAATCGGCATCGATGATGTCATGAATAAAATTTCCTGATATTTCTTCCATGGGTTCCATGATTTTATGCCTCCTTCGTTTCTTGAACATGTTCCAGACGCTCAATCGCGGCGTTAATTCGATGGAGCGTTCTTTCTTTGCCGAGGATTTGCATGACTTCGTACAAGTCGGGAGAGTTCATACGCCCGGTGACGGCCAGACGAATGAACATGGAGACATCGGCCACGCTGCCGGGATACGCTTCGGGATTTTGTTTATATTCTTTCATGTCCGAGGCAAAGCCGATTTCATCGGCAATAGCTTTTATTCCGTCAAACCAAACAGAATTCCCGGTATCTGGCTGATATCTTTTCGCAAAAAGAGTAAGTGCTTGCTTAATATCATGAGAAGAGAATTGAGCAGGGAAATCGTCTTCCATTTTAAATAAAGTGTCGTAAAAGAAAGAGAGATACGGCTTGACATCACGCCAAACGGCAAAATCCTTTCGCGGCTTTTTTCCACCACGGCCAATCGCGAGGATTTTTTTGGCATAATCGGGGTTTTCCGTTAGCAGTTCATACAGCTCGGTATCGTATGTCTTTGCCCAGGTAGACAGATCGGAATACACTTTTTCCGTACTCATCAGCGAGATCGTGTTTTTAGAGACATCGTTGAGCTTGTCATAGTCAAACAGGCAGCCGGAAACGCTCATTTTTTTGATAGAGAACGGAAATTTTGTATAATCCGCCTCGGGATTGGCTCTGCGCCAATCTTCAAAATTGGAGTTGAGGAGGGTCATGACATACTCAATGACCGATTCGGCGGGATAGCCTTCCGCTTTGTAGTCGGAAAGGGCGGCGCCTTTGTCTCGTTTTGACAGCTTTTTCTTTGAGTTGCCGTCCATTTTCATTAGCTGGGAGAGGTGCAGATATTTGGGCAGGGGGAAGCCGAGATAGCGAAACAGCATCAGGTGTTTGGCAATACTGGGCAGCCATTCTTCCGCCCGGACGACATGGGTTGTCCCCATCAGATGATCATCTATGGCGTGAGCGAAGTGATAAGTGGGGATTCCATCGGACTTCAGCAAAACAAAGTCTTCGTCATTTTCGGGTATTTCCAATTTTCCACGCACAAGATCGGTAAAGGGAATCTTCTTGTTCGGATCGCCGTCGGCAAGGATCCGAATGATAAAGCGGTCGCCCGCGGCTAAATGGGCGCGAACCTCTTCTTCCGTGATGTTGCGCCCGGCGCGCAGTTGCTCCTTTTCCTTGGCAAGCTCTTCCGGGTCCCAGACCTTATTCATCAATTCGGCTTTTTTATCCGATTCCTTCAACTGTTCATATTCCGATTCGCTGGTGAAGCACGGATAGGCCAGCCCGCGGCGGATCAGATCCTTAGCAAAGACCTGATAAATATGCGCCCGCTTGCTTTGACGGTAAGGGCCGTAAATACCGATTTCGCCGTCGGCGGTGGCGCCTTCATCAAAGAAAATATGGTAATACGCCAGCGTATCGATCAGATCCTGTTCCGCGCCTTTGACCTCTCGTTTGGCGTCGGTATCTTCGATGCGAAGATAAAAAACACCGCCGGATTGATGCGCCAACCGTTCGTCAATTAAAGCGGGAAAGAGTGTCCCGAAATGCATAAATCCTGTCGGCGAGGGTGCCAGCCGTGTTACTTTGGCGCCTTCGGGCAAAACACGGCGCGGAAACTTTGCCTCAATGTCAGCGGGCGTTTCGGTAATATCAGGGTATAAAAGTTCGGCAATCGTTTCAAAACTCATGAAAACACATCCTTATTTGAAAAATGAATCAATGCAAGAGGGTTGCCGTGGCACAAGTTCATAGCAAGAAGAACGCGCCGTCGATCAAAACCAAAATAAATTATACCACAGAAATGATTTTTCTGTCAAGAAGTTCCATTGTTTTTTATGAGGCAGGCAGGGTGATAGCGTGTCGGAGGCATCCTGACACCCACACCGTCAATTATACTAAATATAAATTTTGTATAATAGAGAAGGGCGAAAATCAAGAAAAAAACCCATAAAAGCCTGTGATGGCCTTATGACGGTTTTGGCAGAACGGGTTTCAAACGGGTTTCAATGGTTCTATGCCGGATTGATCGTTGTTATTTACCGTTGTTTATGAGGCGTCGGTCAGTGATCTTGTTTTCGCGGTTTTTTTCAAAATGTATGTGATAAAATGATATGACCCAAAAAGAGAGAAGATCCACCTTGGGTATGGTATAATTAAGCTACCAACAAAA
>CANQXN010000012.1 GCA_947627815.1 uncultured Clostridia bacterium | reverse complement strand
ATGCTTGCAATTTTCTTGGTGCTTATTACGCTTATGATAATTTCTTATATCAAAGCTCGCAAGTACAAAAAGCTGATAGAAAACAGCAATGACGACGAAAATCAAGATATAAAAAAGCAAAACGATAGCGACAATTAAAGCGGTAAATTTCAATTTAGGTTAGTACACTTCCTTATGTGTAGTAAAAAACTCTCGGGCAATTCGTCCGAGAGTTTTTTACTTATCGCTTGAAAGCACAACGCTGTATTTAATCCATATGGGAAGTGCGCTTTTCTGCAGGTTCTTTTGTTTGCTGTAGATCCTTAATAAGGAAGGCTTGTATCCCCTTCTCTGTCAAGCGTCCGGTCGGGAATCGGCGGTGATTACATATTCATTCATTTTTTTTGCGCGCTTCATTTCTTCCGCAAAAGAGTTCCGATAAAAGCCCTGCTTATCTTTGAAAAGATAGAGCTGACCGTCATCCATCATATAAATTTTGTCTGCCCTATCGGCGATCGACATATCATGTGTTACCATAATCAGCGTCTGGCCAATCACCGCCTTGGTATCCAGTAAAAGCTCCAAAACCTCATCCGCGTTTTTTCTATCCAGATTGCCAGTGGGTTCATCGCAGAATAAAACCTGCGGACGGTTGATCATTGCCCTGGCAATGGCGACGCGTTGCTGCTGTCCGCCGGAAAGCTCTGAAGGCAGATGATGGAGACGGTCTTCCAATCGAAGCGTTTTAATCAGCTTTTTGATATGCTCTTCATAACTGAACGCGGGACGATCGCACATGATCGTCGGAATCAGGATGTTCTCCAGCGCTGTCAGTTGAGGAATCAAATTATGCTTCTGAAAAACCATGCCGGTAAATTGACCGCGAAAGCGTCCCAACTGATCGGGATTCAGTTTGGTGATATCGGTTCCCCGAATTTTTACTGTACCATAGTTCGGTTTATCCAGTCCTGCGCAGATATGGAGTAAGGTACTTTTTCCTGAACCGGAGGCGCCGATAATGGCAACAAATTCACCGTCTTCCGCCTTAAAAGAGGCGCGGTTGACAGCATTAACCACCGTGTCATACTGTTTGTATTGCTTAATAATATCAATCGCTTCAAGAATCGGCATAAATCAAAACTCCCTTCAATAGTTCTTTCCATCCTCCTATTATGCATGGCATAATAGCTGATTATCTCATGTCAGAATCAAAAATATCGCTTTTGTTATATGCCGGCACATCCTTTGGATCCAAAGACAAGACCGCGGCGCCGGTAAAAACAGGTTCACTGTGCTTTTTAAAGGAACGATAAGCGGTCATCACGCTCAAAAAGCCGGTCAGAATCACGACAGCCAGCCCGCCCAAAAAAGCAAGGATCGGGATATGGAAATAGAGGCGGACGGACGCCTCGCCAAAAAAGCGAGAATTGAAGGTACGATAAACCAAAAAATCGAAGAAAATAGCAAACACGCTGTAACAAGCCGCAAATAACGCGGAGAAAAATGCCCCGTCTACGAAAAACAATTTTCGTATCGTTTTAAAATTGCAGCCCAAACACAGATAGACATCAAGTTCCTGTTTCCGCATCAGATAAAAAAGCGCCTGACTCAACGAAACAATAAGAACAAAGCCCGCGAGCAACAGCAACGAAATATAGAGAATCACGCCGGGATAGTTGCGAATGGCCTGCGCGGTCTTTTCCGTGTGATAAAATGTATTTTCATAGGTCATGTCATATGCCAATGACAAACGATCAAGCTCCATGCCGGCTTTTCGTACCTGTTCGGATGTCACATCTTCTTGCATAAAAAGCGAAACATCGACAAAATACGCGTCAGTACCCGTCAGCGATTTGAAATCCGAGGCGTTGACATATATCGGAAGACCGGCGCCCGTTGGCATTCCAGAGATCACCGCCCCCACGGTATATTCTTCATATCCGTAGGAAAAAGAATAAAGATAACATTCCATGCGTTCAAGATCCGTAACGGCGTTTTCCAAATGAAGCTGATGCGTTTGCATTTTCTGCCTTGCGATCCGGATTGTATCACCCGGTTGCAGGTTCAGAGAAACATCGTTGTTGACGGAATCGGAAATCGCAATGACATGATCACCATGCAAGACGGCGTCTATATCGCCGGTGATCTCATAGCCGAGGCGACGCAGATCGTCGATCACCTCTTCATCGGTAAGATAATAATCGAGATTGGTAAACGCCCGTTTGCGTGCGGTGGCAGAAACACTTTGCGAGCGCCCGGCCCAAGTCACTTTATCGCTATCGACAAGGAAATGCTCCGGCACATAGGCTTGAAAGACTCTGTTTTTGGAAACGAATTTCATGCCGTCGATGCTTTCAAGATAAGCTCGTATTTCCGGCGTATAGGTTTGCCCGATGGCAAAATCCCGCGGGGGTTCTTCCTCTTCTTCGGCGCCGCTTTCGGTCGCTGCTGTTTCATCGGTAACCGGCATATCGCTATCCGGCGCGGCGTCACTGTCGGCACTTTGTGAGGCGGTGGCATGACCCTCCGGGAAATGAAGGACAAATTGTGCTTTTTCTATATTTTCCCTTTGCTGTTGTGCTTCCATGGCATAGACGCCTCCGCAGAAAGCGCCGGCGAAAATCAAAGAAGAAAGCACCAATGTGATCAAATAGCGCCGAAAACGCCGCATGGCCAGCAATTCTGTTTTTACGGGAAACCCCTTGGCAGGCATTTCGGCTGAGCGGCGCGGCGAAGAGATCAGACCGACATTGTTGACCGATGAGATCAACTTGTTCGGTGTCTGTCTGGAAAGCCGGAAGATCACAGCGGTGACAGAGACCAAAGTAAGCACAAAGGAACAAAGCAACGCGATAAAAAGCGGAAAAACCAGCACATGAATACCATATCCGGCTCTCAGGGTCAAAAGATAGGTAATCAAAATAGAAAGCAGAAAAGACGGAATGACGGTAACAAGATCCAGTATCAGCATCTCACACAGGGCGCTGACCAATAATTTTTTAAAATTCGCCCCATAGGTCATATAAATGCCATAGGAGAATTTGAAGTGATTGACAACGGTATTAAACAAAAGACCGAACATGATCGTGCCTACCGCTGTAATGGCAAGACAGATCCACACCGTAGCGCTGTTTTGGCTGGCTTCGTTTTGTATGGCGGTAAGCAGCGGCGTAATCTCGACCGTCACATTGGGATCGCTTACAATGCTCCGGTAGATTTCGGAAACGCAAAAATTCCGATAGCGACTATAGGCAGACTGCCCGTTTGTCTCCAAAAAACGGATATAGGCATATCCTTTCCCCGTATCGCCGACTCTTTTGGCCGACACAAGGTCCCACTCGCGCTGGCTCGCCTGCGTCCCATTATAGGTATTGATCAACGAGGCCAACGCTTCCGGCGACATATTCCCAAGTGACATATGATATGTATACGCGGCGGTCTGATCTTCGGTTTGCACGACACACTGCTCTTCCAGATAACGGATTTCATTCCGATTTCCGTTATAGCCAAAAAGAATGATGCCGGAGATCAAACTTTGGACAAGAATCAGAAACACAGCAAAAAAGACATACTGTTTCCGATTAAACCAAATATTTTTCATCGCGTTTTTCAAGCTTTTCTTCAGGCGTTCCAAAGGTACTCCTTTCAAAAACAGCGCAGAACTTATGGCTTCTTCTGCGCTGTCTTATCAGTCATTGCGATAAAATATTCGATACTGCGTCAAATCGTCTCAATCCACGGCAAATTCAACACCCGCGACGCTCAATTCCGTAGAAGAAGAGATTTCAGAAGATTCACCGACACCGATCGCGGCGTCCTTAATCCCGTCAAGGCTTTGGGCTTTCGCTTTTTCTTTTCTTTCCTTTTGTTCCCGCAGTCTTTTTTCCCTGAGTTTCAGGCGCTTTTTTCTGTTTTGTCTATGATCGATCACACTGGTTCCGCCCTCGGTCAACCAGGTTTCGGAAAAATCAATATTGCTCCCTCCGCAACCGGGAAAATAATCGACAAGCTGGAGCAATGGCATCTTTAATTCCTGACAAAGAGCGCGCGCAATTTCCATGGTGATCCTGGCGTCTTCATCGCTCCGATGGACAAAGGCGGGCTTTTCAAGATGTAATTGTTCGCCGGCTAACTCAATGCTGGCCTGATTGGTCGCTTTGACATAAGCGCCGAAAATTTTTTGAATGTCGTAAAAACGAAAATTCAAACAAGGCAAACGATAGCGCAGACAAGTCTCGTTGAGAAACCGGATATCGTTGGAAATCGAAAAACCGAAAACCAAGGTTTCTTTTGTCTGCATAAGAGCGCGCAATCGGTCGTGATAGCACGGAAACGGCATGTGGGCTTCCAGCTCTTCTGTCGTATAGTGAAGAATATGTTTGATAACATAGGGGTCATAGCTGGTTTCCGGATTGATGAGAATATCGTCATGTTCGATCACGGTATACTGTTCATCTACCAGATAATACCCGAATGTACAGATGGAATTGAATCGCGGATTAGCGCATTCTATGTCAAAAAACAAATAATTCATGCCGTTCTGTTCCCCGCAGTTCAGCTATATTGTAGTGTAGTGTAGTTGAGTTTTCCGCAAGTTATTTTGTCTTACCGCGCGTATAGCCAGCTGGAATATAACACCGACCGTATTAGGATAAAAATCGTCAAAAAGCTCTTGCAGATGTTTCATTTTAACACATAATATCCGCCTTGTCAATGTTTTTTTGTCAGCCGCATCTCATCTCTTTGAAATGTAAAAAAGGAACGGCAATAAAAACCAACGACATCTCTTGATTTTTTTCTGACATTTGCTATAATGGCTCATGTAAGCGGTCGCCCGCACACGCAACAACGAATCTTGAGGTAAGCCTTATGAAAAGCGAACGAGCATTCCCTGCTTTAGCCATTACCAAAAAGGGCAGAAATTTTTTAGAACAAGGCCATGTTTGGGTCTATGATACCGAACTGTTTCCCGGTCAGGAAGAAACGCTTGAAAACGGCGCCCTGGTAGATGTAACGGAAAACGGGCGTTATCTCGGCACCGGGCTTTACAGCAGACATTCCAAAATCCGCGTGCGCATCCTCTCTGACAATCCCAACGATCGTTTCGACGAGGCGTTTTGGGAACGCCGTATCCGGTATGCCTGGAATTTCAGAAAAAATGTCATGATGCCGGCGGATTTACAGGCCTGCCGCATCATATTCGGAGAGGCTGACCGTTTCCCGGGACTGACGGTTGATCGCTTCGGCGAGATACTCGTCACGCAAATTTTGTCTTACGGGCTGGAAATCCGAAAAGACATGATTTATTCCCTTCTGTTAAAAGTTTTGCGTGAGGACGGTCAAAAGATTCTTGGTATTTATGAAAGAAATGATGTCGCCATCCGCGCCCACGAAGGTCTTTTGCAAAACAAGGGATGGGTTCTCAACCCTCTTGATAACAGCGCTTCCTGTCCCATCATTACGGAAAACGGCATCCGCTATTATGTTGATATAGAAAACGGACAAAAGACCGGCTTTTTTCTCGATCAAAAGTATAACCGACTGGCCATTTCCCGCTTAGCCGCTGGCAAACATGTACTCGATTGTTTTACCCACACCGGTTCTTTCGCTTTAAATGCCGCCAAAGGCGACGCCGCATCGGTAACAGCGTTGGACATTTCCCCCGCCGCTTTGGATATGGCGCGAAAAAACGCCGCCCTGAACCACATGGAAAACAAAATTCAGTTTGAAGTAGCCGATGTTTTCGATTATCTCACCGAAAAGGAACGGGCGGGCGGCAAGCCATTTGACCTGATTATTCTCGATCCGCCCGCCTTTACCAAATCCAGAAAAACGGTAGGAAGCGCTTTCAAAGGATACAAGGACATCAATTTTCGCGCCATGAAATTACTGCCTCGCGGCGGATATCTGGCCACTTGTTCCTGTTCGCATTTTATGGAAAATTCTCTTTTTGAAAAAATGTTGACAAACGCCGCCCGCGACGCGGCCGTCTCCTTGCGGGAAATCGAAGTTCGCAAACAAAGCTGTGACCACCCGATCCTTTGGGGCGTGCCGGAAACCAGCTATCTCAAATTTTATATTTTCCAGGTCGTATGATGCTTTTTTGTTATCGGCAAAAAGATTCGGGATTTGGTTTTATCGATACTTGAAATAAACGCCTGAATCCGATGGCCAAAAACGGAAGCGTAGTGAAAAAAGTCAAAATATCCGCCGCCGCTTGAACCCAGACAAGCCCCGACAAACCAAAAAAGTGCGGTAAAATCCAAAGAAGAGGAAAGAAGAAAACGCCTTGCCGACAACTGGCCAAAAATGTGGCCGTCCATTTCTTTCCGGCCGATTGAAAGGTCATATTGCAAAGCATATTGGCCGCGATGAAAGGAAACACAATGCCCTGCCGACAAAAAAACGCCTGTGCCAAGGAAAGGATCTCGCCGCTTGCCGAAAAAATTCGGGTAAATAGTAGTGACGATAAGCCGATCATAACCACGCCGGACAAGGAAAAAATAACGGTACAGCAAATAAGAGAAAGAAGAAAAGCCTCTCTTATTCGGCTTCCTTGTTTGGCAGTATAGTTATATCCCACGATCGGCTGATAACCCTGCCCTATGCCGAGTCCCACGCTGAACGGCACGGTAAAAAGACGGGACGCCATGGTCGCCGCCGCCAAAACCTCGGTGTCGAAAGATACCGCGACGCGATTCAAAGCTAAGGTGGACGCACAGATCAGCCCCTGCCGGAGAAAAGATGGCAATCCCATGAGGATCATCTTTCCGTATGTCTTTATTTTTTTGGAAATATTTTTCAGGGAGAGAGAAACCACCGTCTTCCCCCGATAATAGAAAAGCAGTTGAATCAACAGCGCAATTCCGTTGGCCAAAAGGAGAGAAAGCGAAGCCCCCTGCACACCGAGCCGCAAAGAAAACAGAAAAAGCGGCGTCAGACCAAAACTGCATACCGCGCCGGCCACCATGCCGAGCATAGCATAAAGCGTCTTCCCTTCCGCCCTCAGCAAATGACTGACCGTCAATGCGGCAACGATCCACGGCGCCGCGGGAAGAAGAAAGTCAAGATAGGCCGACGCATAGGACAAAACTTCGTTTGAAGCGCCCAAAAACACAAGAAGCGGTTTTTTCCATAGCATACCCAGCGCGGCAATCCCGCCGCCGACCGCAATGGCAAACCAAAAAGCGGAGGAGGCGGTTTGTTCGGCCAAATTCCGATCCTTTTCGCCCAGCGCGCGCGAAACAATCGATCCGGCTCCTGTCCCTAAAGTAAATCCGATGGCCTGAATCAAGGCATGAAGAGGAAAGGCCGCGCCGACAGCGCCGGTGACAACGGCGCGTTCACTTTCATTTCCGGCCAACGCCGCTACAAAAACAGTATCCGTCAGACTACTCAGCGCGGTAAAAAACATGCCCGCCACAGCCGGCAGTGAAAGCCGTAGCATAAGTTTTTTGATCGGCATACCGGTCATAATCCGGTATTGTGTCTCTTCATGACGAAGGAGGAATGCGGCACTTTGTCCCACGGCGGTCCGGCGCTCCCTTGGTTTCGCCCGGCATTTTCAAAAAAGCCGTGGCGTTCTTTTTTTATCGCCTTTTTATTATGACCGCTCCCGCGCTATCCGATACCGATAAAAGCCGCTCGCCCGACGGACAGCGTTATAATTAGCCGCAAAGAAAACGGTCAATCTTTTACAGTTTCATCGATACCCAAAATCTGGCAGGTCAATGTCACGGCATTGGCAATCAAAGAAAGACAGGGGCGGCTGTGATAGTATTCAGGCGTGCGGGGATTGGCTTGAGGGCCTGTCCCCTGATCGACGCCGGGTACCGATGAACCGCGAAGGACAAGCAACTCCCGACAGATGATAGAACCGTTCTCTTCCTTAAACCGTTTGGCCATGGATTGGATCAGGGCGTAATGCGCCGACTTTTGTTCCCTGTCCGGCTCCGTATAGCCCTTCAACAAGCCGGCAATCATAAACATGGCCGTACATGTGCCGCATACTTCTCTCAGACGAGCCATTCCGCCGCCAAAAGAAGCGCCCAATTTCATAACGGTATCATACGCCAGCGGCAAAACATCGTCAAAAACGCCCAAAACCGCTTGAGAACAATTATATCCCTTCAAAAACAACTCTTTCGCCTTTTCTGCCCGTTGCATTTTCTTCCTCTTTCTTGGCCAACGCTTTCGGATCAAAGCGTTTTTATTTTTGGCAAGGATTTTTCTTTGCGTAAGGCCGCCGAGGGTCGGCCTTTTTTCACATATATTTTGATTATATACGGCAATGCCGACTTTGTCAATGGGACAGGATCATCTTATCGGCAGCACGCAAACAGCAACACGGGACAACTTTTTTTCATTGCCTTGACGCGCCGCTTTGCAGAAAAAACAGGCGGATTCCCGTCAAGGTCTTGACAAACCTTTCATTATTGTGTATAATCTGCGTGTAATCTGTGTTGATATGCTGACGGTTTTTTGCTTCTTTTGAAATCATCAGCTACATTGACTGTAAAACGCCGTTTGCGGCCAGGCAATTTTCCTCAAACCAAGGAGTTTTCATGGAAAAAAAAGCAGTAGGAAGCAAAAAAGGAAGAATCATCAGTTTTGTTGTGATGATCATTCTGATTGTCGTTACGCTGTACCTCCTTTTTACAAAATACGATTTTAACGAAATCCTTGCCGCTTTGGGCGAAACCAAACCAGGATTTATTGTCGCGGCTTTTTTTGCCGCTTTTGTGTATGTCATGCTCGAGGGGATCAGCCTGCGCACGATCACCAATTCGCTCGGAGAAAAGCGCAGCTATGTCAAGGGTTTTGTCTTTGCCAGCGTCGATCTTTATTTTTCGGCCATTACGCCCTCTTCGGAAGGCGGTCAGCCCCTGATGATCTACACGATGAACCGGGACGGTATTTCGATTTCCAAATCCACCATCACAGCGGTACTGTTTACCAATATGTTCACCAGCGGCCTTTTGATCTGTACGATCATTGCCGCGATTCTTCGCCCCGATATTTTTCTGTTTCAGGATACGCTCTTTCGGATCTGTCTGATCGTCGGCATCGTCATCAGCCTTTTGATTTTTGTCGGATGCATTCTTTTACTCAGATTCGGACACGCCATGAGGCGCCTCGGCATGGGAGTCATCGGATTGCTCTGCAAAATCCGGCTCATAAAAAAAAGAGAAAAATATGAAGCGAAGTTGGACGCGGCCATAGAGGATTTTTCCGAATGTGAGACCTATATCAAAAGCCATCCGCTTCTCACCCTCAAGGTTTTGATCTGCGCTTTTTTACAGCGTGTTGTTTTCTTTACGATTCCTTATTTGATCTATTTGTCCTTTGGCATCGGCAGTGCGAGCTTTACCGATGTCTTTGCGCTTCAGGTTTTCGTTCAGATGGCTGTTTATGCCCTTCCCATTCCCGGTTCCGCCGGTGTGACCGAGTTGGTACTGACCAGGCTCTATACCGCGTTTCTGTATGAAACAGAAGCGCAGATTGCCTCGGCCACACTGCTGACCCGTGCCGTCACCTTTTACTTTGTGGTCATTGTCTGCGGTATTGTTACTCTTGTGAACAATGTGGTTACAAACAAGAAAGCAAAGGATCTGGAATTATTATGATTGGATATTATAACTATACTGTCATTCTGACCTATCTCGGACTTGCCTCTGCCGTAACCGGAATTATGCTGTTGCAAGCCGATGTCGGCGGCGTTATGCTGGCCATCGGCCTTTTGTTCTTTGCCGGCATCTGCGACATGTTTGACGGGCGTGTGGCACGAACGATGAAACGGGATTCCATGCAGGAAAACTTCGGTGTACAGATTGATTCTCTGTCCGACTTAATCTGTTTTGGCCTGTTTCCCGCCTGCATTATCCACAAAATGGGGCTTTCCCAGCCTTATTTTGTTCCGATCCTCGTTCTTTTTGTGCTTTGCGGATTGGTCAGGTTGGCTTATTTCAATGTCCGCGCCATCGAAAAGAAATACAATCCTCAAACCAATATCGGCAATTACTTCATCGGAATGCCGATCACAAGTTCCTTTATCATCGTTCCCATTCTCTACTGTGTAAAACCGTATTTCACCATGGTCGGCACCGAGCGAGCCTATAGCATCTTCCTTGCCATTGCAACAACGCTCTGCTCTATCTTTTTCATATCGCCGGTCAAGGTCAGCAAACCGGACAAGCGCGGCTTGATCTTCATGATCTTTCTCAGTGTTGTTATTTTGGTTACCATGATTCTATCTTACATATTCTTAAATGAGTTCTATACTTGACAGGAGTTAGGTATGAATCCTTCTTCCTCTTCCCCGCGCCCCAAAGACAAGCCGAAGCCTTGTAAGGCCTTGCGCTTTCTTTACCGAACGATACCCGGGCGGTGCTGCTTGAAAGTGCTGACCTCGCCCAAACTCGCAGACACCGTAGGATTCTTTCTTGACACGCCGTTTTCCAAACCGCTCATCAAGCCGTTTATCCGAAAAAACGGAATTGATATGGCGCGTTACGAACAACGCCCCTACCGTTCCTATAACGATTTCTTTACCCGCAAGATTCGGGGCGGATCGCCTTTTGTCAGCGAAACGCCGGAGGCATTTATCGCCCCCTGCGACTCCCGGCTCAGTGTCTATCCCATCGATGACAACAGCATTTTTTTCATCAAAAACTCATTCTATCGGATTGAGGATCTGATCGGAAGTAAAAAAATCGCGCCGCTTTTCCGTGGCGGATGGTGCATGATTTTTCGGCTTTGTGTTGACGATTATCATCATTATGCCTATGTGGACAGTGGCCTTACCGGAAAAACGCGGCATATCCCCGGGGTGCTTCATACCGTTCAGCCCATTGCGACCGAATCTTTTAACATCTATGCTCATAACACGCGCGAAGTCACCTTCCAGAAAAGCGACCATTTCGGAAGACTTGCTTACATTGAAATTGGCGCCATGATGATCGGGCGGATCAAGAATCTGCACGCATCCGGCTATCTTGCTCAAAAAGGCGAAGAAAAAGGCTATTTTGAATACGGCGGTTCTACGGTTGTTATTCTGGCGGAAAAGGATCGCGTTATTTTGCCGCGGGAAATTCTTGACAATACCGCCGGCGGCTTTGAAACAATTGTCAAAATCGGAGAAATCATCGGAAAAAGGCCGGATTGCAACGCCGCAACGAGGGATCCCAACCCTGAACTGACCGCTTAAACGAACTACCAAACATCACGCCGCGCTGACAAAAACGCTTTTTGCAAAGCGTTGACAGACGCGGCTTTCTTTTTTTCAAAAACCCCTTTAGACCCTGGCAATTCGCGCTGTTTTCTCGATGGTTTAACATCAAGAGCCAAAATACCAATGAAGAAATTGGTTTGTATATTATGTACAAATTTTATGTGACTTCATAGGCGCTTTGTCTATGCCTTGTTGTTAATTCCAAATAAAAAAGAAGGAATTGTGACTTTTCTCCGCAATCCACAAATAGGTGATTGACTTTTTCACAGCGTTGGAGTATAATTGTTATATAAAAAATAAAGGAGTGTTTTTTATGGCAAAAAGACTACTTACCAAAACACTTGCCGTTATACTGCTTTTGTCGCTGGCCTTGACTTTTGCGGCATGTAGTGACGACACAACAACTACTACTGCTCCATCGGCTTCTTCATCTACGCCTTCCTCCACGCCAAACCAGCCGACCGACGCCATTCCTTCACAGATTGAAAATGTCAAAGGTGAACTAACACCCGATACTCCGGTTCAATTCTATTATATGGAAGGCGGTAACGGCCTCTATACCGGAACCTCCATTTGGGTGGATGAAACGCTTGGCGTCATCAGCGATGTGGAATCCGCTATCGTTGACAGAAACAACAAAATCATGAATGATCTTGGTATCGTCATTCCCGAACCTGTTCTGGTTCAAGGCGGTATCACCGATATGCAAGCCAACACCAAGGACTTGTTTGATGCGCAAAGTCCTGAATTGGATGTCTACTGCGGCTATCAGTATTATGATATCAGCTTGGCCGCCACCGGCAATCTGATCAATCTCAATACCCTGAGAAACGCCAGAGGCGAAAAGATTATTGATATCGAACAGCCTTACTGGGCAACCAACTATATCAAATCCATCACTTATAATGACAATATATACTGGGTGACCGGCGCTCTTACTCTCCGCTATCTCGGCGGTCTGTACTGCACTTTCGTCAATCAAAATATTTACAACAGCTTGGTTGCTTCCCATTATGACGGTCGTTCCATTTACAAAATTGTGGATGACGGCGACTGGACCATGGAAACCATGCTCGAGATGGCAAGCCATGCCTGGGCCGATGACGATGCAAACGGTGAGGCCAGTGAACTTGACACGACAGTCGGTATTGTGTTTGAAACGCAGGACAGCCTGGACGCATTGGCTTTCGGATGCCAGATTGACTTCTCCAGAAAGACAACCGATCCTGCTACCGGCAAAGAAACAATCCAGCTCACCTTCAATACTTCGACCCGCGCTACCGAATTGTCCAACTACATTGCCCAACTGTATGATGCCAAATGCAATTTGAACATTGGCAATGAGGACTCCAAGCTCATGATGCAGCATTTTTCTGATGGTAAAGCTTTGTTTGCCGTCAATAAGATTTTCCAGGCTGAGGTTTGGCTTGGCCAGATGGATAATTTCGCTATTATCCCCACGCCTAAACTGAACAAAGACCAGACCAATTATGCCTCCGGCGTACATGACGGCCTGACGATTTACGGTATCTCCAAATACTCCGATTGCCAGAAAGAAGCCGCTGCTACTCTTGAACTCATGGCATATTACAGCAATAAAGATGTAGCTCCCGTATATTATGACAAAGTTTTACAAGGCAGCCGTACGGTTCGCGATGATGATGCGCCCCGTATGATCGATATGATCCGCGCAGGATTTGACTCCGACTTTGTCTGCGCTTGGTCCGCAAGCATCAATGATATTGTCCACACCTACCGCACCGAAGCCAACATCGGCAATAAATTTGCTTGGTTCAAGAGAACATACCAAGGCAAATGGCAGACCTCGCTGACACAGCTTCTTGAAAAGCTCGAAGCGAACGCCTTGCCGGAATAAAGTTCCCTTTTCGCTCAAATGAAAAATCCCGGGATGAATTCCCGGGATTTTTTGTTGCCACGCCTATGGATCAAACGGGATCCAGTGTGAAAAACCCGGCGCCCTATTCGGGCGCCGGGTTTGGTGTTTTGGTGGTTTTTGCTGTTTATTTTTTTCCTTTGTTCAGCATGTTCATCAACGCGGTAAAATCATCTTCCACAGCGTCGCTTTCCTCAGCGGGCGTTTCGACCTTTTTCACTTCGGGAACCGGTTCCGCCACAGGATGAGAAGCTGCAACTTTCGGAGCGGCGGTTGAGACGGTATCATTTTGAGAAGCTCTGGTAGTAGAGGTAAATCCGGTAGCAATCACCGTTACGCGCATTTCATCTTCCAGTTTGGGATCAACCGTAGCACCCCAGATAATATTGGCATCGGGATGCGCTTCATTGGTAATGATTGATGTGACCGTATCCATTTCGTCCAAACCAATATCGGGCGAGGCGGTGATGTTGACCAGAATGCCGCGAGCGCCTTTAATGGAGGTTTCCAGAAGCGGGCTGGAAACGGCAAGCTTGGCCGCCGTCTCCGCTTTATCTTTGCCGGTCGCCGCGCCGACGCCCATATGAGCAAGGCCTGCGCCCTTCATGATAGAAGTAACATCGGCAAAATCCAGGTTAATGGTGCCGTATCCCGAAATCAGATCCGCAATACTGGTGACGCCGTTCTTCAACACATTATCCGCTTCAGAGAAGGCATTGAGGAATGTGATCTTTGTGGCGGAAATCTGCTTCAGCCGTTCATTGGGAATCACCAGAAGTGAATCCACATTTTCAGAAAGACGAATGATGCCGCTTTCTGCCTGTTGCATTCTTTTGCGTCCCTCAAAATCAAAGGGTTTAGTGACAACGGCAACTGTCAAAATGCCCATATCTCTGGCGATTTTGGCAACAAGCGGCGCGGCGCCCGTGCCGGTTCCGCCGCCCATGCCAGCGGTGATGAATACCATATCCGAACCGCGAAGAGCAGCTTGAATATCCTCGGCGTTTTCGTCAGCGCTTTTGGCGCCGATCTCGGGATTGCCGCCCGCGCCGTGACCCCGGGTTATTTTTTCACCGATCGCCACTTTATAGGATGCCAGAGATTTGATCAAAGCCGCTTTATCGGTGTTAATAGCAATAAATTCCACATTTTTAATACCGCTCTCAACCATGTGATTGACAGCATTATTGCCGGCGCCGCCGACACCCACGACCTTTATCTTTACATTAAACTCGGACTCATAGTTTTCATCCATATCCATGACTTCTTTCCTCCCGAAATCTTGTATTTTGTACTTGCTCCTTCGCTTTAACACTACATGTATTTATATTATAGTATATTGGCTCTTTTTTCAAGGCTTTTTTCAAATGTTAACTTTTTTTTTACAAATTAGCCCGCTTCTTGATTCTCCAATGCATAATAAACATCGGGAAAGGCCGAAAAGTCGATATGGCCGCACGGCGAAGACCCGCACTCGCTCAGAAGTTGATGGCAAATTTTTATTTTTGTTTCAAAATTCTTCATATCGCCGAAGTGAATCTCGACCTGATTCAAATAATTAGCAGTAATGCTATACTTGTCTGTCAAATCAATTTCTCTGATTCCTTCTATAAAATCGCATTCTGATATTATCTTCATTATATCACATACATATTGATTTTTATCACTATATTGTATATATTGCGGAACAATACAGCTCTCTGGAAGCGGCGTTTTTACAATAACGGCCATTTCACGCGATTCCAGTAAGGTGGAAAGCGAATCAAACCGATCCATCAATCGCATTCCGGTATTGAACAAAAAATATTCCCCGCCCAGTTCCAGACAGAATGTGATATATTCTTCCTCTATCTTCAATGTAACCGAAGAAGGATATGCCTTTTCCAATGTCACCTGTTTGATATAAGGAAACGCTTGCCGCAGCCTTCGGTCGATCTCTTTTTCGGAGAGCAGCAGAATGTTGTCATTCCGCTCGATCCCGGCCTCCTTCAGTATATCTTCCTCCGTATACTGTTCCGAGCCGATCACGGTAATTTCTTTTACAACAAAGAAAATACGAAGTAAAGCAAAAAATAAAACCAACAGTAGCGCTGCCACCAAAAGAGGCACCCCGATCCGCAGCAATCGACGCCGCCACTGTCTCTTTTGCCGATAACGATAGAGATTGTCATCGCTTCCCTTGCCCGGACGGCTGTTTTCACGATCCATGTTTTTCTCCCATGTTAAAACGATTCATGCAAATCCATACGGAAGATCCGCTTACCTTTTGTTTTTCCTGTTTTCGACCAAACGAGAAATCGCTTCATAAATTTTTTCGTTACAGTCGGGTACAGCAAAGTTTTTGATCTTTTCAGACAAAATCCGCATTTCTTTTTTGTCGCAATCCGCCAAAAGACGCCGCACGGTCGGAACGATTTCGGTCAGCGCATCGGCATCATCCAGAACGAGCGCGGCGCCGGCACTCGAAAGCTGCCGCGCATTTTTCCGTTGCTGATCGCCGGTCACATTGGGTGATGGGATCAGAATCGCAGCCTTTCCGCAGGCAGCCAATTCGGCCAGCGTCGCGGCGCCGCTCCGGCAAATCACAAGATCTGCCGCCCTCATCTGATCCGGCATATCGTAAATATAGTCGGTAAGGATCAGGTTGGGATAACGGTCAAGCCCTTCCCTTTCAAAGTTCGCCCGCATTTCCTCATACTCTCTTGTGCCGCAAGAATGTTCAAACCTGACATTGGGCATGTTCTTTAAAAGTTCGCGCATCAATTGGATGGCACACAAATTCAGCGTATGCGCCCCCAAACTACCGCCAAAGGAAAGAATCCGCACTTCCCCGCTTTCAGCTCCAGACGCGCTTTTTTTGCCATCAGAAGCCGTCTTGTTGGCTCGAAAATCCGTCAAGTCGCTGCCACTTTTTCCATCCAAAAGTGTCCGCCGTTTCTTGTTCTCTTTGGAAGACGGAAAACGGCGATCCACCGGCATACCGACATGAACCACCTTTTCTCCGGCGTCTTTCAGACAGTCCCGTGTCGATTCAAAGTTGACAAGAATCAGATCGGCCTTTTTTCTCAATGTCCGAACGGCAAAACCGGGTTCGGCGTTGGATTCATGCAAAACCGATGGCACCCCAAGGGAGGCCGCCGCACGAATCAACGGCCAGCAGACATAGCCGCCGGTTCCGATCACCACATCGGGGTGAAAATCCCGGATCAGCTCCTGACAGACATGCAAAGCGTGAAACGCTTCCCACACGGCCTTCAGATTGGACGGCGACAGAGAGCGTGAAAGTCCTTTTACCTTGATCGGATGTAATCGCATTCCTCTTTTAGGAACCAGGCGCCCTTCAATGCCTGTCTCGGTTCCCACATAGTCGATGACCGAATCCGGCTCTTTTTCGGCAATGATATCGGCAATGGCGAGCGCGGGATTGACATGTCCCGCCGTACCGCCGCCTGTGATCAGAACTCTCATGAGACTATCTCCTTCTGCGCTTTCAAAAATACTATAAAACATTGGGGGCGGTTTGTCAAGCCTTTTGTCAGATCGCCTTCTGAAAATCATAAAGGGAGCTTTTCAGCCAAGCCCCCTTTATCACATTAAAGAATGAACAGACAACGAAAAAAAGACATGTCGAATCCAATGATGCTTACTATTTATCCATGCGGGCCGCTCGGGAAATCGACAGCAAGATTCCCATTTCCGCCATAAGCATAACCAAGGAGGTGCCGCCGTAACTGATAAACGGAAGCGAAATCCCGGTATTGGGGAAAACGCCGGTAACAACCAGCATATTCAACATAGCCTGAATCCCAACATGCCCAACGATGCCGACCGCCGTAACGGAAGAAAAAACATCGGGCGCATGTTTGGCAATCACCAAACCGCGATAAATGAAAACAAGATATAATCCGATCAGAAAGAGCGCCCCGACAAAACCAAGCTCTTCGCAGACGATCGCAAAAATGAAGTCATTTTGCGGCTGGGAAACAAACAAATGCTTTTGATAGCTTTTGCCGAATCCGACACCGAAAAAGCCGCCCGATCCCACAGCATATTTTCCCTGCATGGTTTGCCAGGTATCATCCAGAATTGTATAGTTATCGGGTCGCAGCCAAATGTCAATCCGCCTTACCACATAAGCCGGCATAATATCGTCCAGCTTATTCCAGGAAGCGTCCTTGAACCAAACAATCAACAACACAAGGCCGACCAAAAGAAGCCCGCCGCCGCCGATCCAAATAAACCAACGCCGATCCGTACCGATGGCCCAGAGACAGATAATGCCGATCATCAGCATGATCAATGTGCCGGAGACATGGTTTTCCAATGCCACAAGTCCTGCCGCAACAAGAACAATGGCGCCCGGTTTTAAAAGCCCTGTTACGGTTTTCTGTTTGAAAGTCAGTGTCTGATCGTGAAGTTGCTTTCGATATCGATCTCCGTACCAGGCCAAGGCGAGAATCAAAGCGATTTTCATGATCTCGGAGGGCTGAAAACTAAAACTGCCGATTTGCAGCCAGCGTTTCGCCGCCTGAGCAGCAATCCCAATGACCAGAACCAACACCAACAACCCAAGCGATACCGCATACAGCGGCAACGCTCCCAATTTGAACATCTTGTAATGTAAATGGGAAACCAGCAGCATAACGGCAAACCCGATCAACACAAAAATCAGTTGCCGCTTGATAAAATAAGTGCTGTCATCATAGCGCGAATAGGCATAAGCATAACTGGCCGAATAGACCATAACAGAGCCAAAACTGATCAAAAGCAGAATGATCAGAAGCATCACGCGATCCACGGTGCCTTCTGCCCATAAAAACCAGCTTTTTTTCTTGGGCATCGGCGTCTGACGCGACCTTTTCCGGCGGCTGGAAATATCCACCATACCCTCCGAGGATTCTGGCAGGGCTGTGGCTTCTTTGTTTTCGTCCATTTTTTATCACCTCCGGAAAAATCAGCAGATCGATAGCGGCACTTTGCCGTCGCGTTTTCAGCGTATGATAGCGCCAATGTCAATATTACAGGCCGAAATAGGCAAGAACGCAGAAAAGAACCGTAACCAAAGAGAAGACACCGACGATTTTTCTCTCACTCCAACCGCACCGCTCAAAATGATGGTGAATTGGCGCCATTCTAAATACGCGTTTCTTGGTGAGCTTGTATACCCCCACCTGAATGATATCGGATACCGCTTCCAACAGATAAATAAAGCCAGCCGGCAACAGGATCAGGGGGTTGTCAAGCATGTACGCCATTGAGACAACCGCGCCGCCCAAAAAAAGCGAACCGGTGTCTCCCATGAAAACCCGCGCCGGATTAAAATTATAAACGAGAAAGCCCATCATACCGCCGACAATGACCGCGGCAAAAATCACCTCTCCGTAGTTGACCGCAAGGACACCGGCCAGCACGAAGAAACAGGAGACAAAAAAAGTGACGGAAGACGCCAGTCCGTCAATGCCGTCCGTCAAATTGACGGCATTGACAAAGCCAACGGACAAAAACACGGTGAGAACATACCAGCCCCAGCCCAGATCGATTTCACGGCCGAAAAACGGGAGATACAATACCGTAGCATAATCGTTGGACGCCGCTATCGCCCATGCGAAAGCCACGGCAACGAGCATTTGAAGAAGAAATTTGGTCGAGGCTTTCAGTCCCTGATTCTGTTTTTTGAAAAATTTGGTATAGTCATCTATGATGCCAATGACCGCGTTCAGTAAAACAAAGACAACACATGCCGCTAATTTGAATATGTTTTCAATCCGATCATGAAACGCCGCAAAAAGGATAAGCGCCCCAAAAACCACCAGAAAAGCGACAATAAAAGCAAGTCCGCCCATGGTAGGCGTGCCTTCTTTGCTTTTATGCCAGCGAGGACCGATATCCAGGATTTTTTGCCCCAATTTTACGCTTTTCAGCTTTGGAATCAACCACCTCAGAATCGCAACCGTAAGTATGAATGACGCCGCCACTGCAAGAACCAGATAAATTATCATTTCCTGCTTCATTTTGTCCTCCGTTGACTTTTCATTTTTTTGATTTATTGTTTTTAAGATTTTTTTGATTTGGAGTTTTCAGTGAAAACGGCGTTTTTCGTCTTTCAATTGGTTATATAAGCAATGAACTGTTCCAGATGCATACCGCGGCTCGCCTTGAAAAGGACGGTATCCGCCGGTCGTATGATCCTAAGAAGCGCTTTGCCCAAGGCATCCGCATCGGCTTCATTTTCAAATTGATAGACATTGTCAAGATTCATGCCCGAAGCGATCGCGCTTTCCGCAATTTTGACCGACGCTTTCCCGAAAGTGATCAGCACATCAATATGGTTGGCCGCCACCGCCTGCCCTACTCTGGTATGCCCTTCTTCGGTATAATCGCCAAGTTCCAGCATATCACCCAACACGGCGATACTACGGCAACGATGCCGTCTGGCGGTATCGGCTAAGACTTTCAGGGATGCCAGCATGGACTCCGGAGAGGCATTATAACAGTCGTCCATAATCGTAATGCCGTTGCAGTCATAAAAATTCTGCCTCTGTCCGGGCGCACGAAAATTCATAAGCCCCCGGCGGATTTCAAATTCACCAAGTCCCGCCGTCATCCCGACGAGCCAGGCGAAGGCCGCGTCCATGACATTGTGTACGCCCAATGTCGGAACCGTAATGCTCTCAAAGCGTTCCTTCCGAATGACAAGATCAAAGGCAGATCCTTTTTCGCCTTCTATTATATTTTCTATTCTGCAATCGGCGTTTTTATTCTCGCGTCCGACATAAAAGGCACCTTCTACCCCGGCAAGCAATGGCTCATCACCGTTGAGGAGCAGTACCCCGTCTTTGGAAAGGCCGTTTTTTATCTCCATTTTGGCATCGCGGATCGCTTCTCTTGACCCAAGTAAACCAATGTGAGAGGTGCCGATGTTGGTAACAACCGCTACATCCGGAAGCGCAATATTCGTCAGATAATCAATCTCTCCGCGGGCGCTCATGCCCATCTCCACTACCAGAGCCTGATTTTTCGGCGACAATCCCAACAAGGTCATGGGCAGTCCAATATCGTTGTTGAAATTGCCCTGTGTCTTCAGCGTGCTGTACTTCTCATTGAGAACCGCATAAATAAATTCCTTGGTCGTTGTTTTCCCGGTACTCCCCGTTACAGCCACCGTCAGAGGGTCAATTTCGGCCCTGTATGCCCTGGCAAGTATCCCCAATGCCAAACGGGTATCCGGCACGACAATCGTACAACCGGCGCTATTTTGAGGAGCACGCTCGGCAAGCGCGCAAATCGCCCCTTTGGCAAACGCCTCACTCACATAGGCATTGCCATCAAACCGATCGCCCCGGATGGCGATAAAGAGCGCGTTTTTCGGTACATCGCGGGAATCTGTTGTGATGGCGGCAATCGGCGTTTCGACAGGACAAACCAAGCTGCCGCCCGTCATGGCGGCGATCTTTTCCGGCGTGAGATAACCCTTTACATGAATCGTCATAAGTATATCCTTTCCCGTTGTTCTGACTTCCAACGGTATCGCCGAAATCTAAAGGATTTGCCCCGTTGATATAGG
>CANQXN010000011.1 GCA_947627815.1 uncultured Clostridia bacterium | reverse complement strand
GCACAGTAATGTGTTCAGCTGACCGATACTAATTGACCGAGGGCTTGAACTTCTTGTTCATCTCATTTGCTTCTGTATCTGTTTGCCTTTATTCGGTTTTTAATGATCATTTGGAAAACCGCCGCACACGCGGCGGTTTTTTTGTTCCTTAAAATTTTTTCTTGCAAAATCCTTTCATTTGCGCTATACTGAAAAAAAGACACGGCGGCGCCCGGCTTCGGGGTTGACCCCGGGGAGGAAATCGGCATGGTTCGAATCGAAAACGAAAAAGAAATACTCTCATCGCCCGAGCGCTATCCTGCCATTGTCCCCTTTCTCATGGAGGAATACCGGGGCAAAACCGATTTTGAAATCTATCGCGGCATCAAAAAGCAAGCGGAGGCCTTTCTTTCTACTTATGAAGGCCGCTATTTTTCCAAAACCGCGCTCAAGGCGCTCCTTGCCTCGCTCGACCCCTACCTTGAAAAACACGGCTTTTTCCGTTATCATCGGGGCGAGACGGTCTGGTATCGCCATTTTGAACTGAGAGCGGGGGCGGCGGTTGACCCGAGCCTTTTGCGCGGCGATTCGTTCTTTTTGGACGCCGATTTTCTGAAAAGTCACGCCGATCTCGGCAACGCCACCACCTTTTCTTTGACCGAGCTTGCCGAAAAAGCCCTGCCGGCCTTTGTCAGTATATGCGAGGGAAAAGTCGTTTCGGTGGCCGCCGTGAATGAAAACCTATCGTCAGACGCGATGCCCGAAATGACGGTGGAAACCGCCGTGGCCTATCGCGGCAGGCGCTTGGCCTCGGCCAATGCCGCCGCCCTCGCCGATTATCTCTTGCGTCGCGGCCGTTCGGTCGCCTATTGCTGTCGCTACAATCATACCGCCTCCCGCGCCATTGCCCGCGCGGTGGGGTTTGAAGAAGTGGGGCGCTTTTTCGCGGTATCGGCCTATCGCCGCTGACAGGCTTTGCCCCTGCCGCGTCTCGTTTCTTTATAATGGAACCGGCTTTAGGTATTTTGAACTACGGATGGAATCAAGTATCTAATGAAATTCTTTACTGGACTGGAAATCAAGGAGATGAGAACATGGGAGCTTGGGGAGCTAAATTATATGAAAATGATACAGCACTTGATATTAAAGACCGATTCGCTGATTTGGGAAAAGGGAAAACCGTCCAGCAAATCACAAATGAGCTGATTGATGAATACACTGGCAAGTTAGATGATGTCTATTGCGCGCCGGTCTTCTGGTTTGCCTTGGCAGATACTCAATGGAATTTAGGGCGGTTATTACCAGAGGTAAGAGAACAGGCTCTTGCATGGCTTGACAAAGGTGGAGATTTAGCGGTTTGGCAAGAAGAAAATCCTGAACTTGCGGTCACAAGAGAAAAGGTATTGAGAAAATTGCAACAAAAGCTGAATTCCCCTCAACCTCCTGAAAAGAAAATTTCACAGCCCCGTCTTTATAAGTGTAGCTGGAAAATCGGGGATGTTTTTGCCTATCAATTCAATAGCGAATATGCTAAAGATAATGATTTTTATCAGAAGTATGTTTATTTTGTGAAAGTAGCCGAAAACACATGGTATCCGGGTCACATAGTGCCTATTGTGTATTTTTACAAAAAAGTTGATACCGTTTTGTCGGATATAACTTCGCTAAGCAATATTGACTTTATACCCCAATTTTATAAGCCAATAGCATATAAAAATAATCCCGGTATGAAAAAACAATATTTATTAACACTACTTAACACATCATCAAGAGCAATACCTAAAAATCAACTGACATTTCTGGGAAATATAGGCAATATTAAGCGAATAGATAATGAAGATTTAAACTCATACAATGTAAATTGGAAACGGTTTGAGACATATATGATAGACAATTTTAAAGCATGGTTTTAAAGATGATACTGTAAGGAGGGTTTTTTTTGGCTTTTGATGCTTGCATGGTGCGCGCGGTGGCGGCGGAGCTTTCCGACGCTCTTGTCGGCGCGCGCGTGGAAAAAGTGTATCAGCCGGAAAAGGACGAGCTGGTCTTATCGCTCCACTCCGCCGCCGGTCACGCCCGGCTTTCGATTACGGCGGGCGCCAACAATCCCAAAATCTGCCTGACCGAAACGGTCAAGGAAAATCCGGCCTCGCCGTTTGCCTTCTGCATTTTAGCAAGAAAGCATCTGACCGGCGCAAAAATCACCGGCATTCGTCAGCTCGCCTTTGAGCGGGTCATCGAAATCGCCTTAGACGCCCGCGATGAGATGGGATTTCAGCAGGAAAAAAAGCTGTATGCCGAGATCATGGGCAAATATTCCAATCTCGTCCTGACCGATGGGGAGGGAAAAATTGCCGGCGTTCTGCGGCCAGTGGATTTCACCGTGTCATTGAAACGGCAGCTTTTGCCCGGGATGCGCTATGAAATGCCGCCGGCGCAGGACAAAGCGGACCCCACGGCCGAGTCCCGGGAGGCGTTTTTAGCGGCGGCGAAAGAGGTTCCCGCCATGCTCACCGACAAATTCATCACTACCCGCTATGTCGGCATTTCGTCTTTGACGGCGCGGGAAATCGCCTTTACTTCCTGCGAAGTCGTCGGAAGTGCGCCCGAAAAAGTCTGGGAGAGCTTTCACGCCATGATGGAGGCCATTCAACAGGGGCATATTTGCCCCACGATTCTCTATGAAGGCAATCGGCCGGTCGAGTATTCTTTTTGCGAGATCGGTCAATATGGCGCGGCCGTTCGCGTGGAACACCGAGAAACGCTGTCCGCCGTTATCGACGAATTTTTCGCCGGTCGGGATAACGCCGACCACGCCCGCAAACGGGCGTCCGATCTCTTCCACATGATCAAAAGCGCGCGCACGCGCATTGCCAAAAAACTCGCGCTCCAGGAAGGAGAGCTTGCCGCCTGTGAAAAGAAAGAGGAGGACAAGCGCGCGGGCGACCTGATCACCGCCAATATGCACCTCTTAAAGCGGGGCATGACGCGGGCGCGTGTGATCGATTATTTTGACGAATCCATGCCGGAAGTCGAAATTCTGTTGGACGGGCGGCTTTCTCCCTCACAAAACGCGCAGAATTATTATAAAAAATACAACAAAGCCAAGAATGCCGAGCGCGAACTCACCCGTCAGGTGTCGCTTGCCAAAGAGGAACTCGCCTATATCGACAGCGTGGCCGACGCGCTGGAACGCGCGGTGGGGCCGTCGGAACTCGATGAAATTCGGCGCGAGCTTGTCGCCGCGGGCTACGGCAAAAAAGTGGGAAAACCAAGCAGCGCCAAGCCCTTGAAAACACAGCCATATGAATATCACACCTCGGGCGGCTATCGGCTTCTCTGCGGGAAAAACAATCTGCAAAACGATCAGCTCACCTGCAAATTGGCCGGCAAAACCGATTGGTGGTTCCATGTCAAAAACGCGCCCGGCTCCCATGTGATTCTTTTTCTGGAAGGCAAAGAAGAGCCGCCGGAACAGGATTTTACCGAGGCGGCGGCGCTGGCGGCCTATCATTCCTCGCTGGCGGAGGGCGCCACAGTGGCGGTGGACTATACCCAGGTGCGTTATATCAAAAAGCCGGCGGGTGCCAAGCCCGGGTTTGTCACCTATACCACCTATTGGACGGCGTATGTGACGCCGAAAGATCTGAAAAACGAATAAAAAGGAAAGAAAAAGAGAAAGGAGGCCGCCAATGACAGACGCCGAACGCTTTCAGGAAGCCGTGGATACCGTGATCATAGAAAAACGCGATCGCCAGGGCATTGGGCGGCTGGGCGAAAAGGTGATCCACGCCTCCCTGAAACTCTTTTTCGAGCCGGATAAAAGCTGTCACGAGGTCAAAACCGATGGCTTTGTGGCGGACATCCGCCGAAACGATGAAATCATCGAGATTCAAACCGGCAGTTTCACCCCGCTGCGGCGCAAATTGGAAGCGTTTTTGCCCCATGGGAAGGTGACGGTGGTCTATCCCGTGCCGGATGTCAAAACGCTGGTCTGGATCGATGAAAACGGCGAATTTTCGGCGCCGCGTCGCTGTCCGAAACGCGACAGCCGGGGCGCGGCGCTGGGGGAACTTGTCAAAATTCTCGATGCGCTGACCGATGAATCCTTCACTTTTGTCATGGTGTGGCTCGATCTTTGCGAATACCGGCTGAAAAACGGCTGGGGCAACGGTGGCAAACGCGGTTCTACCCGCTATGAACGCATTCCCACCGCGCTGAAAGCCATCCGAGCGTTTCATGAGCCGAACGACTATGCCTTTTTTCTGCCGGCGGGACTGCCGGCAAAATTCACCGCTTCTGACTTCGGCAAGGCGGCGAAGGTGAGGGGGCGGGTGCTGTCTGCCGCGCTGAAAGTCCTTTGCCGTGTCGGGGTGCTGACAAGGGAAAAAGAGGGCAGGACTTTTTTCTATCGCCGGGTGAGCGAGACAAGCGAACCGGCGCCTTGCTGATGTTTTGACAATGGGACGGGATCGGAATTTTTTTACTTTTTTAAAAAAATAACTTGACATCGTGGCGCACTTGTGATATTATAATGAGGCACGGAAGAATCCGTCACGCGCTTGTAGCTCAGTGGATAGAGTGCCCGGCTACGAACCGGTAGGTCGAGGGTTCGAATCCCCCCAGGCGCGCCATAAAACAAGTACCCTGCCCATACGGGCAGGGTACTTGTTTTATGCCACACCTCACGATTCTGAACCAAAGATCGCTCCACAGACGAACAATTTCGATAGATAAACCGCGCTCTCCGGCTTCCGCATCCCACAGACACCTCATGTAAATTTCATACCGCAAAAAAGCATCGGCAAGCGTCGTTTGACCCTTGCCGATGTTTTTGTTTGTGCGCCCGCCCGTCAGTCTTGGCGCAGCTTTTTTTCCATGATCGTGCGCTGCGGCAAAAAGCCGACGGAGCGGTAAAAGGCCATGGCGCCTTCGTTGAACTGCCAGACATTCAGCGTGATGTTGAGACAGCCCGCGCGGGCGGCCAAGGCTTCCGCCTCCTTCATTAAGGCGGCGGCGATGCTTTGCCGGCGATAGGCTTTTTCTACGAAAAGATCATCAATATAAAGCGAGGTGAAATCAGAAAAGACCGGATTTTGATTTTTCCGGATAACGGCGAAAAGATAACCGACCACACGGCCTTCTTCGGTTTCGGCCACCAAAACCGGCGTTTGGGGGTCGTCAAAGAGCGCTCGTACTTTGGCGGCGTCGCATTTCGGCGCGCCGCCGGCGAAAAGATCGGGGCGGCCTTGGGCATGGAGATCGTGAATTTTGACAAGCTGTTCTGCAATAGCGTTTTCATCGCCCGCGCGGGCGGGGCGGATCAGAAAAGACATGACGGCGCCTCCTTCTTCGGTCATTATAGCAGATGTCAGGCCGGCCTGTCAAGAAAATTCTCCCTCCGGCGGGAAAAAACACCTTCTTTTCCGAATTTTTTTCCTTTCCCGCAGAAAGTGACAAAAAATGCCAACGGACAAGCCTATACTAAAGCTGTCATCGATGAAAATTCAGGATATTCAGGAGAGGATGAAAAGAATATGTTGTGTGACAAATGCGGAAAGAAAATCGCCACGGTCTTTTATGAATCCTTCGGCGCGCAGGGGAAGGAAAAACGCGCCCTCTGCGATTCTTGCGCCAAAACGGCGATCCCGTCGGAAAAAGCCGAAAAGAAGAGCTTTTTTTCTTCCCTTTTTCCTCCGGCGACGCCCCGCGAGGACAGCGTCAAAGAAGAACGCCGCTGTCCGGTCTGCGGCATGAGCTTGTCGGAGATTACAAAAAGCGGGCTTTGCGGCTGTCCGTCCTGCTATACGGCCTTTGAAAACGAGCTGACGCCCACCTTGCGGGCGCTGCACGACGCGCTGCAGCATACCGGGCGTATGCCGGAACGAGTGCTGGCCAAGCGGGAACGGCGCGAGCGGCTGGCCGGGTTGCGGGCGCAATTAAAACAAGCCGTGGCAGAGGAAGAATACGAACAGTGTCCCGCCCTGCGGGATGCCATCCGCGCCCTTTTGCAGAGCGATCCCGCGCTGGCGGAGGGCGAGAAAGCGAGGTATATTTCATGACATTCTGGTATGAAGAACCCGGCAAAGACAGCGATGTGGTGCTGTCCACCGCCGTGATGTTATATCGCAATTTAGACGATCTCCCCTTTGTCCATCGCTTGGACGGCGACGCCGTCCAAGCGCTCTGTCACCGGGTGGAGGAGGCGGTGGCCGATCTCGGTTTTGAACGCCTGCCCTTTGTCCGTCGGGAGGAGACGCGGGGAGAAACGCCGCGGGAGACGCCGCGGGAGACACCCGACAGAGAAAAGGAGAGCTTCGGGCGGGAAAAAGGCAAAAACAACCGCGAAGAAGCGCTTTTGCGGGGGCCGGGCGGCGCGCTCGATCCTCTCCCCCGGGTGGCGGGCGCCGCCTGCCTGCTTTTGTCCTCCCGGGGCAATGTGGGGATCAGCCTTTGCGCCGAGGAACACCTGACCATCATCGCCCGCTGGCCGGGGCTGGCTCTTACCGAGGCGTTAGACGAGGCGCGCACCTTAGACAATCAGCTCGATCGGCAGCTGACCTTCGCTTTTTCGGAAAAATTCGGCTATTATAACGCCAGAGCGGAACATTTAGGCCCCGGGCTTGCCTTTGAACTTTTGCTTTTCCTGCCGGCGCTGGCCTCGACAGGAACGCTTGCCGGGCTGGGTACGGCGCTGTCGGGGTTCGGCGTGCGGCTCTCCTCGGTCAGCAAAGATCTCTGCATCCTTTCCGCCTCAGCGCCTTTGGGCAAGAGCGAAGACGAGGTGGCGGCCAAGCTCCGCTTTCTGATGAACGGCATTCTCGCCAAAGAAAGGGAACTGCGCGCCTCGCTGTATACCGAGGACGCCGACCGTTATGCCGACAGGGTCTATCGGGCGCTCGGCCTTTTCAAGCACGCCCGCCTTTTGGACGAGGAAGAATTTATGACCGCTTTTTCCGATCTGCGGCTCGGCGTCTGTTTGGGCATGATCAACGCGCCGACCTTGCAGGAACTGACGGCGCTCTTTTTTGAAGTACAGCCAGCGGCCTTGGGCGAAACCGGCGGCAGGGCGCGGGATTCTTTGCGCGCCGATACCGTTCAGCGGGCGATGGCCGCCTGCCTGTCCTCATGAACAGCCGCTTTTCTCAGGCGGCGCAAAATGCGCTGAACGCCGCGCAGAATGCCGCCCGTTCGCTCGGCCACACCTATATCGGGAGTGAGCATCTTCTCTTGGGGCTGATGGCGGAACCCGATTCCGCCGCCGCACGGCTGCTCGCTTCCCGTGGGATCAGCGCCTCGGGTCTGCGGGACGCGGTGATTCTGCTGTCGGGCAAAGGGGAAAAAAGCTATGTCACCGCCCGCGATCTGACGCCGCGCGCCAAAAATCTGTTGGAAAGCGCCGACCGTCTCTGCCGGGAGGCCAAAGGCGGCGCCATCGGGAGTGAACATCTGCTGCTCGCGCTTTTGTCGGACAGCGATTCGGTGGCCGCCCGCCTGATCGCCGGGGAAGGCACTTCGGTCGCGGAACTGAAAGCCGAAACCGCCGCGCTGATAAGCGGCGGTTTTACCCCTTCTTCCCGCGCCGTCACGCCCCGGGAAACCCGGGAAACCCGGGAAAAGAGAAAAGAGGGAGAGGGGGCGTTGCGCCTTTACGGGCGCGATTTGACCCGCCTTGCCGCCGCCGGCAAGCTCGACCCTCTGATCGGCAGGGAAGAGGAACTACAACGGCTCGAACAGATCCTCTGCCGCCGCATGAAAAACAACCCCTGCCTTGTGGGGGAGCCGGGCGTGGGCAAGACCGCCGTGGTGGAAGGGCTGGCCTCGCGGATCGCGGCCGGCAATGTCCCCGAGGGCTTGCAGGGCAAGTCCCTCATTGTCCTCGATATTCCCGCCATGCTGGCGGGCGCCAAGTACCGGGGCGACTTTGAAGAGCGCATGAAAAATGTGGCGGAAGAAGTGCGGAAAAATCCCGACATTCTGCTTTTCATTGACGAAATCCACACCATCATCGGGGCGGGCGCCGCGGAAGGCGCGATCGATGCCGCCGGTATTTTGAAACCGGCGCTGGCGCGGGGCGAGATCAAGCTCATCGGCGCCACGACCTTTGAAGAATATCGGCGCTATATCGAAAAGGACGCCGCGCTGGAACGCCGGTTTCAGGCGGTCACGGTGGGCGAGCCTTCCCCCGAGGAAGCGATGGCGATTTTGAAGGGCATTCGCGGCGGCTATGAGGCTCACCACAAACTTCGTTTCAGCGACGAGGCGCTGGAAAGCGCCGTTCGCCTTTCGGTGCGCTATCTTCCCGACCGCTTTTTGCCCGACAAGGCCATTGATCTGTTAGACGAGGCGGCGGCCGCTTTGCGCATCGAAGCCTCGACGCCGCCCGCAGCGCTCGCCGAAGAAGAAAAGGCCATCCGAAAAAAAGAGGAGGAAAAGGAAGCGGCCATTCGCGGACAGCAATTTGAAAAAGCGGCCGCTTTGCGGGACGAAGAGATGCTCCTCCTTTCCCAATACGAAGCCCATAAGGAAGTCTGGCAAAAAGAGGCGTCCTGCCGGGCGATCACGGTGGAGGCCTCCCATATCGCCGCTATCGTGGCCAAACGCACCGGCATTCCCGTGGGGCGCTTGGACGATCAGGAAAGCAGGCGGCTGGTCGATTTGGAAAAAGAACTGCGCACGCGGGTCGTCGGGCAGGAAGAAGCGCTGTCCGCCGTGGCGCGCGCCATTCGTCGGGCGCGCACCGGGCTGAAAAGCGCGCGCCGGCCGGTGGGGTCTTTTATCTTTTTGGGGCCGACCGGCGTGGGGAAGACCGAGCTTTCCAAAGCGCTGGCCGAGCTTTTGTACGGCACAACGGCGGCGCTGTTGCGTTTCGATATGTCGGAATATATGGAAAAGCACAGCGTCTCCCGGCTCATCGGCTCTCCGCCCGGCTATGTGGGCTATGAGGACGCGGGACAGCTCACCGAACAGGTGCGGCGGCGCCCCTATGCCGTGGTGCTTTTTGACGAAATAGAAAAAGCGCATCCCGATATTTTCCACCTGCTCCTGCAAATTCTCGAAGATGGCCGCCTGACCGACGCCAGAGGGCGCACGGTCGATTTTTCCAATACCGTGATCATCATGACTTCCAACGCCGGCGCGGAAATCGCGGCGGCGGCGCGGTCGCTCGGCTTCGCTACGGTGGGGGAGGAAGATTTGGGGCATACGGTGCGCCAAAAGCTCAAGGAACTCTTCCGCCCGGAATTTCTCAACCGCGTGGATGAAATCATCGTTTTCCGCCGCCTGACCGAAGGCGATCTCAAAACCATTGCCGGGATGCAGTTAAAAGAATTGCAGGAACGGCTTTCGCTTTTGTCCATCAGCGCCACCTTTGACGACAGCGTGGTACAGGCGCTGCTTGCGGCGGAGGACACCGCCGTTTACGGGGCGCGCCCGCTGCGCCGCGCCGCCGAGCGGCTGGTGGAGGACAGCCTGTCGGAGCTTTTGCTCTCCCATGCGCTCACCCCGGGCATGAAGGTGCATTTTTCCTATATCGACGGCAAACTGACCGTGACCGACCTGCCGGCAGTGACAGAGGCGCCGGAAGAAGCGCCGCCTTCTTCGCTTTTGGAGGAGGGCCGCGCCGAGGCGCTTGCTTCTTCTCAAGACGACCTTGCCCCATAGGATTCCCCTTGCCGCTTTTTCTCTCACGAAAAGGCGGCAAGGGGTCTTTTTTTCTTTTTTTGCGGGAATACTTGCAATCGCGCCCTTTTTCCTGTATAATGAAACCAATGAAATCATTAAGGGAGAACTGTGATGAAAAAGACCTTTTTATGGCTGACCCTGTCCTGCCTCTTGGCGCTTGCACTCTTTCTTGGCGCCTGCGGCGAGACCGAAAGCACCGGCGAGGGGAGCCAGACGGAAAGCGAACCTGAACTTGTGGTTTTCATGACCGACGGCGCCTCGGAATATACCGTGGTTTCTCCGTTTTTGTATAACAGCAAAGCCGAGGGCAAGGAAGCGATCGAACGCTTTCAGAATATGGTGCAGGAGAACAGCGGCACGCCCTTTTCCTATGCCAGCGACCGGGCGGAAGCGGGCGAGCTTGAAATCCTCTTGGGCGAGACCAACCGACCCGAGAGTGAGGAAGTCGCCGCCGATTTGCGGGAAAACGACTATATCATCTGCGTTAAAAACAACAAGCTCATCGCCGTGGGCGGCTCGCTTGCCGCAAGCTGTGAGGCGATCGTGCGGTTAGGCAAGATGTTTTTCAGTCAGCCGCAGACCGCGCTCATTCTCTATGAAGGCGTGGTCTATCAGCACTTAGCGGATTATGCCATTGAAGACGCCGCCGTCGGCGGTGTCCCGCTGCGCTCCTATACCCTGACATACGATGCAAACGGCGAAACCGACGCCCTCCAGGTCGCCGACGACCTCGCCCGTCTTTACGGCTGGAGCCTGCCTGTGGCGGAGGAAGACGGCAGTTTAGACAAAAAAATCTTCTTTACGGTGGGCGGCGGCGCCGACAAATGGTCGATCAGCCTAACAGACGGCGTTCTGACCGTACAGGGCGGTTCCGCCAAAATGTTGAGTTACGCCTGCGAGAAATTTACAGATCTCTTTCGCGGCAAGGAGAAAAACCTCGCGGAGGGCTTTGCCGCAAGCGGCGGCTTTGAGGACGGCGCTTCGCTCCGGGTCTTTGATCTGAATGTCTATTTCTCGGGTTACGCCGAGAGCGCGCCGGTCAACCGCTATCCCCGCCTCATGACGCAGATCGCGGCAAACGACCCGGATATTTTAACCCTGCAGGATGTCTCTCCCACCTGGCTTTCTCTCATGAAGGAAGGAACCGAAACCGCGCGTCCCCTCACCGACACCTATGACTATGTGGGCGTGGGGCGGAACAACGACGACAAGAGCGTGATGCATCCCATTTTCTATAAAAAGAGCCGATTCACCCTGAAAGACAGCGGCGCTTTCTGGCTCTCCGAAACGCCGCAATGGGAATCGGTGGGCTGGGACGGCTATGCCCGCTGTATCTGCACCTGGGCGATCCTGACCGATCGCGAAACCGGCCTCGATTTCGCGGTGATGAACACGCAATACGATCCCCACGGCAAAAACGCCCAGACGGGCGGCGGCGCTCTGGTGGCCAAGCGCGCCAAGGAATTCGATCTGCCTGTGATCTTCGGCGGCGATTTCCAGGCCACCTCGCTTGGCAACGCGTACCGGGGCATGGGGTCGTTTTTGGTAGATGCCGTCACCCTTTCGGAACGGGAAGGGGACGCTTCCAAAAAGACGAGAAACAACGCGCCTTTCGGCGAGTCCATGACGGTGAACCGCGCCACCGATTTTGTGATGGTTTCCCGGGGCGATTTCCGGGTGCTTTCTCACACCACACTGACCGATCTTGTGGACGGCGCTTTTGTCTCCAGCCACTGGGCGATCGTGGTGGATCTTGTCCTGCGCCGATAAAAAACGAATGAAATAACAGAAGAGGGGCTGACGACTTGTCAGCCCCTCTCTTGTATCGGCAGAGATGAAAAAGCGCTTTTTGGCATGATGTCACAGAGAACCCCGCCCGCTTTATGCGCCGAAAAGCTCGCCCACAAACCACACCTTTTGCGGCGGAAGTTCGATGACTTTGCCGCTTAAATCGGCAAGCGGCGCGGGCATGACGGCGGGAAAGGTCAGCCGGTAGGCGCAGAGCGCCTGAAACTTATAGCCCCGGGCGCGGTCGGCGCGGTTGACGCCGTATTTGCCGTCTCCCACCAGCGGATGGCCGACGGCGGCAAGCTGCGCCCGGATCTGATGGGTGCGCCCGGTGACAAGCTCCACTTCCAACAGGGAAAGCCCCTCTTGTTCGCGCTTGACCCGATAGCGGGTAACCGTCTCTTTGGCCTCGCCGAAGGGCGGCTTTTTTTCATAGACTTTCACGGTGTTGCGGACAGCGTCCTTGACCAGCCACCCCTTGAGGGTGGCTTCTTTTTCTTTGAACAGGCCGTGCGCGGCGGCTAAATATTCCTTTTTGATCGCGCGCTCTTTGATGAGCGCGTTCATGACCCGCAGGGTGTCGGCGTCTTTGGCGGCGATGACAAGCCCCGAGGTGTTGCGGTCGATCCGGTTGCAGAGGGCGGGGGCAAAACTCTGCTCGCTGTCGGGGTCATAATCGCCTTTGCGGAAGAGATAGGCTTTGATATGGGAAATCAGCGTGTTGACTTCCTCTTTGTCGTCGGCGTGGACGATCATGCCGGCGGCTTTGTTGAGGATGAGAAGATGACTGTCCTCGTAAACGATATCGAGACGCGGGGTGAGGCGGCAAAACGCTTTGTCGTCCGGTTTTTCAAAAAACTCATCTTTGATGAAGAAAATCACCTCGTCGCCCGCCGCAAGACGGAGGTCGGGGGAAGCCTTGGCGCGGTTGACCTTGATTTTTTTCAAGCGGAGATATTTATACAATAGAGGCTGGGGCAGCGCCGGCAGCGCTTTGGAAAGAAATTTGTCCAGCCGCTGTCCGGCGTCGTTGTCCTGAATGATCATACGGCGCATGGCGTCCTCCTGCGTATAAAAAAGAGAAAAGAGAAAAGATAAGAGAGAAAAGAGAAAAGAAAAGGAAGGCAAAAACACCGGCGGGACCGGCGTTTTTGCCTGTCGGAGAAAGCTTTTCAACCGGGAAAGCTGACGCGTTTGATGTCGGCGCCGAGGCGTTCCAATTTTCCGACGATGTCGTCGTACCCGCGCTCGATCAGATGGATTTTGTCGATGACCGTCACGCCCTGCGCCGCAAGACCGGCTAAAATCAGGGCGGCGCCGCCCCGCAGATCCACGGCGGTCACCGTCGTGCCGCTCAGAGGATGCCCGCCTTCGATCACGGCCATTTTGCCGTTCACCACAATCTGCGCGCCCAGGCGGGCAAGGCCGTTGACATAGCCGAATCGGGAGTTCCAGACGGCCTCGGTGATATAGCCGGTGCCTTGGCAGGTACACATCAAGGCGCACATCTGCGGCTGCATGTCGGTGGGGAACCCGGGATAGGGCATCGCCGTCACCTTGGTGTTTTGCAGCGCTTTGTCGGGATCGCGGCGGATCCTTACGCTTTCGTCGTTTACCGTGACATCCACGCCCATTTCCATAAGCTTGGCGTTGACCGATTCCAAGTGCTTCGGGATGACATTGTCAACGAGAACATCGCCCCCCGTGATGGCGGCGGCGATCATATAAGTACCGGCTTCGATCATGTCGGGGATAATGTCGTAATCACAGCCGTGGAGATGCTGTTCCCCCCGGATCTTGATGGTATCGGTGCCGGCGCCGGAAATATGGGCGCCGCAGAAATTCAAAAACTCGGTGAGGTTGACGATATGAGGCTCTTTGGCCACATTTTCAAGAATCGTAAAGCCCTCCGCACGGGTGGCGGCCAGAATGGCGTTGACGGTCGCGCCCACGGAGACGACATCGAAGTAGACGCGCGTCCCCTTTAGCCCTTCCGGCGCTTCGGCTAAAATCATGCCGTTTTCCTGTTTGACGGTGGCGCCCAGCGCGCTGAAGCATTTCAGATGCTGGTCGATGGGACGGTAGCCGAAATCACAGCCGCCGGGTACGCCGACGCTGGCTTTGCCGCAGCGCCCGAGGGCGGCGCCGATGAGATAGTAAGAGGCTCGCATTTTTTCGGAGCGCTGAGGGGAGAGGGTGAGATCGTCTTTCAGTCTTGTGGTGTCGATCACCGTGATGTTGTCTTTGTTGCCCGGCTCGCCGATGACGGTGGCGCCCAGCTGTTTTAAAATCGAGAGGGTTTCGTTGATATCGCTGACATTGGGCAGATTGCCGATGGAAAAACGCCCGCCCACAAGCACCGTGGCAAAGAGAATGGGCAGCGCGGCGTTTTTCATGCCGGAGACATTTATCGTACCGTAAAGCGGTTTTTTACCGCATACAAGAATTTTGTCCATGGGAAACACTGTACTCCTTTGATGTTGATGACCCAAAGGTGTTTTTTCGGTTTTGGGGCAAAAAAGCGTCCCTGCCGGAAAAAACGACAAAATACGCCCTTTCCAGTATATCACCCGAATATGAATGAAGTGTAAACAAACGCCGTGGATCGCAAAAATAAACCGATCCTGTTCCGATTTTGTGAAAAAAACGGCCGCTTTTGTCAAAAGCACATCGGAATCGGGGAAAACGGCCGCTTTGGCAGACAAACGAGACAGGAAAAAACACCTTCTCCCACAGTTTATGCGGGAAGAGGGCATGACACGGCGTCAAAAAGGGAAAAGCCGGCCGGCGTTAAGCTTCTTCCCGATAGTAGGCCACCGCGAGATCCACCACCAGCCCGTAACTTTTGATGCCGGCCTCCACGCCCTGCAATTTCTGATAGGCGTCGTTGACGGCGCCCGAAACCTTCGAGGCGGCGCTTTCGCCGTGAGTATCAAAGAAACGGTTGTAGGCTTTAATATCGTCTTTCAGACGGCTGTCCATCGAGGCGTAAAGCGCGTTGAAGAGGTCGCGGTTCGCCTCGGCCAGCGCGTTGATGAAATCTTTCAGCAGCTCGATGGAGACGCTGTAGCGGATAAAGGGATCGTCCGACTCCCGCCCGATGAGAAAGGCCATGAAGTTGGCCTCGTCTTCCCGCGCGATCCCCCGCTGGTGCGCCATTTCATGCGCCATGGTAAAGGGCAGGGTCTGCACGGGGAAGGCGGTGTTCACATTGGCCTCTCCCGAAGGAAAGGTGTAGACGCCGGAAATGTGCGTATAGCTCATTGGCTCGCTTAACAGAATATTTTTGACACGCGAGGACATGGGCGTGAGAAAGGGATACTTTTCCCGACAGGCTTTGTAGGCGGCGTTGAGTTTGTCGTTCAGCTCTCGAAAAGAATAGGGCATGACCGATTCGCCGGTCTCGTCAAAGGTGATGCTGTCGAGGAGCGCCTCGGTTTCGGCTTTGACCGTTTGCGCGGTGCGATAGAGGTCTTCGGCGCCCGGCGTACTCTTTTCCAGCCCCAATTTTTCATCCAGCGTGGCGGTATAATAGGAAACCCCGAGCGTAAAGACAAAACTGATATAGAGAAACAAAAGAATGCCCACAAGGACAAAGGCATAGCGCCGCGCCGGCCGAGGGTCTTCCTTTTTGGCAAACCGAACGGAAAGCACAATGAGAAGAACGGCCAAGGCCGGAACCGATACGATGACAAGTTCGGCCAAAGAAAAGGGAAGGATGCCTGTGAGTTTGGCCAGCAGAAAGCGCAGAACCGATCCCGGCCCTTCGTTGATAAAGTCGGCCACGGCGGAAAAATTGACAGCTAAAATATGCAGAAGAACGGTCGGAGGAAACAAAAAGAAGAGAATCCTTGTAAAGAGAGGGCAGTTGCGTTTATAGGCCTCGTAAAAGGTCTTGACTTTGCTCATGCTGTGTTCCTTTCATCGAAAGAAGGCAAACCATCAAAGCATAGTATATGCGAAAGAGCGGGAGAATAACCGACCCGCGTGAAAGGGCGCGTCGTCAGCGGCCGAAGAAAAAGGCAAGCACATCCTGAATATGCCGATCCCAAAAACGCCAGCTGTGATCGCCTTCGCTCTCTTGGTAAAGAGGATCAAAGCCCAAGGCGACAAGATGGTCGCGCAGGCGGCGGTTGGCGTGGATCAAGTGATCTTCGGTGCCGCACCAGAGGAAAAGGCGGGGGTGTTCTTTGCCCGCCGCTTGCTCCGCGAGCGCGAAAAGATCGTTTTTCCCGCCCGCCACTTTGTCGAAATCGCCGAGAATGGCGTACCAGTAGGGATCGTCGGCCTCTTTTTTGCCCTGCACATAGGCGGCGATGTCGACGGCCCCCGAGAGGGCGGCGGCGCCGGCATAGCGCTCCGGATAGGTGAGCGCGGCTTTCAGGGCGCCGTAACCGCCCATCGAAAGGCCGGCAATAAAGTTGTCCTCGCGCTTCCGGCTCATGCCTTTGAACAGGGAAGAGCAGATCGCGGGCAACTCCTCCGTGAGATAGGTGAAATAGGCGCCGCCGTATTTCATGTCGGTGTACCAACTGCGGTGCGCGTTGGGCATGACCACGGCGATGCCCCGTTCGGCGGCATAGCGCTCAATCGAAGTGCGCCTTTGCCAGATGGTCTGATCGTCCGACAGGCCGTGGAGCAGCCAGAGCGTAGGAAAACTGTCTTCCCGCGCGGTGGCCATGCCGATGAGAGAGGTGTTTTTCTGGGGTAAAATGACATCGGCGTTCATCGCCATGCCCAAAATGTCGGAATGAAAATCGAGATGCAGCAGCGCCATAACTATTTCCCCCGGAGGCAATTTGATCTTTATAGAAATAGTATACCACACCGGCCCTGTGTTTGCAAGAGCGAATCACAACAATTGACCGAAACAAAAAACTTGACGGCGCGCCTTTTTTGTGGTACAATAATTTCGTATGTTTTGATGTAGCAAGAAGGCGGCGCTTTGCGGCATAGAAAAAGGCGCCTGCCGTTCGGAAAAGGAAATACCGATGTTGGAAATCAAGAAAACCATAGCCGAAGCGCTCGCTTTGCTGACCGAAGGGGCGGCCACGGCGGAAGAAATCGCAAGCCTTCTGGAATACCCGCCCGATCCCGCGATGGGCGATTTGGCGCTGCCCTGCTTCCGTTTTGCCAAGGCAATGCGCCGGCCGCCGGCCGTCATCGCCTCGACGCTGGCGGAGCGCTTCTCTCTGCCCGCCGTCAAAAGCGTGGCGGCGCTCGGCGGGTATCTGAATTTTACCCTCGCCGACGCTTATCTTTCCGAGGTGGTCGCCAAGATCAACCGGGAAGGGGACGCTTACGGCCGCCGCGAGGAGGGCAAGGGCAAGACGGTGGTGCTCGACTATTCCTCGCCCAATGTGGCAAAGCCCTTTCATATCGGGCATCTCGGCACCACGGTGATCGGCCACTCGCTGAAAAAGCTCCATGAATTTTGCGGCTATACCTGCGTGGGCATCAATTATTTGGGGGACTGGGGGACTCAGTTCGGCAAGATGATCTGCGCCTTCCGTCACTGGGGCGACAAGGCGGCGGTGGAAGCCGGCGGCTGTGACGAGCTTGTCAAGCTCTATGTGCGCTTCCACGCCGAAGCCGAGGCGAACCCCGCCCTCAACGACGAGGCGCGGGCGGAGTTTCACAAGTTGGAGCAGAAAGATCCCGACAACATCGCCCTCTGGCAGTGGTTTGTGCAGATCTCTTTGGAGGAATACAAAAAGACTTACGATCTTCTCGGCATCGAATTTGATTCCTATCTCGGCGAATCGTTTTACAGCGATAAGATGCAGGAGCAGATCGATATTTTAAGAGACAAAGGGCTTTTGAAGTTAGACGACGGCGCGTCTATTGTGGATTTGGAGGCCTATCATATGCCGCCCTGCCTGATTCTCAAGCGCGACGGCTCCACCCTCTATCCCACCCGCGATATCGCCGCGGCGGTCTACCGCCAGCGCACCTATCATTTCGACAAGGCCATCTATGTCACCTCGGCAGGGCAGAGCCTCCATTTTGCCCAGTGGTTCAAGGTCGTGGAACTCATGGGATACGATTGGTACGACCGCTTGGTGCATGTGCCTTACGGCACTCTCTCGGTCGGCGGCGCCAAATTGGCCACCCGAACCGGCAATGTGATTCTTTTGCGCGATCTTTTTGACGCCGCCATTGAAAAATGCCTCGCGGTGATCAATGAAAAGAATCCCGCCCTCGAAAACAAGGAAGAAACCGCCAAAAGCGTGGGCGTGGGCGCCGTGCTTTTCTACTATCTCTTGAACAGCCGCATCAAGGACAGCGATTTCAATATGGAAGACGCCCTTTCCTTCGACGGCTCCACCGGCCCCTATGCGCAATATACCTATGCCCGCTGCTGCTCGATCCTCGAAAAGACGGGCGAGGCGGACGAAGGCGCGCCCAAACTCTCAAGCGATACCGAACGCGCGCTTGTCAAAACGCTGGCGCGCTTCCCCGAGGCCGTGGGCATCGCCCTGCGCGACTATGAACCCTGCGTGATCACCCGCTACATTCTCGATGTGGCGGCGGCTTTCAATAAATTTTATCAGGACGCCAGGATCATCGCCCCCGATGGCAGCATCGACCGTTCCCGCGTCAAGCTGGTGTCGGCCGCAAAAACGGTGCTGGGTTCGGCGCTTTCCCTGATTTGCCTGAAAACGCCAGCGAAAATCTGAAAAATCAGCTGAAAACGAAAGGAATTTACCGTTATGTCCGGACACTCCAAATGGAAAAATATCATGCATAAAAAAGAAAAGACCGACGCCCAGCGCGCCAAGGTCTTTACCAAGATCGGCAAGGAAATGGCCGTGGCCATCCGCGCCGGCGGTCCCGATCCCGTGGCCAACAGCAAACTGGCCGATCTGATCGCCAAAGCCAAGGGGCTGAATGTGCCAAACGATAACATCGACCGCATCATCAAGAAGTTTTCGGGCGCCGACGCCGTGGAATACGAGGAAATCACCTATGAGGGCTACGGCCCCGCCGGCGTGGCCGTCATTGTGGAGGCCGCGACCGATTCCCGCAACCGCACCGCCGGCAATGTCAGACATTATTTTGACAAATTCGGCGGCAAAATGGGTATGACCAACTGCGTTTCCTATATGTTTACCACCGTCGGCGTGGTGATTGTCGACGGCGAAAGCGTCAAGGACGAGGATAAGCTCATGGAAGACGCGCTCGAAGCCGGCGCTTCCGATTTCTCCGCCGAGGAAGGCGCTTTTGAAATCACGACCGAGGTAAACGATCTCTTCGCCGTGCGGGACGCGCTGGCCGCCAAAGGCTATACGATTCTTTCCGCCGAGGAGGATCGCCAGCCCTCGACCTATGTCGAACTTGAAAAGGAAGAAGACATCGAAAACATGACAAAACTCCTTGAATATTTAGAAGACGACGACGATATTCAGGAAGTCTATCACAACTGGTCGAACGCCGACTGAAGAAAATAAGCGCGTCGGAAATGCCGGAAAAAATGTGAGAAAACCGCTTGACAAGGGCGGCAAAGTATGCTATACTTGTAAAGCTGTTTGCTTGCACGCAAGGAATTTGCTTTACAGGAGGACGCCATGAAGCCGGAAGAAAAAAAGCGCATGTCTCTGTTGCTGGATTTCTACGGCGGGCTTCTGACGAGCCGCCAGAAAGAGCTTTTCGAGCAGTATTATGACGACGATCTTTCCTTGTCCGAGGTCGCCGAGAACACCGGCATCACCCGGCAGGGGGTGCGGGAGAGCATCAAAAAGGCGGAGACCATTCTGCTTACGGCGGAAGAAAAGCTCGGCTTTTACGAAGCCTGGCAGAAACGCCAAACGCTGCTTGACGCGCTCGAAGAGCGTTTGCATTGCCTTGGCGTTTCGGATGCCGCCCTGTCGTCGCTTCTCGACGCCCTGCGCGCTTAGCGTAGGCGGGGCGCCCTCCCCCTCAACAACCGACCGGCAACATATGACAGACAGGAAAAGAGGTGCCGTATGTTTCAAGGATTGACCGAAAAACTCACCGCCGCCTTCAAACGCTTTCGCTCCAAAGGGAAACTGACGGCGGGCGATGTGAAGGAAGGGATGCGGGAAGTTAAATTGGCTCTTTTGGAAGCCGATGTCAACTTCATGGTGGTGAAGGAGTTTGTCAAAACCGTCACCGACCGCGCCGTGGGGACGCAGGTGCTCGAAAGCCTCGTTCCCGCGCAGCAGATTATCAAAATCGTCAATGAAGAGCTTTGCGCCATCATGGGCGGCGAGGTCGCCAAACTGACCATCGCCCCCAAGCCCCCCACCGTGGTCATGATGGTGGGTCTGCAGGGCGCCGGCAAGACCACGCACTGCGGCAAATTGGCCGGCCTCATGAAAAAGCAGAGCAAGCGCCCGCTTCTGGTCGCCGCCGATATTTACCGTCCGGCCGCCATCCGCCAGCTCGAAGTGGTGGGCGAAAAGCTCGGACTTCCGGTCTTTACGATGGGCGACAAAACAAGCCCCGTGAAAATCGCGAAAGAAGCGCTCAAATATGCCGAGAAAAACGGCAATGACATGGTCTTTATCGATACCGCCGGCCGGCTCCAGATCGATGAAGAAATGATGGACGAACTCATCGACATCAAAAAAGCGGTGAACCCCACCGAAATTCTTCTGGTGGTGGACGCTATGACCGGTCAGGTGGCCGTCGATGTGGCAAAAACCTTCAACGAGCGGCTCGACATCACCGGCGTGATTCTCACCAAACTCGACGGCGACACGCGCGGCGGCGCCGCGCTTTCGGTGCGGTATGTCACAGGCAAGCCCATCAAATTCGTGGGGATCGGCGAAAAGCTCGATGAAATCGAACCCTTTTATCCCGACCGCATGGCGTCCCGTATTTTGGGCATGGGCGATGTCCTCTCGCTGATCGAAAAAGCCGAGCAGGCTTACGATGAAAAGCAGGCCGCCATTTTGGAAAAGAAAATGCGGGAGGCCACCTTTACGCTGGACGATTATCTCGAACAGTTCGGCCAGCTCCGCAAGATGGGGTCGCTCGAGCGCCTCATCGGCATGATTCCCGGCGTCAAGGCTTCGGCGCTCAAGAACGCCAAAGTCGACGAAAGCGTCATCGGGCGCACCGAGGCCATCATCCGTTCCATGACGATGGCCGAGCGTACCGATCCCGACATCATCAACGCCTCCCGGAAGCGGCGGATCGCCGCGGGTTCCGGCACGAGCGTGGAGGATGTCAATAAATTGCTCAAGCAGTTTTCCGATACCAAAAAGATGATGAAGCAGTTCGCCTCGGGCAAATTGGGGCGCCGTGGGGGCTTCCCCATCGGGTAAAGGCTTGTCATCTTTGATCCGGGCTTGTCCCGGCGTTATCATCGGATCAAAATAAAAATTAAAATAAATTAGGGAGGAAAAACAAATGGCAGTCAAAATCAGACTCAGAAGAATGGGCGCGAAAAAGGCTCCTTTCTACCGTGTGGTCGTGGCCGATTCCCGTTATCCCCGGGACGGGCGTTTCATCGAGGAGATCGGCACCTATAACCCCATGGTGGAGCCGGCTGAAGTGAAAATCGACGCCGAAAAGGCCAAAACCTGGCTGAAAAACGGCGCTCAGCCCACTGATACCGTCAAGTCGCTGCTGAAAAAAACCGGCATTACGGACTGAGGGCTTTGCGATGACAGATTATAAAAAGATTCTTGCGCATATCGCCGAAGCGCTGGTGGATCATCCCGACAAAGTGGCGGTCACCGCGGTCAGGGAAGAAGAGGAAGAAGTGCTTCTGGAACTCACCGTGGCGCCCGACGATATGGGCAAAGTCATCGGCAAACACGGCAAAATTGCCAAGGCCATCCGCACCGTGATCAAAGCCGTGGGCAACGCCGACGGCTGCCGCGTGAATGTGGATATTCTCGACAGTAAAGAAGAGCCGTCCGTATAAAATGCCGCAAGCGGACAAAAAAGCACGCCGCAGGAAGTTTCCTGCGGCGTGCTTTTTTTATGCTCAGGCGGGGCGGGCAAAATAGGAGACAACGCCGTCGGCAAGGGAATTGGCCAAGGCGGTTTGCC
>CANQXN010000010.1 GCA_947627815.1 uncultured Clostridia bacterium | reverse complement strand
AGAATACCGCCAAATCTTATATCGCGCTTGCCAAAAATCGCGAAGCCTATGCCGCCGAGAAAAAGCGCCTGCTCGCCCACACCGAGGCGGCGCTTCTGGAACAATGCCCGTCTCTCGCCGGACACCTTACGCCGCTCGACTGCTGGACGCCCGCCACCTATCACCGCTATACCGGCGCGCAAGTCGGCTCCTTTATGGCCTTTACCATGGCCAAACGCCACAGCTTTGCCGCCTGCGACAACCGCGAAGGCTGCCCCGACCGCGTGATTCTCGCCGGGCAATGGCTCCACGCCCCCGGCGGACTGCCCATCGCCGCTTCGAGCGGACGCAAAGCGGCAAAAGCCGTGGACCTTCTCGAACAAAAGCGCCTGAAAGCGCGCTGACCGCCCCGCCCCGCGACGCGATAAAAAATCCTATAAAAAAACGCCCCGCTCCGATAAAGGGAGCGGGGCGCGCTTTTATTGGTTCAGACGGATTGGTTCAAACTATGCCAGATCTTGTCGTAGGGCATGTCCTCGGCGTTGGGATTGCCGGTGGCAAGGCATTTGGCGATGAAGTTGAGAAAATCGGCCTTTGTGACATTGTTCATTTTCGGCACGGGGCGAAGCTGTTCCACGATGCCCGCGTAGACATCAATGAGCTTGCGGAAGGTCGTTTCCTGCTCCTGCGCCAGTGTTTTCAGCATTTCGCACTGGCTTTCCGTCCCGATATCGCCGGGACTGACGGCCTGAATAGCCTCGGTCTTTTTAAGAAAGTTGGCGGCAAACGCCTCCGCTTTTTGTTGCAGCGCTTCGAGCTGGCCGAGCGCATAATCCAGGGTGTATTTCCGGCTTTCGGCGGCCATGTCCGCCGTGGGGGTTGCCGTGGGGTTTACAGCGGGGGTTGTAGCGGGGTTTTTATTTGTATCGTTCGTAACGATCGTATTGGTCATTGTTTTGTCCTCCAAATTGATTTCCGGAGGGCGCGCAAGGCAAATAGTATGTTCGTCCACAAAGCGCGCCCTGCCGTTTTTAACTAGGCCTTTGGCCCGTTTCGGATAGGTTGCTTCGTATTCGTTGCCCGCGTCATCCACAACATGTATGTTTTTTTCGATGGGTGTCATCCCCTTTGCAATGACAGAATTTTACGAACCTTCGGAATGCCGTTTTTTTCGATGGGTGCCAGCCCCGATTCCGAGGTTATTGTAGCAGAATTTTTTTAAGTTGTCAAGGAAAAATGAAAAAAATGACCGAATACGGGGTAAAGCCGGCTGCTTCTTTTCGTTTTTGACGCAGAACAGCGCTTTTGCGGCCGCCTGCCAGGCGGTGAAACCCGATGCCTTAACCGCCTGACCCGGGAGACGGTTCTCGAATCGGATGACGATCACCCGGCACTGTTTGCCGCGCTTTCCGACGACGCTCCCACCCCGGACGAGACGCTGCTGCGCGGCGAAAGGCAAAACAAGGTGCGGCAAGCGAGGCGCGCGGGGGCGCGACGCGAGGCGCGGGAGTGACAGCGCTGGCGCGGGGTCAGGTTTGCGGGGCGGAGGGCAGTGCCGAGAGCATGAGTTCGCGCACGCTTTCGGCCAAGTTGACCGAGGAGAGTTCGCTGTAATCTTCCGGCGGGATGACCTGACAGATGTTCATGACCACATGGGTTCTATGGAGCGGGAAATTTTTGTGAATCTGTTCGGTGCCGGTGAAGGCGACGACGACAATTGGGCATTCGGCTTTTCTCGCAATCGAAAAGGGGGCGGCGCGGAAGGGGAGCAGCTCGCCGGTGCGGCTGCGGGTGCCTTCCGGGGCGATGGCCGCCGAGGCGATGCCCTCTTTGATCCAGGCGGCGCAGACATCCACGGTTTTCAGCGCGGCGCGGGGGCTGGTGCGGTTGATGGTAAGATAACCCGCCGCGTGCATATAGCGGCCGACAATCGGCATTTTTTCGTTTTCCGGTTTGGAAATCATGACGACCCGCCGCGTGGGCAGTTTGGCACCGAGGATGATCGGGTCAAAGTCCGAGCGGTGATTGTAAACGGCGAGATAGGAGCCTTCCGGCAGTTTTTCCATGCCGCGCACTTCGACTTTGGTGCGCGAGAGAAAGACCAACTGTTTCAAGGTACTCACCGTCACATGGTAGAAAAAGGGGCGCGGCCGCGCCACTTGCTTTTTCTTATTGACCGAAAAGAGGGCGATGAGGCCGCAGAGGAGAATCAGCAGGCCGAACCAGACAAGATAGAGAACCGGCACCATCAGAAGGGGGATAAAGTACCAATACCAGGCGGTATACAGTCCCGTGAGATAGAACAGCCCCGCCGCCGAAGCGACGGCGCAAATCAAGAGAATCGCTGTCATAACATTTCCTCCGGAGGTATGTGGCGTTTGGCGTTTGGGGTCGCGCCTGGCGCGGGATGCGGTGCGGGGCGCGGTGCGCCGGATGTGGGGCGGCCGTTCTTTTTCCTTTTCTTCACCGAAAAGCCGAACGACCCGATTTTCTTGCCGAGCGCATAATAGTGACCGTGGACATAGGCGAGAAGGCCGGCCTTTTCAAGCGCGAGGCGGCCGCCCGGCGCCACAAGGCTTTCTTCCACATCGACCGAGACGATATCCGCCAAAAACATATCGTGACTGCCCAGCGGAATGACATCGGTCACGCGGCACTCAAGCGCAACAGGACACTCGGCGACAAGGGGTGCCGCCACCGCAAAGCCCGGCGCCGGTGTGATGCCGCAGGCGGCGAATTTATCGACCGCTCGCCCCGAGCGCACGCCGCAGAAATCGCAGGCTCTGACCAGCGCGGTGGGGGTCAGATTGATGACAAATTCCCCGGCGGCTTTGATGATGTCATAGGAAAAGCGGGTCTTGCGCAGAGAAATATAGGTTTTTGCGGGGTGAGTATTGAGCATTCCCGTCCAGGCCACGGTGAGGACATTGGGTGCCGCCACCGTTCCGCAGGAGACCATCACCGCCGGCATCGGCGCCAAAAGCGCCCCGCCCGGCCAGCATAGCTTTGCCATCGTCTTTTTTCTCCCGACATTTTGATTTTGCTTTCCCAGTATACCACTGTTTTGGAAAAAAAGCAATCGTCACGGGGAAACTTCTTGAAAGAAGTTTTTCCTTACAGTCTATCGAAAAAGTCTGCCCTGCCTTTGGCAGGGCGAACTTTTTCGCATCCTTCATGCGGTTTTACCGCATGAAGGATGAAGGGCGCTGCCCTCTTTGCCGCGCGAGCGGCAAATTCACCCGTCAAGGGGAAACTTCTTGAAAGAAGTTTCCCCTTGAAACCGCTTTAAGAACTTTTAAAAAAACAGATTTTTGAAAGGATGTGTTTGGCAAGGCCGCCTTCTTTTTTCGAAAAAAAAGAAGGCGGGACGGGCAAAATGATTGACTTTGCCCACAAAAAGGGATATAATAAAAGAAAATGGAAAAGTTTTCATCTTTTGCGGTTGTACAAAAGAGGAAGAAACAGAAAGGACGGAATCATCATGACTTCTGAAAACGAAACGCCCCGTGCGGGCGGGATTTCGGTAAAAACCGAACATATTTTTCCCGTGATCAAAAAATGGCTCTACTCGGAAAAAGAGATCTTTTTGAGAGAGCTTGTCTCCAATGCCTGCGACGCCGCCGCCAAATTAAAGCGCTTGGCCTCGCTGGGGGAATATGACGCCCCCGAAGAGGAAACCTACACCGTGCGCGTCACGCTCGACCCCGAGGAAGAGACCCTCACGGTTTCCGACAACGGCATCGGCATGACCGAGGACGAAGTGATGCGCTATATCTGCAACATCGCCCTCTCAGGCGCCGCCGATTTCATCGAGAAATACGAAAAAGGCGGGGACGCCGGCGGCATCATCGGCCATTTCGGACTGGGCTTTTATTCGGCTTTCATGGTGGCCGACAGCGTGGAAGTGGTGAGCCGCTCCTTTACCGGCACGCCCACCGTTCACTGGGTCTGCGACGAGGCGGGGGAATACCGCTTTGAAACGCCGACAGCCGAGCGCACTCGCGGCACCGATGTCATCTTGCACATCAACGAGGAAGGCAAGGAGTATCTGAACAAGGGCAAGTGCCGGGAGGTGTTGGAGAAATACTGCTCCTTTATGCCGGTGGAAATTTACCTTTCTTCGACCGACGACAAGCCGGCGGAAGATGGCAAGGGCGACAAAGGCGAGAAAGAGCCGGAAAAACCGATCAACGACACCCACCCGCTCTGGCTGAAAAACGCTTCCGACTGCACCGAGGAGGAATACCGCGCCTTTTATCAGAAAGTCTTCCATGACTATCGCGAGCCGCTTTTCCAGATTCATTTAAACGCCGATTATCCCTTGAATTTCAAGGGCATCCTTTACTTCCCCGCCATCCGCAACGAGTATGAAACGCTCGAAGGCAAGGTAAAACTTTATTACAATCAGGTTTTCGTGGCCGACAATTTGAAAGAAGTCATCCCCGAATATCTGCTGATGCTGCGCGGTGTCCTCGACTGCCCCGAACTGCCCTTGAATGTCTCGCGTTCCTATCTGCAAAACAGCGGCTATGTCGCAAAGATCGCTTCCCACATCACCAAAAAGGTGGCGGAAAAGGTCGTCGCGCTTTTCAACACCGAGCGGAGCCGCTACGAGGGGTTCTGGGACGATATCAAGATTTTTGTGGAATACGGCGCTATCCGGGACAGCAAATTTTACGACAAGGTAAAGCCCGCCCTGCTCCTCAAAAAAACCGACGGCAGTTATGTCTCGGTGGAGGAATATCTGACCGCCGCCAAAGACAAAAACGAAAACAAAATCTACTACACCTCGGACAAGGTGCTTCAGGCGCAGTATGTCAAGCTCTTTGAGGATCGCGGCATCGCCGTGGTGGAGCTTGCCGGCCCCTTGGATATGGAGTTTATCTCCCTGCTCGAGCGGGAAAACAAGGTCAAATGCTGCCGCGTCGACGCCGACAGCGGGGCGTTATCCACCGAAGGGGAGGAATTCTCCTCCGAGGCGCTGACCGCGCTTTTCCGCAAAGTCGCCGGCAAGGAAGACTTAGAAGTGCGCTTTGCGCCTTTGGCGGACGAGGACATCCCCGCCCTCTTAAATGTAGACGAAGAAACCCGCCGCATGGACGACATGATGAAGATCTACGCCCGGGGCGGTATGCCGCCCATGGGCGACATGGCAAAGCCGGTGCTGGTATTGAACGCGAAAAACGCCCTGATCCGCACCTTAGCGGACAAGAGCGAGGGCGAGGCCGCCGAGGCGGCGGCGCGCCAGCTCTGGGCTTTGGCATTACTCGCCCAGCGTCAGCTGTCCGCCGAAGAACTGCGCGCCTTTTTGTCCGACAGCTACCGCGCGCTCGAAACCCTGTTGAAGCAGGCATGAGGGCGGCATGAACGACGGCGTTTTTCTGTCGCCAGAGGCGATTTTGGCCGAAAATCTCGCCACGCTCACCGGGGCCTTGCGCCGCCTTTCCGACTGCCTGCCCGCTCATCTTGACACCCTTTGCGATCTGGTGGCGGGATACGGGGAGCCTTTGGGAGACAAAAAGCCGACCGTGACCGACGACGGGCTGGCGTTTGCCTTCCGCTCGGTCACCGAGGCCGTCCGGGAAGCCTGGGGCATAAACCCGCAAGAAATTTCCCGCGCGCAGATGCCATTGGCACTGCCCCGCCCCGACGCGCCCGGCCTTGCGACAATCGCGGATCACCCCGGCGTCGCCACGACCGGCGCGGCCGCCCAAGCGGACCTTTGCGGGCTTTGCCTCTATGACGCGCTGTCAGACGCCATGGCGCCTGTCATCGGCGCCGCCGCGTCGCTTTTGCTGGCCGATCGGGTGATTTTATCCGAAGGGCCTGCCGCCCCATCGGGGCGCTCCCGCATCGCCTACTTCCGCAACACCTTTTCCGACATCGCCGAGCGGCGGTTTGCCGCGCTCCTGCCCGATCCCACCGTGGCTTATTTCAGCGATTTTTCCGCCATTTGCGAAGAACTCGCCGCCGAACGCGCCGATTATGCCATTCTGCCGGTGCGTTCCTCGTCCGACGGGCGTCTGCCCGGCGTGGAACGGCGGATTCTGCGTTACGGACTTTGCCCCGTGGCCTACACCGATGTGATCACCGAAGGGGAGAAAACTGTTACTTATGCGCTGTTTGCCTCCGAGCCGAAAGCGCCGACCGGCGCGACGCAGGCCGAAATTCTCGCTTTCTGCGACGAGGGGCGCGAGCTTTCTTCCCTCTTTTCCGCCGCAAGCGCTTTAGGCTTGCGCCTGACCGACTGCTCCCGTATGCCGGATGAGCGCAGTTATCAGACCACCTACCGGCTGGTTTTTGATCTCGGCTCTCTCAAAGAAGCGCCTCGGCGCTTTATCGCGTTGCGGATTTATCTTGCCACTTCCTTCCCGCACTCGCTTTTGGCAGGCCTCACCTGCACCCTGCCGGCGGAAGGATTTTGTGAAAATGATAAAAACAATAAAAATTCTATTAAATGAAAGGAACTTCCCATGGAAAAGACAATTACTTACAAAACCCACGGCGTCTGCTCCCGCCAGATCGATATCGTCATTGAGGACGGCATTGTCAAATCGGTGCATTTTGTGGGCGGCTGCAACGGCAACACGCAAGGCGTGGCCGCGCTCGCCGCTGGGCGCAAGGTCGAAGAACTGATTCCCCTTTTGGACGGCATCAACTGCGGCGGCAAAGGAACTTCCTGCCCCGATCAGCTTGCCAAAGCCCTGAAAGAGGCGCTGGCAGAGTAAAAAATCGCTTTTACAAGAGAAAAACAGTAAAGACAGAAGGAGTATGCTATGGATTACCGCAAGGAATATGAAAAATGGCTTGCCTCCCCCGTGGTCGATGAAGCCACCAAAGAAGAGCTTCGCGCCCTCGCTTCTGATGAAGAAACCATTCACTACCGTTTTCAGTCCTATCTCGCCTTTGGCACCGGCGGGCTGCGCGGCACGATGAACGCCGGCACCAACGCCATGAATGTCTACACGGTGGCGCACGCGACGCAAGGGTTTGCCAATCTGATCTTAAACGAACACGCGGAAAAGAAGGGCGTCGTCATCGCCCACGACTGCCGCAACAACTCGGAACTTTTCGCTAAAGTGACGGCCGAGGTCTTTGCCGCCTGCGGCATCAAGGTCTATTTCTTTGACGCCCTGCGCCCCACGCCGGTTCTCTCTTTTGCCATCCGCAAACTCGGCTGTATCGCCGGCGTCAACATCACCGCCTCCCACAACCCGAAGGAGTACAACGGCTACAAGGCCTATTGGGAGGACGGCGCTCAGCTTTCGCTCGAACAGGCCGATCTCGTCTCTTCTTACATCGCCGCCACCGACATTTTCTCAGGCGTCAAGCGGATCGATTTCGACAAGGCGCTGGCCGAGGGCAGAATTGAAGTCATCGGGACAATTCTCGACGACGCCTATTTGCAGAATGTCATCGCCCAGCGGGTCGATACTACCGTGATCCCCGCCATGGCCGACGATCTGAAGGTCGTCTATACCCCCCTGCACGGCTGCGGCCACAGGCTTGTGCCGGAGGCACTGCGCCTTTGCGGTCTGAAACATCTCTACACCGTGGGCGAACAGATGGTGATCGACGGCAACTTTCCCACCGTGGCAAAGCCCAATCCCGAGTATCCCGAGACGCTCTCTCTCGGCGTGAAGCTCGCCGAAAAAGTCGGTTCCGATCTCGTCATGGCGACCGACCCCGACGCCGACCGCGTCGGCGTGATGGTGCGCAGTCATGACGGCGGCTTTGTCACCATCACCGGCAACCAGATGGGCGCGCTACTCCTCGACTACATTCTCACCGCCTATGAAGAGACCGGCACGATGCCGGAGGCGCCCTATGCCGTCAAGACCATCGTTTCCACCGAACTTGCCACCAAGATCTGCAAAGAACACGGCGTTAAGATATTCAATGTTCTCACCGGGTTCAAATTCATCGGCGAGGTGATCAAGAATCACGACGACAAAGGCACCGGCCACTATCTCTTGGGCTTTGAGGAGTCTTACGGCTATCTGAAAGGCACCTATGCCCGCGACAAGGACAGCGTGGTCGCGTCTCTTCTGATCGTGGAAATGGCCGCTTACTACAAGAAAAAGAACATGACCCTCTACGACGCCTTGCACGGCATGTTTGAAAAATACGGCTACTACAAGGAAAAAACCGTCGATGTCTATATGGAAGGGCTGGACGGACAGGCACGCATGGCGGCGCTGATGGCCGGCCTGCGCGGCAATCCCCCCGCCGTGATCGGCGGGAAAAAGGTTCTTTTCCTGCGCGACTATCAGAAGGAAACGGTGACAGAACTTGCCACCGGCAAGGTGTCGCCCACCGGGCTGCCCGTTTCCAATGTCCTCTATTTTGAGTGCGAGGGCGGCAATGTCGTCGTGGTGCGCCCCTCCGGCACCGAACCGAAGGTCAAACTCTATCTCTTGGTCAACGGCACAAGCGAAAAAGAGGCGGCGGGAACGCTCGACGCCTTTGCCGCCGCCGTGGCGGGCTGGGCGGACTGACCCGTTCCGCCTTTGCCGCGCAAAGCGCTGTCAGCGCTATAAAGATATTGTTTTTGGCATTGACAGCGCCAAACGAATGTGATATGCTTTTATTTGCCGAGGCGCTTGCCTCGGCGCGAGGCTTTACAACTTTTACGAAAGGATGGGAACTCTCACATCTATGAACACGACCGACTTTTTCGCCCTGCGCCCGCTCTTGCCCGCCGCCGCTCACGCCGAACTGCGGATGCAGGAAAACGAGCGCGCCTCTGTCGGCTTCTTAAACGGCGATCAGATCGCCAACAGCAAGCGCCGCACCGGCGGGCTTTCGGCCAGGGTCTACAAAAACGGCGTCTGGGGCTTTTCCTCTACACCCGAGCTTTCGAAGGAAGCAGCCGCTTCCGCGCTGAAAGCCGCGGCGGATAACGCCGCCTTTCTCGACCGGCGGGTACAACATACCGCTTCTCCCTTCCCGGCGCTTGCCGCCGGCGAGGTTTTCGGCCCGCCCGCCAAGGACGCCGACGCGCAGAAAGTGTATGTCGACTTCTGCCGCGCGATAGACAGCTACATCGCGCAAAAATATCCGAACCTTACCAGCCGCTATCTCCAGGTCGCCTATGACGCCATGGAAAAACATCTGCTGACCTCGGACGGCGTCTCGGGGGGCAACCGCGCGCCCCGCGCCTATCTCTATGTCAGCATGACGGCCGAAACGGCAAATGGAACGCCGGTGGAACTCTTTTCCCCCTTCGGCGGCGCCGGTGTCTTTTCCGAGCGCTTTACCGATCCCGCCCTGCTCTACCCGGAAATTGACAAAATGTATGAAAATCTCATGCAAAAACGCGAGGGTGTCTATCCCGAAGCCGGGCTGAAAACCGTGATTTTGTCGGGAACGCTCGCCGGTATGCTCGCGCACGAGGCGGTCGGCCATACCGTGGAAGCCGATCTTGTGCTGGGAGGCTCGGTCGCGGCGCACGCTTTGAACAAGCGCGTGGCCTCCGATCTTGTAACGCTGGTCGATTTTGCCCACACCGCTTTGGGCGAACCCGCGCCCCTCCCTGTCTATCTCGACGACGAAGGCGTCGCCGCCAAGGACGCTTTGCTCATCGACAAGGGCATTCTTGTCGGCTACATGAACTCCCGCGAGAGCGCGCAGCACTTCGGCATGGAGCCTTGCGGCAACGCCCGCGCCTTCCTCTTCTCGGATGAGCCGCTCATAAGGATGCGCAACACCGCCATTCTGCCCGGCACAAGCCGCCTCGAGGACATGATCGCCTCGGTGGAGGACGGCTATTATCTCATCGACACCAACAACGGACAGGCCGACACCACCGGCGAATTCATGTTCGGCGTGACCATGGGGTATGAAATCAAACACGGCAAACTCGGCCGCGCCATTCTCGACACCACCATTTCGGGCGTAGCCTTTGAAATGCTGAAAACCGTCGACATGGTGGGCGACACGATCGTCTGGGAAAGCTCGGGCTTCTGCGGTAAAAAACAGCCGATGCCCGTCGGCCTCGGCGGTCCCGCGCTCCGCTGCCGTGTCACAATAGGCGGTCAATGAAAGGAGACGGTATCATGATAAATCTCGATCTTCTCACACAATCGGTCATCGACCGCTGCCTGGCGCGCGGCGCCGACGCGGTGAAATGCTCCGTTTCTCTCGACGAAAAGCGTGAATTCAATGTGGACGGCGGGCGCTTTTCCCTCTTCCGCACAGTGTTTGAGCACTCCCTCTCCCTGACCGTTTTCAAAAACGGCCGGCGCGGGAGCATCTCGCTCGGCATCGAGGAAGATGATATTGCCGAGGCCATCGACGACGCGCTGGCGGCCGCCGAGGTGGCCATGCCCGACCCCGCTTGGGCGCTCTGCGAAGAGCCGCTCGGCTACGATATCACCGACGGCGCTCCCGAACCCGATGTCGAGCGGCTCTTTGAACGCACAAACGAGCTGAAAACCGACATCGAGCGGCTCTATCCCAAACTCATTATGGAACAGATGATCGTCAGCCACGACCGCACGGAATCGATGATGCGCACCTCCTTCGGCGGCCGCTTTCACAGAGTCAGCGGCGACTATCATGTCTCTTTGATGTTCTCCGCCCATGAAGGCGAAACCGCCTCTTCCTTTGCCGGCGCTGATGTGGCGACCGTCTCGCTCGACCGCCCCTTCTTGGAGCTTGGCAACATCAAAGAGGTGCTTGCCTCCACCGAACAGCAGCTTGTCACGACAGCGCTGGAAGGCAAATTCAAAGGCGTGATGGTGCTTGTCCCCGACGCTCTTGTGGAGTTTATCGCCTCGGCGCTCTCCTCCTTTGCCTCCGATTCCTCTCTGATCGACGGCACCTCGCTCTGGAAAGACGCGCTCGGCACCTTGGTGGCCGATCCCCGCCTGACCGTTTCCTCGAAGCCCCACGATCCCCGCCTGGTCGGCACTTCCTTCTGCACCTCCGAGGGCTTTCTCGCCGAGGACTATGACATCATCAAAAACGGCGTGCTGGAGCAGTTTATGCTCTCCCTCTATGCCGCCAACAAGACCGGCGGCAAGCGCGCCCCGAACGACGCGATGGACCTTGTGATCGAGGGCGGCGACACCCCCTATGCCGATCTTATCGCCGGCATCGACCGTGGTATTCTGGTCGGGCGTTTCTCGGGCGGCGAGCCGAACAGCAACGGCGACTTTTCCGGCGTAGCCAAAAACAGTTTTCTCATTGAAAACGGAAAAATCGCCGGCGCCTTGCGCGAAACCATGGTCAACGGCAATCTCGCCGAGCTGTTTAAAAACATCAAGGCCATTTCCAAAGAGACGGTGGAAAACGGCGGCTATGTGCTGCCCACCATCGCTTTCAACGGCGTGACCATCTCGGGTCAATAAGCACCGGCGAAAGGCTCGGCAAAGGCCTTTTACCAATCAATAAAAAACACCCCGCCGCGTTTTTAAGCGCGGCGGGGTGTTTTTTATCTGTGTCGTTGTCATCAGTTTTTGGCTTTTTCTTCCAGATAAGCGACCACATCGCCTACGGTGATAAAGCCCCGCAGATCGTCGTCCTCCACCTCGATGTGGAAAGTCTCTTCACAGATGCAGACAAGGTCGGCAAGCTCTAAAGAATTGATGCCGAGATCGTTGGTCAGTTCGGACTCGGGGGTGATTTCGGTCTCCACATGGAGTTCGTTGACAAGAATCTCTTTGACGCGTTCAAACATTTCAGGTTCTCTCCTACTCGAAAATAATTATGAATTTTTAAAACAAGCAACTACTGTTGTCCGAAACCGCCGGGGTCAGCGGACCTTATAACGCTTGATTTTTTTGGTCGTGGTTTTTTCAAACTCGCTGTCCCGGATCTCCAATCCGTGTACCTGCTTGAAGACCGGCAGGTTTTTGTTCACTTCATTGACCGCTTCCCGCATACGGGTCATCACTTCATCGCGGGAAAGCCCTTCTGTCTTTTTCTCATCGGGATAGATGAGCGCGGTGAGGACCGTCTCGCCGAGATCGTTCTTCCGCCCCACCACCACGCACTCGGCAATGAGATCGATGGAAGAAAGATATTGCTCGATCTCCTCGGGATAGATGTTTTTGCCGTTGCTCAGAATGATGACATTTTTCTTGCGCCCGGTGATGTAAATATAGCCGTCTTTGTCGATATAACCGACATCGCCGGTGCGGAACCAGCCGTCCTCGGTAAACGCGGCCGCCGTGGCTTCGGGATCCTCAAAATAGCCCTTCATCACATTGTCGCCCTTGACCAAGATCTCGCCGGTGGTGCTGTTTTCCTCATAGGCGATTCTGACCCGACAGCCCGGCACCGGCCGCCCCACCGAATTTTTGCGCGCCTTGCCTAAAAGGTTCACCGCCACCAGGGGCGCGCACTCGGTAATGCCGTAACCGTTGAGGATCGGGATCCCGAACGCCTCGAAGTCGTCGAGAAGCGCCTGATTGACCGGCGCGCCGCCGCAGACCACGCTGCCCAGCCGCCCGCCGAACACCGACAGCACTTCGTCAAACAGCTTTTTGCGAAGATCCACCCCGACACGCCGCAGGGCATGGGAGAGTTTCATGGCGGCGCGCACCTTCTTTTTCATGCCCTTTTTCTCAATGGAATCCCAGATCCGTTTATGGATCGTCTCCACAAATAAGGGTACAAAAAGCATGGCGGTCGGCTTGACCTCCTGCATATTCCTCACCACATAGCGGATGCTGTCGTTGATGAAGGTGGTGGCGCCTTTGTTGGCCGCCGCAAGATGGCCGCAGGTCATCTCATAGGTGTGATTGATGGGCAGAACCGAGACGAGAACCGAATCGCATGTCATGTGCGACATGGTCAGACAGCTGGCGTTGGTCGCCGCCGCGAGATTGCGCTGCGAAAGCATCACGCCCTTGCTGGTGCCGGTCGTCCCCGAGGTGAAAAGAAGCGCGCAGGTTTTGTCAAGGTCGATGGTCACATCGAGATAGCTGTGATTGCCGGCCAGCATAGCCGCAAGCCCCTGTTTGACCAGCTCCCGCCACAAAACGAAACGGGCGTCCGCCGGAAGCGGTGCTTGCGGATCGATGGCAATCAAGTGGGAAACCGTTTCCAGGCGGGCGGCAATCCCCGCCATCCGCTCATGGAAGGAAGCGGTGTATACAATTGCCTCGGCATGACTGCGCTTGACGAAATTCACGACTTCATCATCGTTGATTTCTTTGTCCAACGGCACGATGACGCCGTTGCCGTTGACCACGGCAAAGTAGGTCACGACATACGCCGGATGGGTATCGCCGATCACGGCCACGGTTTTCCCCATTAGACCGAGCAGCGAAAGCGCCGTGCCGAAGGCGTTCATATCGCGGTAAAATTCATTGTAGGTGTAGTTGACAATAGCGCCGGCCGCATCCTTGTACTGATAGCGAACCCTTTCGCCGTAAAGCGAGGCCGAGGTGGCAATCAGCTGCCGCAGATCGGTAACGGTTTTTTCCTGAAATCCTGTTTTGCCGATACCTGATCCCTCCTTACCCAAAAATCGTTTTCTTTTTTCTCGTTTCTCGGGTTCCGGCGGATCGATTGGGAAAACCGCCGCGCGCCGGGAGAAAAAAGATAGAACTATTATACCCGCTTTTCCTTGGTTTGTCAATAGCACTTTTCGGGAAAAGCGCCGAAACCACCGTGAAATTGGTGAAAAGTCATGAAAAAAAGTCTCCTTTGTTGCCGATTTCAACAAAAATGACGGGATAACGCCCTCGGGTTCCGCTATGATTGTATGAGCCGTCTCTTGCTATCTTGCCAAGTTTTTCCGCCAAAAAAGGAAAAGACGCCTCTTTTTCAGAAATAACGATTGATTCCCCGCCGGTTTTATGCTATAATGACAAAAAGACCCCGCCGGCATCCAAACGGCCGAGCCGCGCGCCGTGCGAGGGAAAAAAAGCAAGAAAAACGACAAGGAGAATGCCTATGATCCGTATTCTTTTTCAAGGGGACAGCATTACCGACGCGGGCCGCGACCGGTCCGACATTCATCAGTTAGGAGGCGGCTATCCCTATTACGCGGCAGAAGAAATCCGCGCCGCCTATCCCGACACGGCGTTTGAATTTCTGAACACCGGCATTTCCGGCGACCGTGCGGAATCGCTGCTGGCGCGTTGGCAGGAAGACGCGATCGCCTTACAGCCCGATATCATTTCGATCCTCATCGGCGTCAACGACACCTGGCATCACAGCGGCGAGGGCGACAATTGGGAGAAAAACGCCTATTTTGAATCCTGCTATCGCGGTATCCTGCGCGAAATCAAAGAAAAAACCAACGCCAAAATCCTCATGATGGAGCAATTTTTGCTCTACACCCCCGACAAGGCCTTTTTCCGGGAAGATATGGCGCCCAAAATCGAAATTACAAGAAAATTGGCGCGCGAATTTGCCGACGCCTATATCCCCACAGACGGCCTGTTTGCCCAAGCCTCGGTAGAAAGAGAACCGACCCATTGGGCGGCGGACGGCGTACACCCCACCGCTGCCGGCGCCCGCAAGATGGGGCAATGGTATCTCGAGGCAATCCGCCCCCTTATCGACGCCCTGCTTTAAGGCGGGCGTAGCCCACGGACTTGCCCAAGGTAGCATGAGCATAAAAATTGGCAATGGTAAAATTGTCTGAAAAAGCGCCCCGACATCTTGACAAAATCATACGAAATGTAGTATAATGCTTATATACTGTAGGTTTATGTCCTTGACCGACGCTGTCATAAGGAGATAGCCCGTCCGCACCGTGTGCGAAAAGCGGTACAGACAGTAAAGAGGTGTTTCCGCCAGACGCCTCCGTTTTTCTGATATTTTGGCGGAGAAATGGGACAAAGATATGAAGAAACTGTACATTCTGTTGATGCTTCTGTTGGTGGCAGCCTTAGCCGTTACGGCTTGCGGCAACGACCCTGTCACCACCGACAATTCGGAAAACAGTCTGCCCGCGGTGAGTGGTTCCAATGCAAACAGCAGTTCCTCGGCGGCGGAATCCACCGAACCCGCCCCCGTCACGACGCCGGAAACCACCGATGAATTGGGCAACACCAGTGCCGATGTGGTAGAATCTTCCTATCAGGAAGGGGATTTTGTTTACACCATTTTCAAAAACGGCGCTAAACTCGTCTCCTACACCGGGAATGCCGCAGAAGTCACCCTGCCCGACAGCATTCAGGGTGGCAAGGTCAAAGTGACCATGATCGGTTCCACCGCGTTCGGCCGGCATGAGAATCTGGTCAAAGTCACCTTGCCCGACAGTGTCACGGCGCTTGCCAACGATGTCTTTTACGATTGCCGGGCGCTTACCGATGTCAAACTGCCCGCCGATCTTGCGCGCATGGGAGACGGCGTCTTCCGTTACTGCGTTTCTTTGAAAACCGTGACCTTCCCGGCAAGCCTTTCGGAAATCGGCACCGACATTTTCTATGAATGTACGGCGCTCGAGACCGTGGCTCTGCCCGAAAAGATCACCTTCCTCCCCGCCATGACCTTCTACGGCTGCCGGGCGCTGGAACATGTGACCCTGCCCGCCGGCCTATCCGCCATCGGCGAGAAAGCCTTTGCCTATTGCTCGCTGCTGCCCACCCTCGATCTTTCCGGCATCAGCGCATTGGGCGAGCGGGCGTTCTACAATTGCGTATCCATGACCGAGCTTACCCTCTCCGACAATCTGCGCAACATTCCCAACTATGCCTTTGCCGGTTGTGCTTCTCTTACCTCGGTCAAGCTGAGTCCTAACACCAAATCGGTGGGCGCGTATGCCTTTTACGGCTGCGAAAAGCTCCCCGCCATCACCCTGCCCGAGACGGTGACTTCCGTCGGGATCGGCGCCTTCGCTTTCTGCAAGGGGCTGACCGCCCTGACGCTGCCGGACGCCATCACGGCGCTGCCGGCCCGTCTCTTCTATAACTGCGCAAGCCTTGCCGAGGTTCATTTTTCCGACAAGATTACCTCGATCGGGGAAAAGACCTTCTCCGGCTCCGCCATCACCGCGTTTTCTCTGCCCGCCAGCGTGACCAGTGTCGATCTCTCCGCCTTTGCTTACTGCCTCTCGCTCAGAAGCTTTGAGATCGACCCCGACAGCGCGCTTACGGTGATCGCGCAGACCGCCTTTGAAGGCTGTTCGGCGCTCGAAGCCATTCACCTGCCCGTATCCGCCGTCACCATCAACAACGGCGCCTTCAGCGGCTGCAGCGCGTTAGAGACTGTCATCCTCAGCCCCAAAACCGTGAAAATCGGCTTGAACGCTTTCCTGAACTGCCCGAAGATCAAAGAGATCACCATTCCCGACAGCGTCAGCGAAATCGGTCGGAACGCCGTGGGTCTGGTCACGATAGACGGCGTCAATGTCCCCGCCGAAACCGTGGTCTACTGCTTTGAGGGCGGCAATGTCGCCAACTTCCTGTCCGGCAACAACATTCCCCACGAATTTATCGGTTATACCGGCTTTGTCCCCTACAGTGAGCTGGAAGCGGAGCGTCATGAGGACGAAAACGGCGTCACCTATGTGATCCTGAACTATACCGGCAGCGACACGGTTGTGAGAATCTACAAAAACTATAAAGACGGCACCGTGGTCGGCATCAGCGACGAATTTTTAAAGGATCGCGCCGATATCACGGAAGTCAACCTGCCCGATACCCTGACATCGATCGGCAAGCGGGCGTTTGAAGGCTGTTCTTCCCTTGCCGTCGTCAACTTCCCCGCAAGTCTTTCCTCCATAGGCGAGGCCGCCTTTGCCGGCACCGCCATCACCACGGTGGATCTCCGTTCGGTTCGCATCACGGCGATTCCCGACGAAGCCTTCTACGGTTGCGGCAAGCTGACCAGCGTTTCCCTTCATGCCAACACCGAAACCATCGGCGCGCGCGCGTTTGCCGGCACGGGACTGCAGAATATCACCCTGGCCAATAACATCAAGAAAATCGGCGACGAAGCCTTCAAAGACTGCGACAAGCTGACCGCCGTCATCCTGCAATGCCCCGCGCCCGAAATCGGAAGCGGCGTATTGGACGGCACCATCGAGGGCTTTACCGCGTTCCACTATAACGCCGGCAACCGCGACTCTTTCGGTATCACCGAAGAGCAAGAAAAAGCGGACAAAGAAGATTATACGAAAGAGCCGAACCAGATGAGATGGAACGGTTATCCCATCACCGTACGCTCTTTGAGCGAGCCTTTCATGCAGTGGTATTTCACCGATGCGGAAGGCGCTACCACCGTTGTCGCGACCTTGGGCTACCGTGGTATGCTGTCCATCACCAACAACGGCGCGGCGACGGCGCGTGCCATGCCTGACTTCGCCTCCGCGGAAGAGGCGCCGTGGTATCCTTACCGCGCTCTCATCACCAATGTGTCCTTCGACCGTGTCAGCAAAATCGGCGACTATGCCCTCTCTCAACTGACCGGCATCACTTCCCTGACCATCAGCACGGCCACTTCGATCGGCAAATATGCCCTGGCCGGCTGCTCGAATCTTGCTTCCCTGACCTTGGGCGGCACGATCACCGAAATCAAAGAAGGCGCCTTTACCGGCACCGCCATCACCTCGATCCGCCTGCCCGATCCTCTCACCGTAATCCCCAACGACCTCTTCTTGGATGTCGCCACCCTTTCGGAAGTCACCATGGGCGCCAATGTGACAGCCATCGGCGACCGCGCCTTCAAAGGCACCTCGGTGAAACTGCTCTCCACAGCGCAGGCGCTTGTCAGCATCGGTGAAGAAGCCTTCGCCGGCGACACTGCCCTGACGGCTGTCACCACCTATGCCACAACCATCGGCGCCCGCTGCTTCGACGGCTGCAGCGCCATCACCTCCCTGCGCCTGACCGGCTCTTTGACAGAAATCGGCGATCAGGCCTTCCGTGGCACCGCCATTGTCAATGTCACTCTGCCGAACACGCTGAAAAAGATCGGAAACCAAGTCTTTGCCGACTGCGCTTCCCTGGTTCGCGTGAGCCTCGAGGGCGATGTACCCGAGGTCGGCGAAGGCATCCTTGACAACACGCCGGTTTACGCTCACATCTTCTATTTCGACAATTACCAGAACAATTATGATCCCAACAAAACCGGCGCTTGGCAGGGCTATCCCGCCACCTGCTCCACCACCGCCATCATGGCGTCCTTTACGGTGGACGGCGGCAAGGGAACGGTCAACATCAATTTCAACGGTCTGCTCACCTTTGTTGCCAACGAGGCGGGCGCTTGCATCCCCGATTTTGCCTCGGCAGAAGACGCGCCTTGGCATGACTATGCCGACTATATCACCAGCTTGAATCTCTCGGATGCCGCCTCGATCGGATCCTACGCCTTCACCGGGTTTGCCGGCTTCTCTTCTCTGTCGCTGGGCGCCAAAGTCCGCTCGGTCGGCGCTCACGCCTTTGAAAACTGCGATTCGCTGGCCTCTGTCACCCTGTATGCAAGCTCGGTCGGAGAAGAAGCCTTCGCTTACTGCGATTCGCTGGTGACCATCGTCCTCAACAACACCGAAACCTTCGGTCAAAGAGCGTTTGCCGACTGCCCGATCTTGGAAAATGTCACCTTCACGGTGGCAAGTGCCGCGACAAGCGCAGGCTCCGCCTCCGCCTTTGAAAACACCCTTTACAGCGACACGGTTTCCTGAAAAAGCAAATCCTGAAAAGCAAACAAAGAACGCCCCATCGCACAACGCGATGGAGGCGTTCTTTCTTTTCTGTGTGCTTTTTTGTCAAAAAAGCGCCGTCAGCGGCCGCGCAATTCGGAAGGCGAGCGCCCGTAATGCTTGCGAAAATTCCGATAAAAGGTGGAAAAATCATTATACCCCACTTCCCGGGACACCGTCTCCACCGGCTTATCGGTAGAGACAAGCAGCCGCTCCGCCTGCTGCAGCCGGTAACGGATCAGATACTGATAGGGCGTAATGCCGAAAGCGTTTTTGAACACCCGAATGGTATAATCCTCGGAGTAGCCGTACCGCTGCGCGATCTTTGCCAGCGAGAGCGGAGACGCGTATTCCGCCGCGATAAAGCGCTGGATATCCCGGGCGATCTGCAGCCGGCCGTTTTGCGGCGTCATGCCGCTTTCCAAATCGGCGAAGAGCTGGAACATCAGCGCGTTGAGCGAAAAAAAGCCGCTGTCATGCAGACGGTAACGGCGCTCAAATTCCTCCGCCGCCGCCTGCACGGCGCCGATATCGCAATGCCCCCGAATGGGAAGCCCGTCCGCCGGCTCCTGAGAATACGCGGCGGTGAAGTGCAAAAACAGATAGCGCGGGCTTTCGCTGGGGCGATTGCCGGTCTGCAAAAGACCCGGACGCTGAATGTAGTATTCGCCCGCCGTAAGGTCGACCGAAGCGCCGTTTTCTTCAAAGCGCAGAACACCGGAAAGCATCAGGATCAGCACGCTTTTATCAAAGACCCGATGAATATGCCGCTCCTCCTCTTCAAACCGCTTGAGGGCGCAAAGATCAAAGACCGGCATCGGGTCGCGCTTCATATACCACATAAAAAATGCCTCCCGTCGATTTTTACAATAGAGCAGTCGATTCCTCCCCTTGAAAAAAGGAAGGCCTTATGCTATGATAGTAATAGCATTATACTACAAAATAACCGCTCTTGTCAATTGAAAAAGAAAGGGAGAGATTTTTTTGTTACGGAAATTGCAATATACCTATTATCCGGCGGGGCAGATTCGCCCCGAAGGCTGGCTGCGCAGGCAGCTGCAGATCGAGGCCGACGGCCTCGTTGGCCATCTCGACAAGATCTGGCCGGACATCAAAGACAGCAAGTGGATCGGCGGCGACCGCGACGGCTGGGAACGGGTGCCGTATTGGCTGGACGGCTTTCTCCCGCTGGCCTGGTTATTGGACGACGAGGACAAAAAAGCGCGGGGTCGATTTTATATGGAAAGCATCCTTGCCCGCCAGCAGGCCGACGGTTGGCTCTGCCCCTGCGCCCCGGAGGAGCGGCGGAATTACGACCCCTGGGCGGTGCTTTTGCTCTGCAAAGTGCTTGCCCTCTATGCCGAACTTGCTAAGGACGCCAAAACCGAAGAAGCGCTCTATCGCTGTCTGAAGCAGTTTAACGACCATTTGGACGGCGCGACCCTCCACAACTGGGGCGCTTCCCGCTGGTTTGAAGGGCTGATCCCGATCTTCTGGCTCTATGAGCGCCGGCCGGAACCCTGGCTGTTGCTCCTCGCTAAAAAATTAAAGGTACAGGGCTTTGACTGGGAGGCGGTTTTTGCCTCTCAAATGCTCGATGACCTCACCGAACGCTGGGACTATCTCTCCCATGTGGTCAACCTCGCCATGATGCTGAAATCCTCCGCCCTGATGTCTCGCCTTACCGGGGAAAATCCCGACGCCTTCGCCGCAAGCGCGCTTGACTGGCTCCGGGCGCACCACGGCATGGCCTGCGGCCACTTCACGGGAGACGAAAACCTCTCGGGCGACAGCCCCATTCAGGGCAGCGAGCTTTGCTCGGTGGTGGAAGCCATGTATTCCTTTGAGGTGCTTTTTTCTGTGTCGGGCAATCCCCGCTGGCTGGAAGAACTCGAAAAGGAGGCCTTCAACGCCCTGCCCGCCACGGTAAGCCCCGATATGTGGACGCATCAATATGTACAGCTCACCAATCAGGTGCAGTGCGCGCCCCTGCCCCATCGGGTCTTCCGCACCAACAACGAGGAAGCGCACATCTTTGGCCTCGAACCGAATTACGGCTGCTGTACCGCCAATATGGGACAGGGCTTTCCCAAATTGGCGCTCACCGCCTTTGCCCGCACCGAGGAGGGCATCGCCTGTCCCCTGCCCCTGCCCGCGACGCTCCATGCCGATTGGCAAGGGACGCCGGTGACGGTGGAATGTCTCACCGAATACCCTTTTCGCGGCGAAGTGCGTTACCGCCTCACGGTGGCCGAACCTATTTCCTTTGTCTTTTCGCTCTGGGTGCCTGCCGCCGTCGAAAACGCCACACTTGACGGAAAGCCGGTAACGCCCGGTGCCTTTGTCAAGGTCAGCCGGCGTTGGGAAGGAACTGCCGAACTCACCCTCGCTTTTGATTTTGTCACCCGATGGGAAAAGCGCCCTCGCGGCATGACAGCACTCTGGCATGGGCCGCTGCTCTTCGCGCTGCCCATCGCTGAAAAGAAAGAAAAGCGGGAGTATACCGCCGGTGGGGTGGAGCGCAAATTTCCCTATTGCGACTATGCCCTCTATCCAGCCTCTCCCTGGGCGTTCGGATTTGCCGGCAAAGAAGGTGTTGTCACCCCTTGCGAATATGACGCGCCCTTTACGCCCGACCGACCGCCCCTGACAATTTCCCTGCCCATGGCGCCGCTCGCCTGGCCGATGCCGGACGGCCGCGCCGCCTTGGTTCCGCAAAGCCTTGAACCCTTAGGTCCCGCCGTTCTCATGACGCTCATTCCCTACGGCTGTACCAATCTGCGCATGACCGAACTGCCCGATCTTTCGCCCCAAGAATGAATTGAGATGCCCGGGAAAGGAAAACCCCGCCCGCCGAAAACTTTCGGCGGGCGGGGTTATCTTCATTCTTCTGTGGTTTCTTCGCTGTCATGATAGGTGAAAATTTTTTCCCCCGGGAAATAATAGCCCAATTTCCGCATCATGGCAATGATATATTCATCGGTAACATCGAGGTTGATATCATGTTCCAGCCGCTCATTTTCGGCCATCAGTTCGGCCAGCCGGCGCTGTAAGGCCGCCCGCTCTTTTTCCACTTCGCGGTGCTGGAGCGTCAGTGTAATCACCGAAACCAGACTGACGAGCGCAATGGTAATGACGATGACCCAAAGAAAAAAATGCTTTTTCATGATTCCTCCGTTTTTCACCGCCGCCCGAGATGGCCGCGCGCCACGCGGCGATCAGAAAAGCGATTTCATTTTTCTCTCGCCCGGCTGTTTGCCCGGCGGGAATCCCTCGCAGGCGGCCTCTGTCAGAAGGCGCGCCATTTTTTTGCTTTGTTCTCTGCGCTTTTTAAGCCTAACGGCGGCACGGCGGGCGGCGATGTGACCGGCTGCCCATCGGATCGGAGGCCAAAGAAAGACGCGGAAAAGAAAAAGTCCCGCCCGGCCGGGCGGGGCGGAAAAGAGGTCCGCTATGATCCAGGTCCGAGATTTTACCTTCCCCTCCGCCGACGGCGTCCACACCATCATGGCCCGGGAGTGGCTCCCGGAGGGGGCGCCCCGGGGGGTGGTCCAGCTGGTCCACGGCGTGGCCGAGCACATGGGCCGGTATGAGAATACCGCCCGCTTCCTGGCGGAGCACGGCCTGCTGGTCTGCGGCCACGACCACCTGGGCCACGGCCGGACGGCGGCGGAGAGCGACAAGAAGTTCGGCTTCTTTGCCCCCAAGGGGGGCTGGGAGCTGCTGGTGAAGGACATCCGCGCCCTGCGGGAGCTGGAGGGAGACCGGCATCCCGGCATCCCCTATGTGCTGCTGGGCCACTCCATGGGCTCCTTCCTGGCCCGGACCTATCTGATCGAGTATC
>CANQXN010000009.1 GCA_947627815.1 uncultured Clostridia bacterium | reverse complement strand
TTGCAAAAAGAGGATTATGTGCCGGCGGACTGCCTGATTCTTTCCGGCGCCTGTCGGGTGCTGGAAAAGGGTCTGACCCCCCGCGACGAGGCGCAAAAGAGCACTGACGCGCCCTTTCCCGGGTCAAACGCCGCGCTTTGGGAAGACGACCGGGCGCTTTTGGCGGGGACGGTGCTGGTAAGCGGCGAGGTGCGCGCGCTTGTCACGCGGACAGGGTCAAACACCTATCTTGCCTCTGTCCGGAAAAAGAAGAAAGAGGCGGGCTTTGACGACACGCCGCTTTTGAAAAAGATCAAAAGGCTGTCCTTGGTTCTCACCGTGAGCCTGCTTGCGGCGGTTTTTGCGCTGACGCTGGTATCGCTCATACCCGGCCTGCCCGTGAAATTCCCCGACGGCTGGACGCTGGCTTCGGCTTTTGCGGCGGGGACGCTTGCCGAACTCTATCCCATCTTAGCCTGCATCACGGCGGGCAACGCGGTATACGGGGCTTTGGCGCCAGACAAGCGCCTGTCGGGCGGCGCCACAGTTCGGCGCTCGGCCTCTCTTTTCACGCTTGCCTCGGTGGATCGGGTGATCCTGCCCGTCTCGTTTTTGCGCGCGGAAGGCTCTTTCCGGGCGCGCGGGCTGGTACTGCCCGGGGGCGACAGCTATGCGCTGGCCGATCCCGCCGCTTGCCCCGCGTGGGGCGATCCTTCCTTGCCGCGCGCGGCACGGCTTGCACTGCGCAGCGCGGCGCTGGCCGCTTCTTCCCCCGCGCTTTTTCTCGAGTCAGAAGAAGACGGGACGGCGGATACCCGCGCCCGCCGCGCGTTGGCGGCGCTTGCGCCTTATGCCGCAACCGCCCCTTTCCCCGAGGCGGCGGGGAGAAAAAAAGAAAAACAGTACCGGCTTCTTGCCGGCGGCGTGACCGAAGAGGGGGTCTTGTACGGCTGGATCACCGACGGCAAAGGGATCTTTCTGACCGTGACGGCCAAAGCGGAACTTCTTTTGCCCCTCTGTCCCTATGCCATGGCGGACGGCCTTGCTCCCTTGACCGAAGAGAGGCGGGCGGCCTTGGCGGGCGCGCCGCTTTCTTCTCCCGACCCCTGTGAAGCCTGGGCGGTGGCGGTGGCGGTCCCCGATCTTGCCGCCCTGAAACAAGCGATTACGGCGGGGCGGGCGCTCGACGCTTTGCAAGACTGCCAGGCGCTTTTTTCGCTTTTGTCACAGCCTTTGGTACTCGAAGGGGTTCTTCTTTTGGGCGAAGCGTTAGCGCCGGGTGTCGGAGACGCGCTGGCCGAGGCGCAAAAAGCCGGCGTCGCGCTGACTTTAACGGCCGATTCTCCCGCCGATCTCCAAACGGCGGCCTGCTTGGGGCTTGTGCCGGGAGCCGAGGGAGAAGAGGAAAAACCAACCGGCGAGGAAGGGCTTCCCACCCTGCTTGCCGATCTGTCACGCGCCGACCGCGGCCGGCTGATCGCGCGGTATCAGGCCGAGGGGGAAATGGTGGCGTATTTGGGCGGTCGGGCGTTTGGCGAAATTGCGCTGATGCGCTGTGCCGATGTCGCCGCAAGTCCGGGGCGCACGCTGTCGTCAGGCGCTTGCATCGCGCTGTCGGACACGCCCCTTGTCGAGAGAAGAGAAGCGCTTTCTCAGGGCGACCTTTTCGCTTCCTTTGCCGCTTTTCAGGCGGCTGACACGCCGCAAGTCAATCCGGACACGCCGGATTCTGCCCAAAATCCTGCTTTTTCGGAGGAAGAAGAATCTTTTTGGCGCGACTTTTTCGGCGAGGAAGAGCCGGACGGCAGCACCAAAGAAAAAACGCCCGATGCCGCGACACGCAAGCGCGCCGCGCGCAAAAAAGCGATACCAACCTTGCCGGAGTCGCTTTGCGACGCCGTCCGCATGAGCGCCGATCTTGTGGTGGCGCCCGCTTCGGAAGGGGGACGGGGCGGTTTTTCCGCCCTTACCGGCGCGCTCTTTCGGGCGCGGGCTTTTTTTGCCAATCTGCGCGATCTTTTCTGTTATTTGGTCTTTGCCGCCTCTCTTCAAGGTGTGCTGCTGCTCGTCACTTTCTTTTCCGGCCTTACCTTGGCGACCCCTGTCACCCTGACCTTGACCGGGCTGGTTCTTCACCCCATGGCGGCGGCGGTGCTGGCGCTGCGGCGTCCGGCGCGGGGGCTTGCCTTTTCGGCAGCCAAAGAAAAGACGCTGCTTGCCGCCCTGCCGCTCTTTGCGTTCTGGGGCGCTTTGGCGGGCGGATTTACCGCGCTTTTTGCGGCGCTTTTGCCGGCGCTCGGCAACGCGGCCTCCGGGCGTGCTGCCTTTGCCATGCTGGCGGTTCTCGCCATGACGCTGGTGCTTCTCACCCTTCTTGTCGGACGCGGCCACCATACCGCCGTCGCCTATCTCGCCCTGCTCGTGTCGTCCGGGGGCGGCATGATCGCCTGCGCCGTCTGGGGACGCCTTTCCTGGGTCGCTTTCCTCTTCCTTTTGGCTCTTTGCCTTTGGATGCTGCCGCTTTGGCCGCTGTATGCCTATCGCCTGCGCCGCTTGACCGTCCTTGACAAAAGAGCGCTCGAAGCGCCGGAAAAAACGATACCGGAAACGCCGGACGAAGCAACGGACGAAGCGTCGGAAGAAAAGCCGGAAGAAAAACCGGACGAAGCCAACGCGGCCACTGATTCCTGAAAAATTTCTGTGTAAAAACCTCTATGGGGTTGCTGTTCGGCTTTTCTTGTGATACAATATCATTACATGAGTTTCCGATGAAAGCGGGTGGAGGAAAGATGAAAAAAATAATGTTGATTTTACTTAGTTTTCTTGCGATTTGTTCGATGAGTTCCTGCGCGGCAACATCCGGTTCTCCTGAAAGCAATACCGAAAACATGGAGGAGCTTGACGGCCATCTTTCGTCCGATTTCGATAATAACGCCAATCAACTTGACGGTTTTCAAACCGCTTCCTATCAAGAGGATCCCGTATCTCAGCTTTTTTCATCGGCCATTCAGGAAAATCCCTATGACCGATGGCTGAAAAACGAATGGGAAAAAGGCGAGCGCGCGGAAAAAACAATCTATGCCGAATATTTGGCGTTTTGGAACGATGAGTTTGCCTATACGATAGAGAGCTGCAAAATGATTTTTGAGGATGACGAACAGTATGAACAGTGGAAAAATAATATGCAGCAATGGCTTGCCGCCGCGCAGGAAGCTTTGAAAACCGAAATGGATGTCATGAATGTTTCCTTGGCACAGCTTGAGGCGATCCTTCCTTATTGTGAGATGGTTCGTCAGAAAACCATCGATATGAAACACTTTCTATACTATTATCAAGTGTATAACACACTTACGCCTTATACAGACATTGAGATATCTTGGTATCGGCAGGCAGTCTGAGGCAACCGTCAACAGCGTTTTTTCAAAAACAGGAAAAAAATAAAAAAATCCCCTTGACAGGGGGATTTTTTTGTGCTATGATAACCCGTGAAGCCAAAGACAGCAGGTTCCGGTAAAAGCGCAAGCTTTCCTGCCGAGGTTGAGAAGATCAAGAGTACGCGGCGCCTGCCGCTTATCCTTTTGTGACTTTCCTTTTGTTCTTTGGTGGGACAAAAAGAAAGTCTTTTTTTGTTCCCGCAGTCTGATAGGAGGTGAAAACATGTCGAAAGCAATTATGGATCAGAAAATTGCCGTTACCAACGATCTGGCCGAAAAGCTGAAAAAGGCGGTTTCCGCCGTGGTGGTGCAGTATCAGGGCATCAATACCGATGATGATACCAAGCTCCGCACCGCGCTGAGAAAAGCCAAGGTGGAATACAAGGTTTACAAGAATTCCATCATGGAGCGCGCCAGCGAGGCGGCGGGGTATGGCGATCTGAAGCCCCTGTTTGAAGGGATGACCGCCATCGCCTATACCGACGACGATGCCGTGGCGCCCGCCAAAATCCTCAAGGAGTATGCCGACAAGATCCCGACCTTCACGCTGAAGGGCGGCGTGATCGACGGCGGCGTGATCGATGCCGCCGGGGTAGAGGCGCTCGCTTCCATTCCGTCCAAGCCGGTGCTGGTCTGCAAACTCATGGGCAGCATGAAGAGTCCCTTGTACGGTCTTGCTTATGCGCTGAAAGCAATCATCGATAAAAACGGCGAAGGAGCCGAAAACAGCGCCGCCGCTGAATAAGAGCAGCGTGATCTTTTGAATGAAATGAAAATTATTTACTAATGGAGGTACATGAAAATGGCCAGCGAAAAAGTAACCGCTCTGTTTGAAGAAATCAAAACCCTTACCATTCTGGAAATGAATGATCTTGTGAAAATGCTTGAGGAAGAATTCGGTGTTTCCGCCGCTCCCGTTGCCGTGGCAGGCCCTGCCGCCGCTGCCGCTCCCGCCGAGGAAAAGACCGAGTTTGATGTCGTTCTTGCCGGCTTCGACGCCGCCAAGAAAGTGGCTGTGATCAAAGTGGTTCGCGAGATCACCGGCCTTGGTCTGAAAGATGCGAAGGACGCCGTGGAAGGCGCTCCCAAGACGCTGAAGGAAGGCGTTTCCAAAGCTGACGCTGAAAAGATGAAGAAAGATCTTGAAGACGCCGGCGCCAAAGTGGAAATCAAATAAGGTTTCACTTTTGCAAAAAAAACTGCCGCCTTCCGGGGCGGCAGTTTTTTGCGCTTTCCGGACTTCCACCTTTTCCGGAACCGCCGGTTTCCAAGCGGCGGGATACCATCTGGCGATAACAAGAAGCGAAAGATGAGAAAGGGAACGAATATGAAACACGAGGCAAAAGAGAATCCTTGTCAGGCGGAAAACCGTTTTATGCAGACGGCGATCGACGAGGCAAGGATCGGTATCACAGAAGGACACGGCGGGCCGTTCGGCGCCGTTGTCGTCAAAGAGGGGAAAATCATTGCCCGCGCCCACAATCGGGTGCTGGCCGATCACGACCCCACAGCGCACGGGGAGATTGGCGCCATTCGGCTGGCAGGCCGCGCGCTCAACACCCATGATCTTTCAGGTTGCGAACTCTATACCACCGGGGAACCCTGTCCCATGTGCTTGGGCGCCTGCCTTTGGGCCAACTTGTCTACCGTTTATTACGGATGCACGATCGAGGACAACGGGAAAATCGGGTTCCGGGATGATATTTTTGATAAAAAAATGGGGGGACGCGCCGATCTTGCGGATTTCTTGAAGCCCCTGGATCGCGACGCCTGCCTTGCCCTGTTTGAAGACTATGAAGCCATGGAAAAAACGCTTTATTGATGGCTTTTGAGCCGGACATTAGCTATTCCAATCACATGAAGATCCGAAAAAGTCTTACGCTGTTTGACTTTTTCGGATTTTTGTTTTTGAGTGGAAAGCTGTACGAAAAGAAAGATTATATTCAATATGCTAATTATACTCTTTTGAAAAAACATTTAAAAACATTCTTGAGAATATCTTCTTTTTTTGAATTCGTAGTCAGTAGTAAACATATCGCCGGTTGTTCTTGTACTTTTATTGCTTTTTTGTCTTTTTACATATTCGCATAGTTTAAAACGACTTTTTGTTCATGGCGAATCGTTGAATCTTTTGTTAGTTGGTATTGATCCATACCTAACTATACTAAATTTTCTTCGATTCGTCATCTCTTTTTTGTAACACATATACCAACAATCAAAAGACGCGATAATACTGGCGTCTGCGAGAATAGCTTGTCAAACTGAATATAATATGCGCTCTGGCAAACTTGTTCCCAAGTAATAGACTTTCTCGTTTGGCGGCCGAAGTCAGTGCGCCTCTGGTCGAACTTAATTGGGAACTTGATCTTTTTGGATGACCTTTTTATGTTCTATCTTTTTCCTGCTGTTATGCAGTGTTACCTTAAATGTTTTTCCAACGAAAGCAAATATTTCTTACTTTTGTCTCTTTTAAAATACAGTTTACATATTGACAGACTAACCTTTTTGTGATATAATGCCTTGGTAAAATAAAATTTATAATTTATATTAACAAATACAAAAGTTGTATAAACTTCATGACAAAAAGAAAGAAGTTGAGTGCGCGGCCGTTCATGTTTAAGCGCAATAAAGAGGTGCACAAATCAACTCTTTTAATATTACAAAAATCCGGTGTGATTCGATGCATAAGCCATATGAACTTAAGTGGATGTTTTAGATTCATCTTTTGCAGAATTTGTGCGGACTGTTTATGAGAATGGTGTAAAGCGAAATCATTAACAGCTGCGTTTTGGGCGAAATCCGGCAACCGAGTTCTGTAAGGAGGTACCGTTGACTGATTTAGCAATATTCTGGTCAGCAACGGTGTGTATGGTTACTTCATGCCAGACTCACGAGCAGGGCTGGCATCAATTTTAAAAATAAAACGGATTGCCTTAGACCGTCGAGAGTACGATCACATAGTTATAATCATGCTTACATAAGATAAGCTTTGCTAAAAAACGAAGTTGATTCCGCAGATTGTAATGATGGATTTTTAATAGAAATTCAAGTTATATTAAAAATCGCTGTTACGGTAATGGAATTGATTTGCTATGATCAAAAAGCACAAGAAAGAAGAATGTGAGAATGAAACCATTAATAGCATTGCTTACAAATAATGATGATGATGTTTATTGTTTTCGACTGGAGTTAATTAAAGCCTTGATTGACAAAGGCTATGATCTGCTCATTTCCTGTCCAGAGGGACCAAAACTCGAGTTGATGAAAGATATTTCATATATATATGATAATCCGAAAATTGATCGGAGAGGAACAAACATCATTGCGGATGTTAAGCTATTATTGCATTATAAAAAACTATTCAAAAAATATCACCCAACAGTTGTTTTGACTTATACTGCCAAACCAAATGTGTATGCAGGTATGGCGGCAAGAAGGCTGAAAATTCCATATATATGCAATGTGACTGGATTGGGGAGCGTTTTAAATAAAACGAGGATGATTAAAGCTTTCATTATGTGGCTTTTTAAGCAGTCTTATCGAAATGCTGCATGTGTAATGTTTCAAAATTCCACGAATATGAAGCTTGCTGAAGAAAATGACATGGTGAAGGGCGAACATAGACTGATTCCAGGCTCTGGTGTCGCTCTTGAAAGATATCCGGTTCAACCGTATCCGGATGGAGGCAACGGCATAGATGGAGCGCCCGTTATTTTTAACTATATTGGTCGTATCCTTCATGATAAAGGCGTTGATGATTATATCGAAGTGGCCAAACGGATAAAGCAGAAGTATCCGAATACAGAATTTAACATGCTTGGCTTTATTGAACCAACAGAGAGCCATTATAAAGAAGAACTGCGACTCCTTGGAGAACAAGGAATTGTTTATTATAGAGGCAGTCAGAAAGATGTTAAACCGTGGATTTCTCGATCTCACGCAATCATTCATCCCTCCACATATGGCGAAGGGATGAGCAATGTTCTTCTTGAGAATGCGGCTAGTGGAAGACCAATTATTACAACTGATAATCCTGGATGTAGAGAAACTGTTCTTGACAGTGAGTCTGGTTATATCTATAGCGGTGGAAATGTCAACATGATGACTCAAATTGTTGAACACTTTTTAACAATTGATAATGAACAGAGAAAGATGATGGGGTTGGTTGGGAGAAATTATGTTGAAAAAAATTTTTCGAGAGAGATAGTAATTAAAACATATTCTGATGTTATATCTCGGATTATATATGAAGGAGATAAGACTCAATGAAACTTTCGGAAATATATAAGATTGCGGTACCCGAAAAAAAAAGAAAAGAGGAACGCTATAATTTTTGGGTTGCATGGGTACTTCGCCCCGCTTCAATAATAATAACCGCATTATTTATAAACAAAAAAATAAAACCTATTACTATAACAAAGTTCTCTGTTTTATTTTTATTAATCGGTTCTGCACTTGTCTCATTTGGGAATGGCATGGTCGTGCGTTTGGTCGGGTGGCTATTCTTCTTTTTGTGGGCGATTTTTGATTGCGTAGATGGCAATTTGGCGCGTTGCAATAAGATGATGTCATCATTGGGTGATTTGTGGGACACGATGGGTGGATATATGGCAATGGCATTAACATATTTTGCAGTGAGCATTGCCGCCTTTTATGATAACAATTTGGTAACACTTTTTGAGAATTATTGGTATTTAATTCTTGGAGGATTTTCTGCCATAATGTCCATTTTCCCGCGCTTAATTCTCCAAAAGAAGAAAGCATCTTTGGGAAAAAGTGAAGCAGTGAATGAATTAGCAGATAAGGAATCTTTTAATTTTTCCAAGATTGTTGCTCTTAATGTTATTTCTCCAACTGGTTTTTTACAGATGGTGTTTTTACTTTGCATTGTCTTTCATCTATTAAATATTTTCACAATTGTTTATTTTGTTGTTAATTTATTTGTAATGTTATTAAGTTTGCGAAAGTTGCTGAGGTAATGAGACAATGGAAACAGCAAGAATTACTTTTTCTTTTGATGATGCTCGAGAGGATTCATACAACGCAATAAAGATTGCCCAGAATTATGGAATTTCATGCACATTGAATGTTACGGCGGGATATGTTGACGGAAGCTACCCAACAGTAGCGTTTCCGCCTCATATGAAAACAATGACAAAAGAGCAAGTTGTTGATTTATACAATTCCGGCGTTGAAATTGCATGTCATGGGGATGATCACAATAATGATAAAAGTAATTTAATTAAGGGAAGAGATAAGCTCGCTAATTGGTTATCAATAGAAGTGCCCGCCAATCTTGGAATTGCTAGTCCACATTCCAAGTATAAGATTAATTCTGATAATATTGAATTTGTAAATCAGAATTTTGCATACATGAGAATTGGAGGTTTTGTTAATGGTTTGTCTTTCAAGGATAGATTAATTCAGAAAATGGCAAGAATTTGTGGCTCTCGGAACTTGTTTTTGGCCGTGTACAAAAAAACCGTAGACGAAACCGAGAAGGATTACCCAATTATTCGTTCAGTTCCTGTGTTAAGGGACAATACCTGTGGTCAAATTGAAAAGCTAATTCGTTTTTGCCAAAAAAAGAATCGTTGGTGTGTGCTGTGTTTTCATAGCATCGTGGAAAAGGATTCGTTATATGCTTCTGACAATTTCTCGTGGAGTATGGATAAATTCGTTTCGCTTTGTGGCTTTATTAAAAATCATGGTATTGTAACAGTAACGACAAAAGATGGTATAAACTCCTTTAAATAAAAGCATTATAAGGAAATTAAGAGTAATGAGTAATGTGCTTATCAGTGTTATAATGCCGGTATATAACGCCGAAATATATCTTAAAAACAGTATTGAAAGTGTCTTAAACCAAGATTTTAATGATTATGAATTATTAATAATTGATGACGCATCGACAGATAACAGTCTTTCGATATGTAATTCCTATGCTGGATCCAGTAATAAAATTAAAGTAATAGCACAAGAGGCCAATCAAGGGCAAAGTGCTGCCCGAAATATCGGCATTGAAAATTCGCGTGGAAAATACCTATGTTTCGTTGATAGTGACGATTGCCTTTGCCAAAATGCGCTTTCTACCATAGTCACTGAAATGGAAAATAATGGTTTAGATGTTTTTGGATACAATGCTTGTACGATTTCTGATGACAAAGAACGGCCATATGTTATAAGTGAATATAGTAATACCATTTTAAGTGGAAGCCAGTATTTAATGCGGATGTTAAATGTTGATGGTTTCTTTTACGATACTGTTTGGATTTATGCTGTTAGCAAAAATTTGATAATCAATAATTCTATCCGTTTTATCGAAGGGAGAATTTTTGAAGATGAAATATGGACGGCAGAAATACTTTTGGCCGCGGGTAGTGCTATGTATCGTAATGTAAGGTTGTATACCTATTATTCTCGTCCCAATTCCACGATGACTAGACAGGATATAAATGAAAAAAAGTTCGAAGACAAGGTAAAAAACTGCGAGAAATTAGTAACGCTCTCTGACAAATTAAGCGAAAACGATAAAAAGCTGTTTCTCGATTATATTGCCAGAATGTATATGAGCGGTACAAGATATTTGGGATTTACAAAGGCTGCAGAGGCTAAGATTGACAAGAAATTTATTAGATCGTTAATCAATACACGCCAAACGAAAATAAAGTATTTTGTTTTTTCCCTCAATAGAAGGTTGTTCTTTAAGATAAAAGAAGGAAGAAAATGATTAGTATAATTGTTCCAATGTATAATGTTGAGAAATATATTCGCAGGTGTATTCTTTCTCTTAAAAGTCAAACTTATACAGATATTGAAGTGTTGCTGGTAGATGATGGTTCATCAGACAACACGGTGAAGATATGTAAAGAAAGTTTTCAAGATGATCCACGATTTATTATTTATCAGAAAAATAATGAAGGGCCTGGAAAAACAAGGGAGTACGGTGTTAATCACGCGAATGGGGAGTACATATGTTTTGTTGATGCTGATGACTGGATTGACTCTACATTTTGTGAAAAAATGATTTATTTTGCAGGCATTTCAAAGGCGGATTTAACTAGGTGTAATGTTGTGATTCATCAAAATGGGGTAGATGAGTATATGTGGAATCCGCCTTTTGCAGATACGGTATTAGATAACAATTTTATCGTTAATGAGGCTCTTCCTTTGATGATTGCTCCTCGAGACGAGAAAAACTATAAAGAAAGGCTGCCTCGCGGTTGCGTTGCTACATTGATAAGAAGGACTTTGATTTCTGAGTCTGGAGTACATTTTACTGGATTAAGGAATGGGGAAGATGCGGTATATACAATGCAACTAATGGTTTTGGCCAAGAAAATGTATTATGTTCATGAATACTTATATCATTACGAAAAGGAAAATGAAAGCTCTTTATCTAGCACCCTTGTCCCCCAGGTACTTTCACAAAGAGAGGAAAAAAGAAAAATAATTATTGAAATCGCAAAAGGACTTCCGTCTTATAACGAGGTGCTGCGGCGGTGCGAACAAGAAGATCGCCGCATGGTTTATTCCGATGCAAGATTAATAGTGCATAGTCATAAAGGGAATATTGGAAAGACGATTACTAATTTAAGGGAGCTGTTGAAGCGCGACAGTAGCCGGCTTGCATTTCAGGGTCGTATAAGGCATGATTTGCCTTTTCAAATGAAGGTTTTATATTTTTTAATCAAACACAAAATGAGTATTATGCTATATTTGGCGATTAGATTGAAAAACAAGTGAGTCTTGAATTAATCGAGCCAAAACAACAAGATAGAGGGCGAGGGAGTATCATCACAATGCCAAGATTATTATGAAAAGTATTCAACGCGCCGGGTATTGATTGTATGCGAGGTAACCTATGATTTATGTTTATTATTTGACATTATTGCTGTTTTCGCTGTTCGTTTCCAAAAGAAAATTTGGAAGTTATATTAATATAGCTTCAATTTTTACCGCTTTATGGACATTTACCGGGATATTGTCAACATTTGGCTTTTTTACTTTAAGAAAGCCCATCTGGGATGTTCATCTTTTTGCCGGGCTTTTTATTTTATCTGTCAATATAACTTTTTTGTTTGGCGTTAAATCAAGAGCTAAGATGGTTCTCTCCAACACGGTTCAACAGCAAGATAAAGAGGTATGCAATAAGGCTTCTGGTGCGGCAATAATACAAATTATATCGTTAATACTCGCTTCTTCTTTGCTCTTTCGCATGTTTTCTTTGCTACTTAGAGGCAATTCTTTATCGACTGTGAGGGATATTTTTTTTAGCCATGAAGCGTTTTCCTCTGAAATAGCGGAAATGTTTTTTAAAATTGCACCGGTTGGGTTGATGCAAGGGCTAGTGGTATACTATGTGTATTTCGCGTTCAATAACAGATCCCCGATACATATTTTATATGCGCTCATTAATGCGGTGTTGATTACAATAATGGGTGGAGGAAGATATGCTGTTTTATTGTTGATATATTCATTGGTAATCACTATGATTATTTATAAGGGTAAGCATAGCGTTTCTGCGGGTCTGTTGAAAAAGAAGACAACGAAATACATTATTGGGGGTGTCGTTGTTATTCTGATGGTTACTGTTTCTCGCGGTCAGGATTTTTGGAAAACATTTGTAACATATTTTTCGGGTTCGTTTTCATTTTTGGATTATATTTTGCAAAGTCCGGAACAATTTGCCTTGAATGAACATTTGTATGGATATTTGTTTTTTGGAGCGATTATTGAACCGGTTGTTTTGTTGTTGAAAGTGGCTGGCTTAACTACAATAAAAGTCCCGCAGTACCATTTTAATATATATTGTCAACAGTTTTATCGTATAAGCGATTTGAGTCATCAAATAACGATAAATAACAATACAACAATATTATACTATCTTTTGCGAGACTTCGGTATTGCCGGTATTGCAATAGGAGGCATGATTTTTGGCTTTGTCATTGCTAAATTATATAATAGAGCAATCGAAGGCAAGGAGTTCAGTACATTGCTGTTAATATATATGAGCAATGTTTTGTTTAACACGGTAATGACATATCAATTTTTTGGCATGTATCCCTTCTTCATCGTTTTGGTGCTGTTTTGGTGTTCGAGGAAAAAGAAATTTATACTAAAGGCCAGATTTGGCTAAGGTGAGGAGTGAGTGATATTTAGTAAGATGATAAGGGGTAAAATTGCCAGAAACGCTTCTTGGCTCATTGCTTGTAGAATAGTACAATCAATTATGTCGTTGATTGTCACAATGATCACGGCCAGATATCTTGGGCCATCAAATTACGGATTGTTAAACTACGCCGCTTCGGTTGTTAGCTTTGTGGCGCCGATAGCGTTACTTGGACTAAATAATGTATTGGTTCAGGAATATGTTAGTCATCCGAGCCGGGAGGGAGAAATCAATGGTAGCGCGTTGTCAATGTCTCTTTGCTCGGCAGTATTGTGTATTTGCGGTGTTATAGCATTTGCTGGCGTAACAAATAGAACCGATACCGAGTGTATTATTGTTTGCGGTTTATATAGTTTAATGCTGATTTCGCAAGTATTAGAACTGATTCAATACTGGTTTCAATATAAGTATTTATCAAAATATACGGCTATCGTTAGCTGCATTGCGTATTTTATAATTTCTGGGTACAAAATATTTCTATTGGTTAGCGGCAAAAGTATTCGGTGGTTTGCTGTTTCTAATGCACTGGATTATTTTATTATTGCGTGTTCATTATATTTTATTTATAAAAAATTAGGCGGTGCAAAGCTTTCATTTTCTTTTAAAACGGTAAGGTCATTGCTTTCCAAAGGAAAATACTATATCCTTGCTAATATGATGATCTGTATTTTTTCGCAGACGGATCGTATTATGCTAAAGCTGATGATTGGCAATGATGTAACAGGTATTTATTCCGCGGCTGTCACTTGCGCCGCTCTTGCGAATTTTGTTTTTGTGGCTATTATCGACTCGTTTCGGCCGGATATCTTTGAGAGAAAAAAACAGAATCATATTGGATATGAAGAAAAAGTAAAATTACTATATACTATTGTCATAGTACTCTCTTTAGTTGAATGTGTTTTGATTTGTGTTTTGGCTAAGCCGATTGTGTATATAGTATATGGCAATTTATATATGGATTCTGTTTCAACTTTAAGAATTGCAGTGTGGTATACACCCTTTTCTTTTATTGGAATGATAAGAAATATTTGGCTGTTAGCAGAAGGAAAACAGAAATGGATTTGGAAAATGGATGCTGGCGGAGCGGCACTCAATGTGCTTTTAAATTACTTATTAATTCCGGTATTGGGTTCAAACGGCGCTGCTATTGCATCTGTGATGACTGAGTTTTTCACAAATGTTGTATTAAGTTTTGCCATTAAAGATATTCGTGGTAATTTTAAAATAATGGTGAACGCCCTCAAGCCCAAGCAAATTAAAAAGTGCATATCGATGCTTTTTTCAAAAAAGCCATCATGACTATACGAATTGATCGGGTTTGTGATGTGCAATATTAAAAAATATGTAGGAAAACATGTTAAATGAGGTATAGAAAATAAAGGGTATGACGATATTTGATTTCATTCTAAAATTTGTTAGATTTTTACTTACCCCGGTTTCTCGCGTTGTTCAAAGAAGATATTCCGATAAGCAGCAAAAGCGATTAAAAGAATCTGAGTTCACAATTTTGTGTAATACCTGCATGGGGGGGGGTGATATATCATCGTTTGGGAAAAAAATTTCAATCTCCTACCATTAATCTGTGGATGACAGATACTGATTTTAAGAAATTCTGTTTGAATTTAGAAAAATATATCAATATAACTATTTCCTTTGCCAATACAAATTCACCATACCCTATCGGAGTTTTGGATGATATATCAATTCATTTTAATCATGCTAAAACAACGGAAGAAGCTTACAGAAATTGGGAAGAAAGAAAAAGAAGAATACTATACGATAAGATCTATATAATTGCAATTTGTAAAAAAGGAGGAAAAAAAGAAGATTGGTTATGGCTCGACGAATGTCCGATCGTAGATTATAAAGTATTGTGCCATGAAAAGCATAATTCAGACGGGAAACATTTTATATATGTTAAACCGTCAAAGTTTGGAGAAAATAGAGAAAATTTATTAAACTATACGGTTTTGGGTTTTCGACATTTTGAAAAACGGTTTGACTATGTTCAGTTTTTAAATCAAGAGTAAACGATTCAACCGAAGGCGGACATTTTCGTTTCGTTTGGAGTATGTACATGCAGATAGTTAATTTAGAGGAAACAAAAAAAATTTGTTTAAATATCTTGGTGCAATTTGATCAACTATGTAAAAAGAACGGATTGCATTATTCTTTGGCATATGGGACTCTTATAGGCGCTATTCGACATAATGGCTTTATCCCATGGGACGATGACATTGATGTTATTATGCAACGAGATGACTATGAACGATTTCTTAATCTGGGTTATTTTCGCGAAGAGCAGAACAATTACGGCATCATTCATTATAAAATGGGCAGCAGGTATTTTTATCCCTATGCAAAAATGTTTGATCGCCGGACATGCCTTGAAGAAAATGGAATGAAAAATAATTTGTTCGGCGTATATATTGATATTTTTCCCATTGATAGTGCGGGAAAAACATTAGCTAGTGCTATGAAAAACAAAACCAAATGCAAAAAGCTCGAAAAATATGTTTTGGTGTCAATGAAGGATACAAAAAACACGACTAATTTATTAAGAAAGCTTTGGTACTCATTAATAAAAATCATTCCAGGAAAGATTTATTGCGATAAGATTGAAAAGATAGCATTAAAAAACAAATCAGATCATCATAACTTTTTAACAAACATGGTTTGGGGGTATGATGCAAAGAAAGAAGTTGGCGCGATTAGGAATTGGGGGGATTTTTCATTAAAATCTTTTGAGGGGTATTCATTTGATGTGTTAAGTGAATATGATTATTTTCTGAAAAAAGTATATGGAAATTATATGGAATTGCCAGCGGAAGAAAAAAGAGTATCACATCATTCCACTATTACATATATGAAATGATAGTTTGTAGATTGGCAGAAAAAGCGCCGGAGGTGCGTATCAGTTAAAAAATGGACGAGCAATTAAAAAACCAGAATAAGAAACGAGGTTTTTTATTATGAGCTTTATCAAGCGACAGATAAAATCACATTTGTTAAAACAGCAGAATGAAATAGATGCCGCCAACCGCGCAAGATTGAAAAACAAAGACATATCTCTGATTTGCTCCAACTGCGCCGGCGGTATCATATATCATTGGCTGGGATTGAAATTCAACTCACCTTTTATCAATCTTTATTTGACAGGCGAGGATTATATAAAGGCTCTTGAAAACTGGCAGGATTTTTTGAATGCCGAAATAGTTGAAGATACGAGTGGCGATAAAACATATCCCGTTGGTGTGGGCTATCTCGGTATAAAGATACATTTTATGCATTATACCACTTTCGATGAGGCGATTGAAAAATGGAACCAGAGAAAAAATCGCATAAATCACGATAATATGGTATTTATGTATACGAATTATGCGGGGGGGGGGCAACTGCTTGAAAGATTTGATCAACTCCCTTTTCAGCATAAAATCGTATTTACCGCTGAAAAACATCCGGATCTTAGGAGCGCAGTGTACTTAAAAGGCTTTAAGAGGTTCTGTAAAATTTGTAAAATATATAATAAACTATACAAAAAGAATGTGGTTCCCAATATATGGATGACACAAAACCTTATTACAGGCAGGCGATTTATAGATCAGTTTGATTATGTGTCTTGGTTTAACAGCATAACAGAGAATGAAAAAGAAATGTGATAATGATAATACATTTCTGCTAGTTTGGCAGGAGAAGTGGTATTGCTGTATAAATTTTAAGGATCTGTTTAGATGTAAACGACAACCGGGTGATAAGGTATATCTAATTGTAAAGTTGCATTTTGCCGGGAGGGCTGGGCCTTGGGCATAAGAAAAGATAGCAAGAGAAGACCCTTTCTCAATATATCCGAACTTCTTGCAGATGGAAGAAGCAAGAAGGGAGCGGCCGCAAAAAATGGTTGTGGAAATAAATACAACAAATGTTGGCCGAATAGAACGGGCAAACGAGCGTTGAGCGCTTTAAGGAAGTGCCTCAAAAGTCTCAATAAAACGAGGTTTTTGCGCCGCGCCGCATTTATTCGGTTGGGCAATATAAAACAAGCGTGAAAATGGGGGCATAACAGAATGGTAAAAAAAAATGTGGATTTGAACGGCCAGACAATTCTTGTAACTGGTGCGGCTGGATTTATTGGCGCAAATCTCGTTATAAAATTGCTCAAGGAATATCAAAATGTTAAGGTGGTCGGTTTGGATAATGTAAACGACTATTATGATGTTTCTATCAAAGAGTGGCGACTCAACGATATAGCGGGTGTTCAGAAAAACGAATGGGTATTTATTAAGGGTAATCTTGCGGACAAGGCGTTGATTGACTCTGTTTTTACAGAATATAAACCAGCAGTTGTTGTAAATCTTGCAGCACAGGCAGGTGTTCGGTATTCCATTTCCAATCCGGATGTCTATATTGAGTCGAACTTGATTGGCTTTTATAATATTCTTGAAGCTTGCAGAAACAATATGGTAGCACACCTTGTATATGCGTCCAGTTCCTCTGTTTATGGTTCCAATAAGAAGGTGCCTTATAGTACGGAGGACAAGGTGGATAATCCTGTATCCTTGTATGCTGCTACCAAGAAGAGCAATGAGTTGCTGGCTCACGCCTATTCCAAGCTCTACAATATTCCTTCTACAGGTCTTCGTTTCTTCACGGTTTACGGCCCTGCGGGTCGTCCTGACATGGCATACTTCGGCTTTACCAACAAGCTCGTTAAAGGTCAGACGATCGAAATCTTTAACTATGGAAATTGCAAGCGCGATTTCACTTATATTGATGATATTGTAGAAGGCATAATCCGGGTCATGCAACACGCCCCAGAAAAGAAAGCGGGCGAAGATGGGTTGCCGATTCCTCCGTATATGGTTTATAACATCGGTAACAATTCTCCCGAAAATCTTTTGGATTTTGTTCAGATCTTGCAGGAAGAGTTGATCGCCGCTCAAGTATTGCCCTCGGATTATGACTTTGAGGCACACAAGAAACTCGTTCCCATGCAGGCGGGCGATGTTCCGGTAACCTATGCAGATACCACGCCTTTAGAACGGGATTTTGGTTTCAAGCCCAACACTTCTTTGAGAGAAGGGTTAAAAAGATTTGCGAAATGGTATTATGAATTTTATATCCGAAAATAAGAAAAGGAATTGTTTATAATGAATAAGAGAATTGCTGTCGCCGGCGCAGGTTATGTCGGCTTGTCGATTGCAACTTTGTTTGCTCAAAAAAACCATGTAACATTGGTGGATGTTATTTCCGAAAAAGTGGAAAACATCAATAACAGAATTTCACCAATTCAGGATTATTACATTGAAAAATTCTTTGCGGAAAAGGAACTTGACTTGGTTGCTACAACAGACGGTGAAGCTGCATATAAGGATGCTGAATTCGTTGTTATTGCTGCTCCCACCAACTATGATTCTAAGAAAAACTTTTTCGATACGAGTTGTGTAGAGCAGGTAATCGAACTGGTTTTGAAAGTAAATCCTAACGCAATGATGGTCATCAAATCGACCATTCCGGTTGGTTATACTGCAAATATAAGATTGAAGTACCACACGAATAATATCCTTTTCTCGCCCGAGTTTTTGAGAGAAGGCAAGGCTTTGGAAGATAACTTGTGGCCTTCCAGAATTATTGTCGGTTGTGATGAAGAAAAGAAAGCGGAAGCCAGGGCATTTGCCAATTTGCTCGCAGAAGGAGCAATCAAAGATAATATTGATATTCTCTTCATGGGTTTTGCCGAGGCGGAAGCCGTAAAGCTCTTTGCAAATACTTACTTGGCTCTTCGTGTTTCCTATTTCAACGAACTTGATACATATGCGGAAACAAAGGGGCTTGATACGAAGTCTATTATTGATGGTGTTTGTCTTGATCCCCGTATCGGATCGCATTACAACAATCCTTCTTTTGGTTACGGTGGTTATTGCTTGCCTAAGGATACGAAACAGCTTCTCGCAAACTTTCGGGATGTGCCAGAAAATTTGATTAAGGCTATCGTTGATTCGAACAGTACAAGGAAGGATTTCATAGCGAATAGAGTATTGGAAATCGCAGGAGCATACGAGGCCAACAGTCAGTGGGATGCCGCCAAAGAAAAGGAAGTAACGATTGGCGTTTATAGACTTACCATGAAGTCCAACTCGGACAACTTTCGTCAGTCTTCTATCCAAGGTGTTATGAAGCGTATTAAGGCCAAGGGTGCCAAAATTGTTATCTATGAGCCAACTCTCACGGATGGCACAACCTTCTTCGGAAGTCAAATCGTAAATGATATTTTTAAATTTAAAGCGATGAGTAATGCTATTATAGCGAATCGTTATGACGCTTGTCTAGATGATGTGGCCGACAAGGTTTATACAAGAGATATATTCAGAAGAGATTAACAGATGATTGGTTAAGGTCTTTTGCCGATTCTGAGCGATACTGAAATATTGGTAATGAGATGCTTGACGAAATGCTTTGTTAAATCTGTTTTTGCGTACTGTGGCGCAATTTGGGGCGCAAATCTTGTTCGGAGAGTTTGAGTTTCTGAATCTTTTGGAACGCGCGCCCAATCATGGCGTGCATTGTATCACTTAGAAACATTCAATCAACGAGAGACAAAAGTCATCATGCCGCCGTCAGAAAATATTCAAAAGATTTCAAAATGTCGGGAAAAACGCCAAAGTCGGCATTTGCAACAAGCGCCCGGCGCCGGCAAGTTTTTGCCGGCGCCGGGCGCTTGTTGCCGCCGGCGCAAAAGCAAAAAGGCGGCAGACCTGTCAGAACTTGCCTGAACTTTCGCCGTTTGTCGGAATAAGGCGGCAAAGGCGGGAACTAATCCCATGGAAACCAAAGGAAACGCCAAAGAAAAAAATGAAAAATAATGCAGCTTTTTATAAATTTATTTGGTTTTCCCTATACTTTTTTTCTAATGCCTCTTGACAGAATGGGCAAAGATATGATACAATGATTCAGCCGATATCGCGAGGGATCGCCCGGTATCGGCTGATAACTTTACATTTTTTGAAATTCAGAGAGGGTATGATTTTGCCTCATGCCGCATGGGGTCTGCTCTCTGATTTTCTTTCTCTGTTTTTGCCGAAAAATTAGAAAAGCACCAAGAAATGATGGGGAAAAGAGGATCTTGCGGACAAGCGACCGTAAGAAAAGAACAGGATGACAGAACATAAAGAACAAATGCCGTCGAAAAAACACCTTGTCGTGATCGGTTTGATGGTTTATGACTTCCTTGCGGCGGGTCTTTCCTATCTATTCGGGCTGTGGCTGCGGTTTGATTGCAGTCTTGCCCAAATCCCGGATCAATATTTTTGGCCGGCGCTCTGGTTTGCGCCCGCCTTCGCCTTTGCGGTATGGGTGATCTTTGTTTTTACGCGGATGTACTCGATTCTTTGGCGCTATGCCGGACTCAACGAATTTCTCCGGCTTGTCGGCATCACCCTCCTGACCGGCGTTCTTCATGCGCTGATCATTACGCTGATTTTCGGCTGGATGCCCGTCTCTTACTATCTGTTCGGACCGGCGATCCAATTCTGCCTGACCTTTGTGCTGCGCCTTGGCGCCAGGGTGGTTTGGTCCCGCAAAGACAAGCCGATCACGAGAGAAAAAAACTATAACATCATGGTGATCGGCGCCGGCAATGCCGGGCGCATGATTCTTCAGGATATTTCCCGCAGCGCTCATGTGGACGGCCGCGCGGCTTGCGTCATCGACGACGATCCGACCAAATGGGGCAAATTCATCGAGGGCGTTCAGATCGTGGGCGGCAGGGACAATATTCTCTGGGCGGTGGAAAAGTATAACATCAAAAAGATCTTTTTCGCCATTCCCAGCGCCTCGGAAGAAGTAAAAAAAGATTTTCTCAATATTTGCAACACAACCGAATGCGAACTCAAGAGCCTGCCGGGCATTTATCAGATTGCGAACGGCGAAGTCAATGTGACTGACCTTGTAGATGTAGCCATTGAAGACCTTTTGGGGCGCAAACGGATTTCGCTCGACCTTGCGCCTGTCTTTGAAATGCTCACCGGGAAAGTCGTCATGGTCACGGGCGGCGGCGGTTCCATCGGGAGCGAGCTTTGCCGGCAAATTGCGGAACACGCGCCCAAACAGCTCATTATTTTTGACATTTATGAAAACAACGCCTATGCGATCCAGCAGGAACTCGTCGACAAATATCCCGATCTTTCTCTGACGGTGCTGATCGGATCGGTGCGTGACAGCGGAAGGCTCAACGAGATTTTCTCTACTTACCGCCCGCAGATCGTCTATCACGCGGCGGCGCACAAGCATGTACCCCTCATGGAAGACAGCCCCTGCGAGGCCATCAAAAACAATGCCATCGGCACCTATAAGACCGCCTATGCGGCGATGGAAAACGGATGCGAGCGTTTTGTCCTCATCTCCACCGACAAGGCGGTGAACCCCACCAACATCATGGGCGCTTCCAAGCGTCTCTGCGAAATGATCATTCAGACATTCGACCATTTCGTAAAAGAGGGCAGGGGCGACGAACTCCCGCTGTTAAAAGCGCATGAAGCGTCGGGGGAAACGATTATTTCGGCACGCCACGAAAAAATCGCATCGAAAACCCATTTTTCCGCCGTGCGGTTTGGGAATGTACTCGGCAGCAACGGCTCGGTGATTCCGCTCTTTAAAAAGCAGATTGCCGCCGGCGGCCCCGTCAAGGTGACGCACCCCGATATTATCCGCTATTTTATGCTGATCTCCGAGGCGTGCAGTTTGGTGCTGCAAGCCAGCGTGATGGGAGAAGGCTCCGAGATTTATGTCCTCGACATGGGCGAGCCTGTCAAAATCGATACTTTGGCGCGCAACTTGATTACGCTGTCGGGCAAGCGCCCCGATGTCGATATCAAGATCGAATATACCGGCCTGCGCCCCGGCGAAAAGCTGTATGAAGAAAAGCTCATGGATATTGAGGGCTTGGCAAAGACACCAAACAATCTGATTTTCATCGGCAAGCCGGCGCCCATGGATTACGATCTCTTTTTGAAGCGGCTGAGGCTTTTGATCGAGGCCGCCTACAAGGAGGACGAGGATGCCATTTACCGTCTGACCGAGGAAACGACCGGCACCTTCCACCCCACCAGAAACAAACTTTGAGAAACACAGGGCAAGTTCATGACAAAAAAGACAACCCGACGCCGTCGGCAAGACGGCGTCGGGTTTTTGTCATTTGGGACTGCTACACAAAGGGGTAAGCCGCAGAAAGCTACGGAAAGCGTGGCGTATAGCCGCGTAAACATCGCAAGCGTGGCGCAGGCGCCGTCAATCCAGCTCTTTGACGCCGGTATAGAGTTCGTGATAGCGGCCGCCCATGGCGAGCAGCTCTTCGTGGGAGCCTTCTTCGATGATCTCGCCCTTTTCTAGGACAAAAATACGGTCGGCGTTGCGCACGGTGGAGAGGCGGTGCGCGATCACAAAGGTGGTGCGGTTCTTCATCAGGCGTTCCATGCCGTGTTCGATGTGGCGTTCGGTGCGGGTGTCGACCGAGCTTGTGGCCTCGTCCAGCACCAGAATGGGCGCTTTGGAGAGCGCCGCCCGGGCGATGGAGAGCAACTGCCGCTGTCCTTGGGAGAGATTGGCGCCGTTGCCTTCCAGTACCGTGTCATACCCCTTTTCAAGCCGCAGAATGAAGCTGTGGGCGCTTGCGGTCTTGGCGGCCTCGATCACTTCCTCGTCGGTGGCGTCCGGCCGCCCGTAACGGATGTTGTCCCGCACCGTGCCGGTAAAGAGGTTGGTGTCCTGTAGTACCATCGCGATGTTTTTCCGCAGGAAAGAGCGGTCGATGCAGCGGATATCGATGCCGTCCACCGTGATGGAGCCGTGGCCGATGTCATAGAACCGATTGAGCAGGTTGGTGATCGTCGTTTTTCCCGCGCCGGTGGAACCCACAAAGGCCACTTTCTGCCCCGGTTTGACCGACAGCGAGATCTGCCGCAATACCACTTTGTCAGGAAGATAGCCGAAATCCACATGAGAGAGCGTCACCTGTCCGTGTATGACGGCGGGGGTCGCGTCGGGATAAACGGCGCCCGGATCGTCTAAGACGGCGATGGGGTCGGCGCCGGGTTCGCCCTCGCTG
>CANQXN010000008.1 GCA_947627815.1 uncultured Clostridia bacterium | reverse complement strand
AGCGGGTATCTTTTGTCCAACTGGGTGTTCACGCAAAAAAGAAAATACAGACGCGGCGAGCTGTCGGAACACCAGATTCAGATGCTTGACGGCATCGGCTTCCCCTGGACAGCCCCCTCCGCTTGGGACAGAGGATACCGGTATGCGAAGTGAAAGCACGCGATAAAAGGTGCGGTAGCCGCCCGCTGAAACCGAGGAACACGCAACCTGCGCGAAAGGATATTTGATATGAATCAAAATCTGTGGCGATCTTTGGCGTGAAGAACCGGGCTACAATGATTGAAAAAACTCGATGTCGGACGCAGAGGTCACAGATTTTGTGATAGGGTCATGAAAGAATAATAAAGAAGGTGAAATGTTTACGGATATGATAAAGCCTTTTGAAAAGAAAATCTGGCTGTCCAGCCCCACCATGCACGGCGAGGAGCTGGCTTATGTCCAAAAAGCGTATGAGACCAACTGGATGTCCACCGTTGGTGAAAACATCAATGAGGTTGAAAGGCAGATTGCCGAAAAGGTCGGCTGTCACTATGCCGTAGCGCTTTCGGCGGGAACCGCGGCACTGCACCTTTGCACGAAACTCGCGGGTGAAAAACTGTATGGGATGCCGAAACCCAACGAGGGAACGCTTCAAGGCAAAAAAGTTTTTTGTACCGATATGACCTTTGACGCGACCGTCAACCCCATCGCTTACGAAAACGGCGAAGCGGTCTTCATTGATACCGAATACGACACCTGGAATATGGATCCCAAAGCGCTTGAAAAGGCGTTTGAACTGTATCCCGAGGTCCGATTGGTTGTTGTCGCGCATCTCTACGGCACGCCTGCGAAGATGGACGAGATACGGAGCATCTGTAAAGCGCACAACGCCCTGATCATTGAGGATGCGGCAGAATCCCTCGGCGCCACCTATAAAGGGCAGGAGACCGGCAGGTTCGGGGATTACAGCGCGATCTCTTTCAATGGAAACAAGATCATTACCGGTTCAAGCGGCGGCATGTTCCTGACCGACAGCAAAGCCGATGCCGACAAGGTGCGAAAATGGAGTACACAAAGCCGCGAGGCTGCGCCCTGGTATCAGCACGAGGAGCTTGGCTACAATTATCGGATGAGCAATGTTATCGCCGGCGTAGTGCGCGGGCAAATTCCGCACTTAGAGGAGCATATCGCACAGAAAAAAGCCATCTATGAGCGGTACAAGGCCGGATTCCAGGGCTTGCCTGTGACGATGAACCCCTACAGTCCGGACAGCGAGCCGAATTTCTGGTTAAGCTGCTTGCTGATCCAACCTGAAGCGATGTGCAAACAGGTACGAGGCGACAGCGAGGCGGCCTATATAAAAGAGCCAGGCAAGAGCTGTCCGGCCGAAATTTTAGAAACGCTGGCAAGCTACAACGCCGAAGGGCGGCCGATCTGGAAGCCGATGCATCTTCAGCCGATTTACAGAATGAACGCATTCATAACCCAAAACGGCAACGGCAGAGCAGGGAGCAACGCCTATATCGCGGGTGATGCGCCGGCTGATGTCGGCGCGGATATTTTCCGGCGCGGTCTGTGCCTGCCCAGCGACAATAAAATGACACCCGATGAGCAGGACATTATGATTGAAATCATCTGCCGGTGTTTTGCGTAAAGAGGTTACATATGTATGCAAAGTGCATAAAACGCCCACTGGATTTTCTGTTGTCACTGACTGCATTGATCGTTCTTTCGCCTTTGCTTTTGCTCCTCACGGTTATCGGCGCAATCGCGATGAAAGGCAATCCATTTTTCGTGCAGAAGCGACCCGGTAAGATAAGAAAAAAGACCGGGCAGGAGAAGATTTTCAGTCTGATTAAGTTCCGCACGATGTCCAATGCCAAAGACAAGGACGGCAATCTGCTGCCCGACGAAAAGCGCCTGAATAAGTATGGCAAATTGTTAAGGATGACTTCCTGCGATGAGCTTCCGGAACTTATCAATATTCTAAAAGGCGATATGGCGATTGTCGGCCCCCGGCCGCAGCTTGTCAGAGATATGGTGTTCATGACGCAAGAGTTGCGTCATCGCCATGATGTTCGCCCGGGTTTGACCGGACTTGCACAAATCAACGGAAGAAATAACATTACATGGGAACAGAAATTTGAATATGATCTGCGGTATATCAATGTGGGAATTACCTTTGCTGGTGATGTGAAAATAATTATTCGAACGATAGGAAAAGTGCTGAGAAGAAGCGATACTGTCCGTGAGGGTACGGCCAGCGATATGGATTTCGGTGATTGGCTTATGATGGAAGGTAAAGTCAGCCAGGAAGATTATGATGAAAAACAAGCCGAAGCGAAAGAATTGCTTAGTGTATAATCCATAAGATAAAGGTGAACTTTTCAAAATAAAATTACAGCAGATTAGAAAATTTGGCTTTTAAATAAAAAAACTCAACAATTGAATTGAATCATTGAGTTTTGACATCCGGAGATTAGCATTATGGAAAATAAATACAGCGTATTAATGTCTGTTTACATTAATGAAAATCCTCAGTTTTTAAAAGCTGCGATAGACAGTATCCTAAAACAAACGATTCCACCCGACGAAATCGTGCTGGTTGAGGACGGTCCGCTTACGGATGAACTCCATCTTATAATCGATGGTTATTTATTGCTTTACCCGGAGTTGTTCAAAATAGTAAAAAACGAAAAAAATCTCGGACTTGGATTATCGTTGCAAAAGGGACTGCTTGAATGTAAAAACGAATTGGTTGCGAGAATGGATACCGATGATATAGCTGTACCGAATAGATGTGAACAGCAGCTTTCTTGTTTTTGCGAACATCCCGAATTTTCAATAATCGGAGGCAATATCGCGGAGTTTATAGGAGAGACGAGTAATATTGTAGGATACAGAGAAGTTCCGTGCGTTGATCGTGAAATAAAAAAATATACAATAAAGCGTTGCCCGTTTAATCACATGACGGTAATGTTCAAAAAATCCTCCGTACTTGCCGTGGGGAATTACATAGATTGGCATTATAACGAAGATTATTACCTATGGCTGAGAATGATGCAGAACGGCGCGGTATTCGCCAACACGGGAACGGTTTTGGTAAATGTACGCGTTGGGGAAGAAATGTACCGCAGGCGCGGCGGACTTAAGTATTTTAAAAGCGAAGCAAAACTCCAGAAATATATGCTAAAAAACAAAATAATCGGCTTTCCGAGATATGTTCTGAATGTAAGCGAGCGATTTGTTTTGCAGGTGCTTATGCCGAATAAACTCCGCGGTTGGGTATTTAAAAAATTTGCAAGGAATATGGTGAAATAAATTGAACGACAAGAAGTACAAAATAGGCTACACAACCGGGGTATTTGATTTGTTTCATATCGGACATCTGAATATTTTAAGGCGGGCAAAGGAGCAGTGCGAATACTTGATTGTCGGTGTGACATCAGATGCGTTATGTATGAAACGGAAAAATAAATATCCGATCATAAACGAAAAAGAACGCATGGAGATCGTCGGGGCGATACGGTATGTGGATAAGGTAATAGCTCAAACCGATATGGACAAGTTAAAAGCCGTGAAGGCAATCGGCGCTGACGCGGTATTCGTCGGCTCGGACTGGAAAGGAACGGAGTCGTGGAACAGATACGAGAAAGAATTCCGAGAAATAGGGTGCGATGTCGTTTATCTCGAACATACCGATGGAATATCCTCTACGATTCTGAGGGAGAAAATAGGTAATCTATGAGTGAATTTAAGTATGTTGCGGAAGAACGCGAAGATACATATGGGATAAAAAAATTACAAGATAAGATACTGGAAATCATGGTATATCTCGACGGCTTTTTGAGAGCGCATAACATAAGGTATTATTTAATGGGCGGATCGGCGTTGGGCGCCATTCGTCATAAAGGCTTTATCCCGTGGGATGACGATATGGATATATTCATACCGTACCATGATTATTTAAAATTTTTGGATATATGCGAAAAAGAATTGGATACCGAAAGGTTTTATTTGCAAAGAGAAGAAAGCAAGGAGCTGCCCGATTATTATTCCAAACTAAGAATGAACGGTACGACATGCATAGAAGAGGTGAACAAAAATAAGCCGAATATGCATCAAGGGATATTCGTGGATATTATGTGTCTCAATAATGCCGCACCCACGCGATTTGGAAAAATCAAACAGTATTATTGTGCCGGATTATTGAAAGCAAGAACATTGACGAAAATGGGATACAAGACGGACAGCAAAAAGAAGAAAATAGAGTTATTCATATCGAGACTGGTCGTTAACGGACCTATAAAGAAATTTCTGCTGCACGAAGTCCGAAAATACAACAAGAAAGAAACCGTTGAAAAAGCGCATTTATTCGGCAGAGCAAAATTAAAGAACAGTTTTTATCTTACCGATGACTTCGGAGAGCCAAGATATGTTGATTTTGAAACTGTAAAACTGGCCGTGCCTCAAAACGCGGAACATTACCTCGAAGAGAGATACGGAAAAGATTATATGGAAATGCCAAGCGAAGAAACCAAAGCGATTTACCAGTCTCATGCAATGATATGGGACACCGAAAAGGATTATAAGGAGTATATCAATGGGCAGATATAGCGATGCGCTCGATCTTGCTATTGCTTCAATCACTATGAATGCCTTTTATGGACGGAAGGATCATTGAACCATGTGTAAATTTTCTATTATTGTTCCTTGTTATAATATAGAGCCGAATGTTCCAAAACTGTTTCAAATGTTGCATTCAAGAGATTATACGGATTACGAAGTAATTTTCGTCGATGATGGCTCTAAGGATTCGAGCTTTGAAACCATGAAGACTTTGAAATCCGATTATGCAAATTACCTTGTATTTCAAACTGTTCAAAATGGCGGCCCCGGACCTGCGCGTAATTTGGGCATAGAGCAGGCGCAAGGGGAGTATATCCTATTCTGCGATAGCGATGACGAATTTGATATTGCTTGCTTACCCGTTATTGATGAATTCTTGGTACTACATCCGGATGCAGATATGGTTGTTTTTTCTCATGAAATCATTCGGGGGGGAAAGCGCATAAAATGTGATCCGTGTTCATCCTATGCGGATTCTTCCGTCGTTCCGCCTGTTGACATTATCTGCGGAAATTGCGCTCCATGGGCAAAAGTGTACAAGAGTTCAATTATAAAAGAAAATCAAATACGATTCCCGGCACGCATGACAGGAGAAGATACATGTTTTGTCGTGAATTATGCTGTTTATGTAAAAAAAGTTTATAAATTGAATCGGGTTTTCTATCGATACATTATGAATAAAGGCTCTGTTACACATACCAAAAGAAATGATTTTAACCAAAAGACTACATTTGAATTATTACAGCCAATATATCGCATGTATTTTCCTGAAATTGAAATAGAAATGTTTGCGAATACACATTTGCTGACAAAAGTTAAGCAAATGACAGACGCTAAATGCAAATCATCTCAAATCAAAGCATGGCTTGCAATAGAAAACAAGAAATATCCTAATTGGATCAAACATGTAAATTATGGTGATCAATCTTTATACAGAAAACTAATATATAAGGCTATGTATGCAAATCATGTTTTTTTTCTCAAAAGTATTCTGCTTTTAAGAAGATTGATATATTAACAGGGTGTTTAAAATGACAAAAACAAAAAATCACATTTTATATATTTACTTATCGTTTTTTCTTTTGACTGTCTTGTTTTTTTCTAAAAATGAAGCGCTTACCAACAATGGGGTAGTAATTCCGTTTATTAATATCAATCCGGTTTACTTGTTGTTAGCAATTCTTCTGCTTGGTTTTCTTTATACACTTTTCCAAGCTCATTTTGTTATAGATGCTATATCAGGCATCTTACTCCTCAGATTTTTTCTTTGCTTGATTCCTTTGGCGTATATAGATGTACCATCATCATATTGGGGAAATCTTGTTGATGCGTGTTTTCCATTCTTAATATACACTTTCTTTTTGAATCATAAATTTCAAATCGAAAAAGCAGTACGCATTTTTATCTTTTTTGGAATCATTCTGGGATTACAATGTTTTTTGGCTTATTCTACCATTATCAACTCAGGATATGCTACCTATTTCGATCTGTGGTATAAAAATTATTTTGTAATCCCTGCTGGTGCTACAAATGATCTTTCTGCTACGCTATTGTCATTATTAATTCTTGGAGATTTGACTATTGAAAAGAAGAGATATAGATGGCCGTTTGTTCTTTTGATGGTTATTTCAATTGCACTTACAAAATCCCGTACCGGTGTCATTCTTTCGATCTTGTTCTTTTTAGCGAAACTTTTTATTAAAGAAAAAGGTCATTCAAATCTTTGGAAGCGCATTTTAATTGTTGTTTTGCCGATAGTTCTTGTAATAACTTTTCTTAACATTCCTAAAAATAGTGCCATATTTCAAGGGATGGAGATGTTTTTTAGTGGATTTGCAGATTCAGACAATAATAGCATTAACGGATTGCTGTCCGGAAGATTAGATGTTTTTTCTAATGTCATACATGAAATAGGGAAGCACCCAATTTTTGGAAATGGGGTGACTTATGTCCAGCTGCAAAATATGCGATCTCATAACGCCTTTTTGGGCATTTTATACGAAAATGGAATGGTAGGATTATTGTTCTTTTTTGTGTTTTTATATATTGCTTTTAAAAGAATTATCAAAATGCGAAATTGCAATAAATATTATTATGCATTTTTCATTGTTGCTCTATTTATTTTTATCAACAGTATGGTAGAAGAAATTTTATTCAGACATTCGATTGTGTTACTTGGTTTGATGTTTTTGGCTTCTATGAAAAGGCATTGGAAAGATGAGGAAATAAATCATGTTTAAAAACAAAATTTTGCTTGTTACGGGTGGCACAGGTTCGTTTGGTAATACTATTGTAAATAGATTTGTTACATCGGATATTAAAGAAATCAGAATTGTTTCACGGGATGAAAAGAAACAAGATGAAATGAGACATATGTATCAAGTAGAATATCCGGAATGTGCAGATAAAATCAAATTCTACATAGGGGATGTTCGGGATTATAACTCTATTGTCGGTGCCTTTAGAGGTGTAGATTATGTATTTCACGCTGCGGCACTCAAGCAGGTTCCTTCCTGCGAGTTTTATCCCATGGAGGCAGTTAAAACAAATATACTTGGCTCCAATAATGTGATTGATGCTTGCGTGAACAATCATGTTAAAAAAGCTATATTTCTTTCCACTGACAAGGCGGCTTATCCTATCAATGCCATGGGAATGACAAAGGCTCTTATGGAAAAAAATGTCATTGCAAGATCGCGACAAATGGGAAAAGAGGATCCCGTTCTTTGTTTGACCAGATACGGCAATGTCATGGCATCCCGTGGGTCGGTAATTCCGCTTTTCTGTGAGCAGATTGCCGAGGGCAAACAACTAACTATTACCAACCCCGAAATGACGAGATTTATGATGACATTGAATGATGCGGTTGATCTTGTTCTGTTTGCCTTTGCAAACGGGGAACAAGGGGATTTGTTCGTGCAAAAGGCCCCTGCCGCGACAATTGAGACATTAGCACAGGCGGTGCTTCAATTAAAAAAATCAGATGTTGGTTATAAAGTGATCGGTGCTCGTCACGGTGAAAAATTATATGAGGTTCTCGTTACGGTAGAAGAGATGATACGGGCCGAGGATATGGGGAACTTCTATAGGGTGGCTGCGGACAATAGAAATCTGAATTATGATAATCTCGAAAAAGGCAATATTGATTTAAATCATATTGAGCAATATAATTCGCATAACACTCATCGGCTTACCGTTGAAGAAATGAAAGAACTGCTGCTTAAATTGAAATTGTTTGGAGGTACATATTAATATGAAATTTCTTGTTCTCGGATGCAACGGAATGGCCGGTCATATGATTTCATTGTACTTAAAAGAACGCGGACATGATGTCTATGGATTTGACCGTACACCTCCAAGATATGTCAAAGGTACGGCGGGAGATGCGCGAAATACCGTTTTGATCAAAAATCTTATTGTTGACGGTAAGTATGATAGTGTTATCAACTGTATTGGCATTTTAAATCAATTTGCTGAAAACAACAAGGCGCTTGCCTGCTTTTTAAATTCATACTTTCCCCATTTTTTAGCTGAAGTTACCGATGGTAGTGATACGCAAATTATACATATGAGTACGGACTGCGTTTTTTCGGGCAAACGAGGGGCGTATACGGAATCGGATTTGAGAGACGGCGAAACATTTTATGATCGTTCTAAAGCGTTGGGAGAACTGGAAGACGAGAAAAATATAACATTAAGGAATTCCATCGTTGGTCCTGATATCAATCCAGAGGGAATTGGACTTCTGAATTGGTTTATGAAACAATCAGGGGAAATCAACGGATATACAAGAGCAATGTGGACCGGACAGACTACTTTGCAGCTTGCAAAAACGATGGAAGTTGCGGCTAAAGAAAAGATAAGCGGTTTATATAATATGGTGCCGGATCATTCAATAACAAAATACGACCTTCTCTTATTATTTAATCACTATTTCAGAAAGGATGTTCTCAAAATCCATCCTGTTGAGGGCGTAAACGCGGATAAATCATTGAAGAGAACACGCTTTGAATTTGGATATATCATTCCGGATTATGAAGTGATGGTGGCGGAACTGGTACAGTGGATGAAAACGCACAAGGAAATATATCCTCATTACAATTTAAGGGAAATATAAGCCATGTATGATCAAAAATTATCTATCATTATTCCGACCAAGAATAGACAGCAATATGCGTTTAGATGTATTTCAGCGCTGTTGAATTTTCACTCGGACAAGTTTGAAATTGTAGTTCAGGATAATAGCGACGATTCTTCACTCCGGGAAATGTTGAAAAATCAAATAGATGGGGTGAAGTTAAAATATTCATACACGAAAGATTGTCTGTCTTTTTGTGCCAACTTCGAAAAGGGCGTTGAACTGTCCAACGGCGATTACTTAATTACCATTGGTGATGATGACTGTGTGTTCCCGGAAATTGTCGAGTTAACTGACGCACTGAGAGAAAAGGGGGTAGAAGCAGCTGTATTTGCTACGCAAACGGCGTATATGTGGCCCAACGCCGTTTCAAAAAACAGCGGTAAACTGATCGTTAGAAAACAAAAAAAGCATATAAAGATATTGTCAACTGCGTTCGCATGGGATACCATGGTCAGAAACGGTTTTTATGATTATCAGAAATACAGTTTTCCTAAAATTTATCACGGGATTATTAAAAGAGAAAAGTTTGATCTTGTGAAAGAGAAAACGGGACATTATTTCGGAGGTTTAACCCCCGATATTTATAGTGCAGTGGCGCTATCGCTCTATATAGATCGTATTTTATACATCAGTACGCCGTTTACTTTGCCCGGAACTTGTGCGAAAAGCGGTTCCGCCGATTCTCTTACGGGGCGGCATACAGGGGAATTGAGCAATGCACCGCACTTCAGAGGTCATGAGCACTATGAGTGGGATGAAGAGATACCGCGCGTGTATTCGGTTGATACGATCTGGGCGGAGACTGCCTTCAAGGCTTACAAAGAAAACGGCAAATCTGTTCACCTTACTGACGATGAATGTTTTGCACTTTTGGCGCACATTGTAAGAAGATGCCCTGCGTTCCAAGCACGAATGGCTGATTTTTATGCCAATAAAACGGGCTGTGATCTTAAAAAGGCCGAAAGACTTCTTGCAAAATCCGCAAGGCGACTGTCAAACCGTTATTTCATTCAGAAGTGTTGGAGATTTGTCATGCAGGTATTGAGAGGAAGACATGCTTACAACGGCGTTGCGGATATCGAGGACGCATTAAAAATTGCACGAAAAAATATAAAAGAGCACAAAAAGATAATTGAAAAAGTTCGTAAAATTGAATGGTGATATCCGGAAATGAAAGCTTTAAAAAATATTTTTAAGGTGATTATCAGCAACATAGCAGCTATTCTGTCTGGCGTTGTAGTGGGATTTTTACTTCCGAAAATAATTTCGGTGTCCGATTATGGTTTTTATAAAACTTTTACGCTGTATTTCAATTATTTGGGCGTTTTGAGTCTCGGTATTATAGATGGTATTGTGCTGAAATACGGCGAGAAAGACTATGAAGATCTGGATCGGCAGCATTTTAGAAGTTACTTTGCCTGGTATTCGTTGCTGCAAGCGGCTATAACATTTATCATCGTGTTGGTTTCCCTCTTTTTGAATGAACCGGATTACAAGTTTATATTCCTCCTTTTGGGAGTCAATCTCTTTCCCGCCAATGCAACCGGATATTTTCAGCAAATCTCTCAAATAACTCAAAGGTTCAAAGAATATTCAGTCAGGAAAATATTGCAGTCACTGTCAAATATTATATTCGTTGTATTGCTGTTCTTTTTGTATAAAACAGAAGCCACGGTTGTTACTTATAAGATATATTTGATTGGACTTTTTGCTATCAATCTAATACTTGCGGTTTGGTATATAATAACATATAGGGATATTATTTTTGGCAAAAGAGAGCGGCTCGCCACAACATTTCGTGAGGTCACATCACTTGCTAAAATAGGATTTCCTTTGCTGCTGGCAAATCTTTGTTCCACTTTACTTTTATCTTTGGACAGACAGTTTGTCAATGTGCTATTCGATATGGAGGAATATGCAACATATGCTTTTGCCTATAGCATATTATCCTTGATAACGGTAGCTACCAGTGCTATATCTCTGGTTATCTATCCAATGTTCAAACGCATTCGTATGGAAGTTCTCAAAGATAATTATAGAAATATTAATTCCGTGCTGTTTGTTTTTGTGTTCTTCGTTATGTTGGTCTATTTCCCTTTGGGGTATTTTATAGAATGGTTTTTGCCATCATATTCTTACTCAATCTCCATTTTCAGAATCATCTTGCCAGGGCTGGCGATAAGTTCATCGATAACCGTTGTGATGCACAATTACTACAAGGTGTTTGGAAAATCGGCGGAGTTTTTTAAAAAAAGTGTGGTGGCTCTCGCGGTATCCTTCGCTTTAAACTTGCTCGCATATTATATATTTAAAACGAGGGAGGCCATTTCTGTTGCATCTATATTTGCGCTATTTATCTGGTATATGCATTCCCGAATGGGGCTGAGGAAAATATGTTCAAATGGTTATAAAGACACCATATATATGTTACTCATGGGTTGTGCTTTCTATTTAAGTACATGGATTGATAAATATTGGTTGGGCGGCGTCCTATATCTATGCGCTTTTATTTTAATTAGTATTGCGTTCTTTGGCAGAGACTGGGGTGAAATAAAGAAATTAATCAAACGATAAATGAGAAACGGGCGTAAATATATTATGTTCCTGCCGAGAAAGAACGGAGAATACATTCGCCGTGTTTTTGTCAATACCTATTTTGTTTTGCGCGTTAGTTATTTAAATAAGTTTATCGATGATATGGGAGAAACGGTGAATCAAGAGTAAAAAAGAATATAGCATGAGTGCTAAAAGAATTAGGCATACATTGTTTCGCCCAATTTAAAATAAAAGCAAAGGAGGGATTATATGATTCTATCTGAAAACAGCAATGATTTCCTCACATTTTAACGCCAGATTCTCGACAAATCTCCGCAGGACATTCGAGCATATTGGATGCCAGAGCGTAAGAAGGCGGCAATCCCTGCACATAGGCCGCGACAGTTTTTCGATTTTTGTTGCCTGTAATTGTAATTAGCTTTCCGGTGGCAATGCTTGGATGGCCTACATTTGGGGCAATTGATAAAATAAAACAGATTAATCTTGCTACACTGTGCGGCGCCATAACCAAAATTATTAGTTTGTTATTCCTATACATTGTGGATGAAATTTCAATCGTGAATGTCGCTATAATGAGAAATTTATCGGAACTGATGATGTTTGTGGTTTTATTGTGTTCTGTTATCAAATATAGAAAACATTTCTCATCGAGTGGTAATAGCGATAATCATATGATAGAGTAAGAAGAAAGGAAAAGTAGTATTCCGGATACAATGGACATTCGTTTCAGGCGTCTGCCTCGATCCGCGCATCGGAGACTTTTACAACAACCCCTCTTTCGGCTACGGCGGCTACTGCCTGCCGAAGGATACGAAACAGCTCCTCGCAAATTACCGTGATGTGCCGCAGAATATGATGTTCGCGATTGTCGAATCGAACCGCACGCGCAAGGACTTTATCGCCGACCGCGTGTTGGACATGGCGGGTGCCTATAGAAACAGCGAAAGCTACAACAAGGGAAAAGAGCGTAATGTGACCGTCGGCGTCTACCGCCTGACCATGAAAACGGGAAGCGACAACTTCCGTCAGTCCTCGATTCAAGGCGTTATGAAGCGGATCAAGGCCAAAGGCGCGACGGTGATTATTTATGAGCCGACACTGGAAGACGGCACGACTTTCTTCGGAAGCCTTGTGGTGAACGATCTCGAAAAATTCAAGCGTGACTCCAACGCCATCATCGCCAACCGCTATGATCCCTGCTTGGACGATGTGGCCGATAAGGTATATACCAGGGATATCTTCAGACGGGATTGAGGAAAACAGGTTGTGAAAAAAACAAAACACCGGATGGCTCAAGGGTCTCTCCGGTGTTTTTGCTCTTTGGGACGAAAAAGCGTCCGCCGTGGCTCAAGTTATGACAGATGAATGAGGAAAACGACGACCAAAGCGATCAGGAGTAAAATACCAAGTAGCATGGTGGCGCAGCCGATCGGTCGATAGGATTGGCTTTGTCGCGGAGTTCTTCGATTGCCGACAGGAATATATCCCGCGGGATCGTTGACCGGCGGTGCGGCGTTTGCTGCCGTTTCAGCCGGCGGCTTTTTGGGGGTCTGCTGCTGTCTCTTTTGGGCTTCTTCTTTCTTTTTTCTGTATACTGCCAACGGATCGGTTCGGGCGAAGATCTTTTCCCGAAAGGTTACCGCAAAATCGATGTCGGCCTGTGTGGCCAAAGGCGCATCCCAAGGAGCTTCATGCGCCAACTGATTGCGCTTGCGGCGAATGTTTTTGAGTTCTTTTAGATCAGAGGAAAAGGACGGCTCGTATAGCTTGGTAAGGCAACTTTCCAAGTCTTCTATATAACGGGAAACCCCGCCGTGGTCTTGACGATATATTTCATTGCACAGTTTTTCCAGATCTTTAAACACTTCAAGAAATAAACTGTTTTGTTCCCGTGCCTCTTCTGCGTCAATTTCCGTATATGTCATAAACGATCGTACCGCCCTTTCTGTTTGCCGAATTTCGATTATCCCATAATATCCCGCAAAAGGCTTTTTCAGGATTTCACCCCTAAACCGGTGAAAAAGTCAAACGGCCGACCCCGACAAAGCGAGCAAGGTCGCGAAGATTCGGTATTGTGTGGCATCTTCTTTCTGTGAGCGTGAGAAGTCCTCCGCTTTATTTTATATAGGTCACGGCGAGGATGGCGGCGCCCAAAACGACCAAAACGACACCGACCACACGGTTCAGCGTGCGGGGTTGGGCGCGATTGGCAAAGAGTGCGGCGACGCGCGCCCAGAGCAGGGTAGACCCCACGCAGAAGACAAGGCACCAAAGGTCGGGGGCGCCGCCGATCGCAAAGTGACTGACCGCGCCGGTGAGCGCGGTGAAAGTCATGATAAAAACGCTGGTGCCGACGGCAGTTTTCAGCTCATAGCCTAAAACGCCGGTGAGCAGGAGCAGCATCATCATGCCGCCGCCCGCGCCGACAAAGCCGCAGATGAAGCCAACGATACTGCCACAGATGACCGACTGGAAAAAGCGTTTTTTCGCGCCGACGCCTTCCCGACGCCGCCGTTCGGTCATGATGGGTTTGACAATGAATTTGATCCCGAGAAGCAGGGTCATGACCACCGAAAAATGCCCCATGGCGGTATTGGGCAAAAGACTGGCAACCCAGCTTCCCACCATGGTAAAGAGGAGAACGGCAACCATCATGATGAAGCCGTTTTTGATGTCTAAGTGCTTGTTTCTGCCGTAAGTATAGGCGCTGACGGCGCTGGCGAGAACATCGCTCGCCAAGGCGATACCGATCGCTTCATAGGCGGGCATATCTAAAAAGGTGATGAGCATGGGGCTGATCACCGCCGCGGCGCTCATGCCGGCAAAGCCGGTGCCAAGCCCCGCGCCGATGCCGGCCAGAAAACAAATGAGAAATTTAAACATAGAAGGGGATCCTCTGCCAAACAGGAAAATGAAATTAAGCTATTATACCATAAAATGCTTTCTTTGTCCAGCCCGAATTTGTCGTTTGGGGCGGGAAACTCTTTCGAAAAAAACGGGGACGGTTGCCCGTCCCCGGCTTTCTTTATTTTCGGTTCTTATTTTTTTTGCTTTTTTTGTCTTTTTTGTCTTTCTTTTCGATGATTTCTTCGTCGTATTCATCGCTTTGGTAATCGCCTTCGCTGTAGCAGTCGTAATCGAGGGCGGGCAGCGAAGCGCGCTTTTTCCGCAAGAAGACAAAGTCGACCGTGATCCAGCCGGCAAAGAGAAGCGCTCCGATACCGCACAAAATCATGCCTTTAAACAAAGGCTGTGACCGATATTCGATTTCAATCGTATGCTCGCCGGCGGAAGGCAGATCGAAGCCGACAAGCGCCGCGCAGGTCATATAGGTTTCGACCGGTTGACCGTCCACCAGAACCTCCCAATATTCCTCATAGGGAATGGTGGTAAAGACCGAAGTTTTGCCTTCGGGGGCGTTGATGGTGCCGATAAAATGCGATTCATTGTATTGCTGAATGTTGAAGTTGCCCTCTTTCAAGCTGTTCATGGCGTCCGCGAAAGCGGTCTCGTCGATGTACCAGAACATGCCGCAGCCTTCGGTGCGGTCGATGTAGAGGGATTTTTCGGCGCCGTCGGTACTCTTGAAGGTGATGGTCACGGTGCCGGTTTCGCCGGGTCCCATGAGCGCCATGATCTGCAGGCAGTCGCTCCTGTCATCGGTGCTGTAATAGGTGCCGCTCGTCGAGGCGGCGCCCTCTTTGTCAGAGGTGAAGGTCCAATAACATTCACGGCTGTACTTTGTGGGGATCGAGAAGAAGATTTCGCTGTTTTCCGGCAGGGTATCGGGCGTGGTGAAGGTGAAAGTCACCGAGGGATAGAGGATGTTGCCTTGGTCGTCCTTGACAAAACTGCCGTCCTCATTTTTCTTCGGCGAGAAATTGAAGGTGTGGTAGGGTGTGGAAGTCTTTTCCGAACGCGTAACGGCTTGATCGTTTTTGTATTTTTCTATCGTCTCAAGATAGGCGTCGTAACGCTCTTTCGCCTCTGCGGCAATCGATTTTTCGTAGGTTGCGTCGGGATTTTTTTCGCGTTCTGCCCGCACGATCGCCTCAAAATCGGATTGATTGTAGATTCTGACGCTTAACAGCGGATATTCGTACTCGGAGGAGTAGAGCGGATTGCCGTCTTTGTCTTTTGCGGGGATTTCCTCGCCGTACTTGTCAAAGAGCGTTTCGGAATAGGCGCTGGCAGAATGGGTGACGCCGGTTTCACAAAGAAAAGTGGAGGGCATATTTTTGTAGACTTCCACCTCTTTGCCCAAGAGCGCGGAGATCAGATTGTTGACCGTCACAAGCGGCGAGGGGCTGTCGGTGATGTTGTAGTCTTTGATCTGCGCATCGGCCGCGTAGGCCAAAGAAAGGGCATATTCATTTAAATAGGTGTACAAAAAGGTGTTTTTGCTGTCCTGACAGTCCACCACATAGCTGTCCGCGTCCGGCCAGGCGTTGAGGTAAAAATCCTTTTGCGGCATGTCCATGGAATAAATGAGATATTTCATGCCCAAAAGCGAATCGGTGACGGCGGAGCCGCCTTTGTAGCGGCTGATATTGGAGGTGGAAACATAGCCGATCCGCTGCAGGAATTTGATGGTGCGGGCGTTGAGCGTCGAGGTGGAGCCGGTCACGCCCCGCATATTGAGCGCGTAGTTGTCGTCATATTTGCGGAACACGCGCACAGGATCGGAAAGAAGATAACCGTCGCCCTTTTCCATGCGGTAGAAGGAATTGTCAGTTTCCTGAATGCGGTTGACCGTGGGGCGGAGTTTATCCAAAAAGTTGTCGTACCCTTCCAGCCAGCTCCCGTCCTTGCGGGTGTATTTCGGGGAGAAGGTGACATCCTCACCCAAAGAGGTGCTGTTGAGCAGGGCGCCGATGAACATTTCCACGCAGATGACGACCGCCAAGGTGGCAAGCACCGAAGCGCGGGCAACGGCATTCTTTCTCACCCGCAAAAGGAAGAAATGCATTAAGACATAGACGCCCAAAAACGCCAGGGGCAGGAGAATGAACAAGGCTTCCCGTCTGGCATAACTGCGGTCGAACATTTTGGGGGTAAAGAAGGCGCAGAGCAAGACCAAAGCGCCCCAGACGGCGGCGGTGATCACCGTCTTTTTGAATTTGACGGTATGCCACAGCTCCAAAGCCCTATGCGAAAAGACCAGCATCAGGAAGCTGAACATAAACGCGTAGCGGAAATTGAGCCAGTTGGGATTCTGAAATCCATGCCAGATGATGTCGATGGGGGAGATCAGCATCGAAAGGAAGAAGAAGCCGAGGATCAGACCGGCGCCGACTTTTTGCCGTCTGTTGACCCGTTTGGAAAGGAAATAGGCCGGCACGAGCAAAAGCGCCAGCATACCGCAGTAGAGAAAAGGCAGGCCGGGATAACTGATGCCGTTGTAGACGAGGTCCCGCCGGACGGTATCATAAGAAGCGATAAACATCTTTGTGATAAAGTCAAGCGGTGTAATCTTAAAGAAGAGGTTTTTGGAAGCGTCTGTGCGGAAAAGGACGAAACTCCAGTCGGTGGTGGAAAATTCGCTTTTGCCCAAGGAGAGGGAATAGGCGGTCGGCAGAATGATCACCGCGGCAAGAAGAACGGCAATGACGGCGGCGCCCCCCATGCGGGCAAAGGTCTTGATAAAGTGGAAGCGCTCGCCGTAAAAATTGTTGTCGCCTGGCGCCTTCACTTCCACGCAGGCGGTGGAAGCGCGGTGGGAGGCAAAGAAATAATAATAGAAGAAATAGACAAAGACATAGATGCAGGTCATGTAGCCGATATAGAAGTTGGAAAGCAGCGACATGGCCAAGGATGCCGTGAGGAGAATAAACCTGCCGCGATTGATGAGGGATTCGATTCCCAAAGTGATCATCGGTAGCCAGATCAAGGCGTCGATCCACATGGTATTGTGCGCCATGACCACGCCAAAGGCGCAGAGCGCGTACATGGTGGCGATGGCGATGGTGATCATCTCGTTGGCGCGGGGGCGCGTCTTTTTCAGGTAGAGCGCCATGGTGAGTCCGCATAGCCCGCATTTGATAAGCTCAATGACCATGATGGCCTCGGTCATGGCGGTTTCCGGGAAGAGGGCTACCAGATACGACAAGGGACTTGCCAGATAGTAGGCATAGACGCCGAGAAATTCACTGCCCAAAGAGCCGCACCAGGAATAGAGCAGGGAAGCGTCGCCGTAAATGGCTTTGCGCAGCGCCTCGAAGAAATAGACATACTGTCCGTTTAAGTCGAGTACCAGCACAGAGCTATTGTTGATGGGATAGGTCCCCTGCACAATGAAAATCATCATGAACAGCGCCGACGGCATGATAAAAGAGCAATAGAGATACCCGTACTTCGCAAAATGACGCTGTAAGGCAAGGCCGAACTTCGACTGCTTGAATTTTTCCCATCGGGCGTAAAGCTTGCCCCGGAAGCTGTCGGGCGCCGGCGGCTGTTTTTCTTTTTTCTTTTTTCGTTGGGGCGCTTGTCCGGCGGTTTTGTCGGCCTCTTCAAACGCTTTGCTTTCGTTGGCGTTATCCATTTGGTTCTCCCTTCGGTTCTCTATGGTTTTCGCCCGCCGCTGTCGCGGCGCTTTGGACGCTTTTGATGTTTTTTTCCAGCTTTTCGCGCGGGACGGTGATGTCGCGCCCGCATTTTTGGCAAACGATCCGAATATCCGATCCGATGCGAAGGACGCGGAAATCACTGCTGCCGCAGGGGTGCGCTTTTTTCATGCGGATGATATCGTTTACCGCCAGTGGAATGATGCGCGTCATAAGCCCCCCGCTTTTGTCATAGAATCCGATGCTTATACTATACCATATTTTACCCGATTTTTCAACCGTTTTCAGAAAAGTTATCAAGGCCCGCCGCTTGAAAAAAATTTCGGCCGACGGCGGTATCCGCTCTTGCATTTGGCGAACGGTTGCTATATAATAATACAAACGATACCGATAGATTTCCTGCGCCTGTAGATAAAAAATTCTCCCGCAGGGGGAGAAAGAGGGGAAAAACATGAAAACAGTCGGCTATTACAACGGAACCGTTGCACCGGTGGACGAACTGACGGTGCCGGCCTCTGACCGGGCGGTGTATTTTGGCGACGGGGTTTATGAAGCCGCCTTTGCCCGGAATGGGATTATTTTTGCCTTGGAGGAACACCTGAATCGCTTTTTCAATTCCTGCCGCCTTTTGCGGATCGAACCTGTTCAGACCAAGGAAGAGCTGAAGGCGCTCTTTTATGATCTGGCCGCCCGCTTTGACGGCGACGCTTACTCTCTCTACTGGCAGTTGAGCCGGGGCAGCGCCCCGCGAGGACACGCCTTTCCGGACGGCGCGGCGCCGAATCTTTTGGTGATGATCCGGCCGAAAGAAGTGGCCGATCCCCGCGATAAGCGCTTTTCTCTTCTCTCGGTGGAAGATCGCCGCTATACCCTTTGCCACATCAAAACCATCAACTTAATTCCCAACATTCTCGCCAATCAGGCCGCCCGCGAAGCGGGCTGCGATGAGGCGGTGTTTGTGCGGGACGGCTTTGTCACAGAAGGGTCTCATTCCAATATCGCCATTCTGAAAAACGGCGTTTTCCAGACGGCTCCCTTGTCTGACAAGATTCTCCCCGGCATCACGCGGATGCATTATATCGCCATTTGCCGCGAACTGCATGTCCCGGTCATAGAGGCGCCCTTCACGCTCGAGCAGGCGTATGAGGCGGATGAAATCATGGTGATGGCCTCCTCGGTACACGGTACTGCCGCCGATTTCTTAAACGGCCGCCCGGTGGGAGGGAAAGCCCCCGATCTTTACGCGGCGCTTGCCGGCGCCTATCGGCAGAAATTCCTGCGCGAAACCGAAAAGAAGGCATAAAAACGGCGCGGAAAGCCAGGCCGCGCCGATGTCAGAAAAAGCCAAAGAAAAGCGATTTGGTAAAAAATTCAGGCGGGAGCGAAACGCTCCCGCCTGTTTTTGTCTATCGCATCGGGTTTTGTGCTTCCCGCCTTACCAGTAGGGAGAGAGCGCCTGCCGGAGCCATTGGTTGCGGCGGGTGAGGAAGCTTTTGAGTCGGTCGAGATAAAAGGAATAGCTCCGCCCTTCGAGGCTCTTCCAGCGCAGGTCGTTCATGGTGACGGAAGCGCTGACCTTTTCAGCCCAGGCGTCCATTTCGTTTGCCACAAAGTCGTTGACGGCGCCGTAAAAGCATTCGTCATAAAGCTCGGCCGCCCGGCGCATAAAATCGTCATGGGCGCCGAGGGCGCGGTAATAGGTCTTGTTGAGGGCATACCAACCCAAGGGATTGGTGGTCTCGGAAGAGATGCCGAAGGCAATGTCATAATCCCAGGCGGGTCCCGTGAAAAGCTTTTGTGATTGGCTGTCCGCCGGTTTGTAGAAAAACTGGCTGGTTTTAGCGGCATCGTGGTTTTTGGCAAGCTCTTCGAGCAGGAATTTTTTCACCGCCGAGTCTAAGTCGAGGTACTCGGTGTAATATTTGCCGGTGGTGGGATTGCGGCCGTCCTGGCTGTAAATGGCGTTTTCGGCCTCCTGTACCAGCGAAGCGATATAGAGGCACTGCGCCCGGCTGACATATTCGGGGGATTGGATCACATAATAAAATCCACGGGCGGTGACAAATCCGCTTGGCTCCGGGTCATAGCGCTCCGCCATCTCCATTTCGATGAGATAACCGCCGGTGATGTCCTCGGGGTCGGGTACATCGCTCCAATACTTGAGTCGCAGGCCGTAAAGACCTTCCGAGCGCAGGCGTTCCGTCACCTGGCGGCCATAGGCTTTGTCGGAGGATAAGGCTTCGATGTCCTTTTCCAGTTCGTGGATATCCACGCGTTCGCTGTCGATTTCCACCCGTTCCGAGAGGAGAAACGCCCCGTAATATCTGCCGTTGATGAAGAGGTCGACCTGCTCCCCGCAGGGGGTATACGGCAAGCCCGCTTTTTTGGCCAGATAGGAGGCCAGCGGATTGCGCAGCATGGTGAAATCGGGGACATTGGCGATGAGCGCCCATTTTTTAGCGTTCCCCAGCCCCAAAAGATCGGCTTTCTTCTCGAGTTTGAGATTGTATCCCTTCTTTTCGGTGGTCCAGGTCCAGTTGCCGCGTCCTTTGATGAACATGCTCCCCGGCAGGCTGTCGTCGTTTTCACTGCTCTCATAGAAGGGCTGCCAGCCCATGGCGGCGGCGATGTCGGGGCGGGTCGCCAAAAGCATCGATCCGTAAGCGCGGGTCTCTTTGTTGCTGTCGTTCTGCACATCCGCGAGCGTGCCGTAGCGTTCGTCCAATTGAAGATAGAGGGTGGGGCAGTCGGATTGTAGTGCGCGGACAGTATAGGTCGTGGTTCCCATGCGTACCAGCCGATTGGTCGTGCTGTCGGGGTCGCTGACGAAATCCACCGCGCGCCCGCCTAAAAGATGGCCCGCCTGATCGGTCATTTCATAGACCACACAGGAGAGATCCTGCGTGCAGGGCAGGAAAAAGAAGAGCGTGCGCCCGCTGATATAGGGATAAATATCATAGGCGATGCCGGCGTTGTAGGCTGCGGGAATCACCACGGCGTCGCAGGAAAACGCGTCGTCTTGCTGTACAAAATAGTCCGGCGGGATCGGCGGTTCCGGCGCAGCGGAGGATTCGGGCGGCGAGAAGGTATCCGTGGCGGGCGCCGAAGAAAGATCGGCCGGTGTCGAAGAAAAATCGGCCGGCGCCACGGTCTGGGATGTCACTTGCGAAGAGGGATCCTCCTTCCGGCAGCCCGCCAAGCAGGCCAAGCAGACGAGGATCAGCAAAGGAAAGAGAAAAAGGCGGTGTTTCATGATGGAATTCTCAATGGCTTTGCGCGGGGGGTGTCAGATCTCAAACCCCGCGTACTTCAGCACAAGTTCGGAGAAGATCGAGTTGGCCCAGGCAAACCAGGAACGGCTGAAATGGTATTCGTTGTCCTTGTCGATGCTCTCGTGCATGAAGTAGGTGCCGGCGTGGGAAGCCACCAGCATGGCAAGCACTTCTTCCACCTCGGCGGGATCGGTGGTGGTCAGCCCCTGGAGCGCCAGAGAGATCGGCCAGACATAGCCAGGGTCGGTGTGGGGACTGCCGATGCCGCGCAGTACCTTGCCGGCGAAATAGTAGGGATTGTCTTCTGACAGGATGAATTTTCTCGTGTTCTGATAAATGGGATCGTCGGCGGCGCAATAGCCGAGATAAGGCGCCGAGAGCAGGGAAGGCACATTGGCGTCGTCCATCAGGTTGTAGTGGCCGAGGCCGTCGGTTTCGTAGGCGTAGATTTTGCCGTATTTGGGGTGCTCGACGATGCCGTATTTTTGAATGCCCTGATCGATGCTTTCTTTCAGCGCCATGGCGCGGGCGGCCAGCGCTTCGTCATGATAGATGTCCCGGGCGATTTCGGAAAGATACCCAAGCACCACCACGGCGTACATCTGGGAGGGGATCAGGTAGTTGTATTGGCAGGCGTCGTCCGAGGGGCGGAAGGCCGACCAGGTCATGCCGGTATAGCCCACGGGTTCCCCGTGGCCGCCCCGGGTCATGGTGTCGGAGGCGCGGCAGTTTTGGCGCTCAAAGGTATAGGGGGACTTTTCGGCGTGGTAAAGCTCGGTCTCCCAGAGATCGAGAATGACATTCAAAGTCTTGCGGTACGCCTCGTCCAGATGCCCGGTGCGCCCGGTTTTTTTCCAGAACTTATAGGCAATAAAAATCACCGAGCAAAGGGAGTCCACTTCGTATTTTCTCTCCCAGACCCAGGGAGAGCGGAAGGTGATGTCGTCCTTGTGACCTCGGTCATTGTCGCATTCGTTGAAGGCGTTGGCATAGGGATCCTTTGGCACATAAACAGAGTAGCGCTTGATCATTTTTTCGATGATGTCGGCAAGCTCTTCGTTGTGCGCCGCGACCGGCAGATAGTGATGCACCTGCGCGGCGCTGTCCCGCAGCCACATGGCGTGAATGTCGCCGGTGATGACAAAAGCGGAGCCGTCGTCCAAAAGCTTGGTGGTCGTCTCAAGGGTGTTGGGATAGCACTTGGTAAAAAGCAGGGCGAGATCGTCCCGTTTCATGGCGTGCAGTTTGGCGCACACTTCGTCGATCTGGTCTTTGAGAATGTGAGAAAATTCACTCATAGGATACTCCTCTTAAAAAAGATTGAATTTTTATAAAACATCAGCGAAACAGATACAGGCGGCTTCCGCCTTTTTATTTTACCATGGGTCTTCCTTTTGGCAAGGAAAATCCGCTTGTATTCAGTCCTTGATTTTCCGCGCTTCGAGATAATAGCGCTTGTCGGCGGCTTCACCCATGGAAAAGGTCTTGCGCACCAAAGCGCCGTCGGCGGCTACCGCCGGGAAGAGGTCTTCTTTGCGCATTCCCTCAAAGAGAAAGCCCACGGCGTCCGGCGCCTCGGCCATGTGGCGCAAGGTCTCTTCGCCGTGAATGTAATCGATGGCAATAGAAGGGTGTTGTGCCAGAAAAGCGTCTAAAAACCGCTGCAAGTCGGTGACGGGCAGGGAGGCGTTCTTTTTCAGGGGCAGCGGCGTTTCCATTTGACGGGAAATCATGCGGATATCGTGGCAGAAAGAACTATCTTGTGAAACAATATTGCTTGCCGCTTCGAGGATTTCCTCCGGCGTCGTTCCTCTGAGGATCCGATAGATCGGTTCAAATTCCAATGAATCGTCGTGAATGTCGGTAAGCTCCACGAGAGCTTTTTGCGCAAGGACGCCGCCTGTTTCGGCGTGCGCTTTGGCGGCGGCCAGCGAGTGGTTGCCGTCCCCCACCGCGATGAGGAAGGGGTCGGGGTTCTTGTCGGTGTCAAAGAGGTTGGCAATGTCTTCCGCCGTGGCGGCGTCGATGAGATAGCCGGCGATATGACCGCCGCCCAACATCAAATCAAAGTCATAGAGACAGGGCAAGCTGTCTTTGACGGCGGCGAGCCTTTCAAAGGGGGAGACGCCGAGGCGCTTGCTGTCACAGAGCATCAGAACATGAGGCAGCTCCAGCGCGGCGTTCTGGCGCAGGGCCAGGCGGGGCGGGATGCGCTCGACTACGGTGGCCTCGGTGGCTCTCACAGGCGCGTGGCTCCCGGCGCGGTAATCGTAACCCGCCAGCGTCAAA